>CAZRLO010000055.1:15773-17764 GCA_964600965.1 uncultured Rhodobacter sp.
TCGATTCCGGCGCGGGCCACGACGGCTTCAAGCACGGTGGCGCCCAGATCGTGGGCCGGCGTATTGGCAAACGCGCCACTGAAGCTGCCGACAGCGGTGCGCGCCGCCGACGCGATTACTACATTGGTCATGATCCACCCTTTCCCAAGTGAAAACCGATTCGTTTCTGCGGCGCAGCATAATGGCTGCGAGCGACCTTGTCAGCCCGAGCCGCAGCGCATGATTGTTGCGCCGTGTCGATAAGGGGTTTTCGATTGTTGCGCAAGCGGTTAATGGGAGAATATTAAGTTGCGTATGCGCCGGGCATCCGCGGATATTCAGCGTGGTACCGGCCACCGCGTCCGGGGTGCAAACATTTGTCGCAGGTGGCTATTGTTGCCGACGTTGCGGCGGCTCTGCTTCACGACGCGACGCGCGCCTCGGCCTCTGCCCGCCAGGCGGGCAGGGTGGTCGGCATGCCGAAATAATATCCCTGAAGGCAGTCAAATCCTGCCGATTGCAGGAATTCCGCCTCGGCGGCGGTTTCGACAGCCTCGGCGATCGTCAGCATGTCAAAATGCTGACCAATCGACAGCAGCGCCGCCGCAAGCACCTGATTATTGGCGTCCTGATGGATGCCCCGCACGAACTGGCCGTCAACTTTCAGGATGTCGAAGTAAAATTCCTTGAGGTAGCGGAACGCGGTAAAACCCGCGCCAAAATCGTCCAACGCGAAACAGATGCCGCGACGATGCAGATCGGCCATGAATACGGTCACGAGATCGGGCATGAGCATGGCCGACGATTCGGTGATTTCAAGGATCAGACGCTCGGCAATTGTCCGGTCCCGCGCCAACCCGGCATTCAAGGTTTCCATCCATCGAGGATAGCCGATGCTGCGCGCAGACATGTTGACTGACAACCGCAGGCCCGGCTGTGCCAGCAGTTCGGCCAGCCCCAGTTCAAGCGCCAGACAATCGATGATGCGTCCGATTTCGCGGTTTTCCGCGACCGGCATGAATTCCCCTGCCGGCAGAATATTGTGGTCCTCGTCAAGAATGCGGATCAGCCCTTCGGAAAATGCGGTTTGCGTGGGCCTGGCGGCGCTGACGACGGGCTGGAATGCCAGCATCACATCGCGGTTTTCAATCGCTCTTTCAATCTGTTGGTACGTGCCCCGGTCGCGTTCCGAGGTCGCATATGAAAGCGGGCTGTCGATTTCGCCCCCCCCAATCCGAGCAGCAGATGCATTCATGGCTTTTCCCCTTTTTGCCCCCCGATCTTGCGCCGACAATGATGAAGGAAAAGTAAATATTCGCTTTTTGTTCCAATTTTGCTAAAACCCGCCACATTGGCGTAACCAGGGGGGATCGCGATCAAAATGGCAGAAAGTTGCGGATGGCCTGGGGGTGAAAAAATCTATCGGGACTACCACGATCAGGAATGGGGCGTGCCGGAATATGACAGTCGCGCCTTGTGGGAAAAACTGATTCTCGACGGGTTTCAGGCCGGTCTTAGCTGGATCACCATTCTGAAAAAGCGCGCCAAATTTCAGGCGGCGTTCGACGGGTTCGACCCGAATATCGTAGCCCATTTTGGCGTAGACGATGTCGACAGGTTGCTGGCGAATGCCGGCATTGTCCGACACCGGGGCAAAATCGAAGCCGCGATTTCCAACGCCCGTGTCTGGCAGGAAATCGAAGCCGATATCGGGTTTGACACCTTTCTGTGGCGGTACGTCGATGGCAGACCGCTTCAGAACAGGTTCACCTCGATGTCCGACGTCCCGGCATCGACTCCGCTGTCGACGCAGATTTCAAAAGACCTGAAACATGCCGGTTTCAAATTCTGCGGTCCGACGATCGTTTACGCGTTCATGCAGGCCGTTGGCATGGTAAACGACCATCTGACGGGATGTCCCCGGCATGCAGAAGTCATGAAATTGTCCCGATAAAACAAAATCTTGTCATGCGAGATGATCGGGTTTTCGTATGCGGCGCGGTCAGCAATGT
>CAZRLO010000056.1:0-17713 GCA_964600965.1 uncultured Rhodobacter sp.
ATCACTTCATGCGCGACTGGCGCGAAGACCTGACCGTCCGGATGGACCAGCGCAACATCGACATTCTTGCCGCGTCGCATCGCCTGTTGGATACGACCGAGCCCTACCAGTTGCTTTCGGGCTATCGCAGCCCGCGCACCAATGCCATGCTACGCCGACGCAGCCGCGGCGTTGCAAAAAATTCCCTTCACATCAAGGGGATGGCGGCAGACTTGCGGCTGAATTCTCGTACCGTCGGCCAAGTGGCCCGCGCCGGACTTGCATGTAACTCGGGTGGGATTGGAAAATACTCCCGTTCCAATTTCGTTCACATGGATTGCGGCGCTGTCAGGACATGGGGTCGCTAACTCTTCCTGAGCGACCTCCGACTTATAAACCCGCTGACGACCGGCGGGTTTTTTATGGCCTGCCGTTCCGCTGGCAATGCCCATGGCTGTGGGAATGTTGAGACGGGCGGCGATCACGGAATGGTTTACCTGAACAATACGCGGCGAATGCACCGCCGGCTGAATTCCGGTGACTTCGGGCTGCGGCGCAATGGCCGGATCGGTCCGCCGGGAAGCCGGAACCAATCCATAGCGAAAGATCGGTCCCTGGGTCGGGTGGCATTGGTCCTTCAGGAAACGCCACACATTTCGCGCAACCAACTCAAGTAACGTGATAATTTGATCCATCGGGCAAGAATCCAGTGGGTCGGATCGTTGGAGTCGAACCGCCGCCGTCCCTCACGGCCGGATCGTCCCGTCCCCGACCACCAGATATTTGAACGAGGTCAGTTGCGCCGCCCCCACCGGGCCGCGCGCGTGCATTTTCCCGGTGGCGATGCCGATCTCGGCGCCCATGCCGAATTCGCCGCCATCGGCGAACTGGGTCGAGGCGTTGCGCATCAGGATGGCGCTGTCGAGCCGGGCAAAAAACCGTTCCGCCGTCGCGTCGTCTTCGGTCAGGATCGCATCGGTGTGCTGCGAACCGAATTCGCGGATATGGGCAACCGCACCGTCAACCCCGTCCACCAGCCGGGCGGAAACGATCATGTCCAGATACTCGCGCCCGAAATCATCGGGATCGGCGGCGAGCGTGCCGGGCACGTCGCGCAAGGCGCCGTCAGCACGAACTTCGACACCTGCGGCCATCAGATCGTCCAGAAACGGCGCGCCGTGACGGTCGAAAAACGCCTGATCCACCAACACGCATTCCGCGGCCCCGCAAATGCCGGTGCGCCGGGTCTTGGCGTTCAGCACGACGCTGCGGGCCATTTCGACATCCGCCGCCTTGTCGACGTAGACATGGCAAATTCCTTCAAGATGCGCGAAAACCGGCACCCTCGCCTCGGCCTGGACCCGTCCGACCAGCCCCTTGCCGCCGCGGGGCACGATCACGTCGATGTAATCGATCGCCGTCAGCATGGCACCGACAGCGGCGCGATCGCGCGTCGGCACCAGTTGCACCGCGTCGGCAGGCATGCCCGCCTTGCGCAGCCCGTCGACCAGACAGGCATGAAGGCTGCCCGAGGAATGAAAGCTTTCCGAACCACCGCGCAGGATCACGGCGTTGCCCGCCTTGAGGCACAGCGCCCCGGCATCCGCCGTCACGTTGGGGCGGCTTTCGTAAATGACGCCGATCACCCCCAGCGGCGTTCGCACGCGACGGATATTCAGGCCCGAAGCCATGTCCCATTGCGCCAGCACCTCGCCCACCGGATCGGGTTGTTCGGCAACCGCCCGCAGACTGTCCTGAATGCCGCGAATGCGCGAACCGTCCAGCATCAGCCGGTCCAGCATTGCCGGGCTCAATCCCTTTTGGCGCCCGTATTCCAGGTCGAGCACATTGGCCGCGATGATCTTGTCGCGGCTCTGTGCGACCGCCTCGGCGGCGCCGATGAGGGCGGCGTGCTTGCGCTCGGCGCTGGCGGTGGCCAGTTCCTGCGCGGCACGGCGGGCGCGCAGGCCGATATTGGCCATCATGTCATTGATTTCGCCCTGATTCTTCATATCACCATGTCATCCCTGTGGATCAGCGCTGCCCGGCCGGGATAGCCCAGAATTCCGGCGATTTCACCGCTTTGCCGGCCTTTGATCGCGCGGGCCTCGCCGCTTTCATAGCCCGCAAGCCCGAGGCCAAGCGCCACTCCGCCCGGCCCCAGTATAGCGACCGGATCACCGCGCTGGAAATCCCCCGAAACCGCCGTCACCCCCGCCGACAGCAGCGAATTGCCCCGTGCCAACGCCGCCGCCGCGCCGGTATCGACGCCAATTTCTCCCCTGGGCTTCATCGCGGAAATCCATTTCTTGCGCGCGCTTTTCGGGTCGCCCAGTGGCGCGAACCAAGTATGCGGTGCCCCGTTGGCCAGCGCGCTCAGCGGGGCGGTTTCCGCGCCTGCCATGATCACCAGCGCACAGCCCGACGCCGTCGCCGTCTGCGCCGCCATAAGTTTGGTCTTCATACCACCACGCGACGTGTGATGGATCGTATCGCCCGCCATCGCCATGATTTCCGGGGTGATTTTCGCGACGTGATCGATGCGTTTGGCATCGGGGTCGGTGTGGGGATCGCCGGTATAGAGCCCGTCCACATCCGACAGCAGCACGCACAGATCGGCCCCCGCCATCAGCGCCACCTGCGCGGCAAGACGGTCGTTGTCGCCGAACCGGATTTCGTCGGTCGCAACGGTATCGTTTTCGTTGACGATCGGCACGCAGCCCAGTTGCAGGAGCGTCGCCAGCGTCGCCCGCGAATTCAGATAGCGCCGCCGGTTGGTGCTGTCCTCCAGCGTGACCAGAACCTGCGCGGTGGCAATGCCGTGGGGCTCCAGTGCTGCCTGATACGCCCGCGCCAGCCGGATTTGCCCGACCGCGGCGGCGGCCTGGCTTTGCTCAAGCGACAGATCGCCACCGGGCAGGTCCAGAACCCGGCGGCCAAGCGCGATCGAACCGCTGGAGACGAGCAGAATGTCCTGCCCGGCCTTTCGCGCCGCCGCCACGTCGCGCGCCAGCGCTTCGAGCCAGCCAAGTCGCAACTGCCCGCCCACCGCATCCACCAGCAGGGCCGAGCCGATCTTGACAACCAGCCGCCTTGCCTGAGGGATCCCGGTCAGGGGTGCCACGCCGTTTCCTCCAGTTCAGCCCCGGGCTGATTGTCCCGGTGCGCCAATATCTGCGCCCGCGCCGCGCGCAACACCGCATCCGTGCCCTCGTGCGAGACGCCGGACATCGCCAGAACCGGTGATCCGGCCGTTTTTTTCAACGCCGCAAGCCGCTGGTCGCGCGTGGCCGGGTCCAGCGCGTCGATCTTGTTCAGGACGGTGATGCGAGGTTTTTCGGCCAGCGCGCCGCCATATTCTCGGAGTTCACCGAGGATGGTCTGGAAATCCTCGGCCAAGGTTTCCGAGGTGCCGTCCACCAGATGAATCAGCACGGCGCAGCGTTCGACATGGCCCAGAAACCGGTCGCCGATCCCCCTGCCCGCATGGGCGCCCTCGATCAGACCGGGAATGTCGGCCACCACGAATTCCGCACCGTCCACACCGACAACACCCAGATTGGGATGCAGGGTCGTGAAGGGATAATCGGCGATTTTGGGCCGGGCGTTCGATGTCGCGGCCAGAAAGGTCGACTTTCCGGCATTCGGCAGGCCCAGCAGACCGGCATCGGCAATCAGTTTGAGGCGCAGCCAAAGCTCTCGTTCCACCAGCGGCTGGCCGGAATTGGCGCGGCGCGGGGCCTGATTGGTGCTTGACTTGAAGTGAAGATTGCCAAATCCGCCATTGCCCCCGGCCGCCAGCAACACCCGCTGACCCAGCCGCGTCAGATCGGCCACAAGGGTCTCCTGATCGTCGTTCAGGACTTCGGTTCCGACGGGGACCTTCAGCGTAATCATCTCGCCATCCCGGCCGGAACGCGCCCGCCCCATGCCGGATTTGCCGTTTTGCGCGAAAAAATGTTGCTGATAGCGAAAATCGATGAGCGTGTTCAGACCGTCCACCGCCTCGACCCAGACATCGCCGCCGCGCCCGCCATTGCCGCCATCGGGTCCACCATATTCGACATTGGCCTCGCGGCGAAAACTGACGCAGCCATTGCCGCCCGCGCCCGAACGAATGGTCACTCTTGCAAGATCAAGGAATTTCATCCGCTTCCGCCTTTCGAGCCCTGCCTAACCCCAAGATCAGGCTTTGGCAACGATTACAATGTCTTGAGATAGGTCCAGGTCGGTACATGCGCGGTGCGAGCCAACGAGAACGCCTCGGCCTCGCCAAGACAGGCAAAGCCGTTGGCCGCCAGCACCCGCGCCGAAACCGGGTTGTCCTGAAATACGCTGGCAACGACCGACCGGTTGGCATGGGGATTGGCCATCAGCAGCGCCGCCAGCGCCGCCGAGGCGAATCCCCGGTTCCAGAAATCCGGTGCCACCCAATAGCCGACCTCGGATTGATCGCGCTCCAGATATTTCAGGGCGATCACCCCGGCCAGCGGCGGCCCGGCGGCCCTTGTCGCGTCGATCGCCCAGACGTCTTCGGCCCGGTCACTGGCGCGCGCGCGCAGAATGAACGCGTCGGCAGCGCCCTCGGGCAGCGGAAACGGGATCGAGGTGGTCATCTGCGCCACCCGCTGATCCCCGGCGAAACGCGCCAGCATCGGCGCATCGCCGGGCGCGAGAGGCCGCAGATCAAACCGCGCTGCGGCGATGACCTCCTGTCTGGGGATTGCTTCAAGTTTCACGTTGAAACTCCTGTAAACAATACATAAACCACGCTGAGAGCCGTCAGCGATGCCAGGGAAACCATTAACGCGCGTTCGTATTTCTGACCCGCCGCGCTTTGCGCCAGTCGCGCGCCGCCCCACGCCCAGAGCGGGTGCAGCACCACCTGACATCCCATCAGGGATATGGCGATGAAAAAGGTCGCCAGCAAGGCATGCGTGCCGGGATCAACGAAACTTGTGAACCCCGTGACGATCATCGCCCAGGCCTTGGGGTTGACCGGATGCACCGCCAGACCGGCGGCGAATCCCGGTGCGCGGGCACTGCCTTGCCCGGGGTTGAGACGCATCAGCGCAATGCGCCACGCCAGCCAGAGGATATAGGCGACCGCGGCCCATTTGAGCAGCCCGAACAGCCACGGCACCTGTGCCGCCAGCCCGATCAGCCCGAACCCGACCGGCCAGATGATCGCCTGTTTGCCCAGCACGACCCCGGCCACGAAGGGCAAGGCCGCGCGCAACCCGAATCGCGCGCCCGTTGCCAGCAACACCATGTTTGCCGGGCCGGGGGTGGCAACCTGGGCGGTGGCAAAGACCAGAAAACCAGCGATTTCCACGGACATTGCGATCTCCCCGAACGCAGGTATCAAAGGAAAAGGGACCGGCGCTTGCTACGCCGATCCCCTTAAGATTTCGTCGCATTCGACGGGTTCGGCTTACTCGGCGGCCTCCGCCACCGGGAGAACCGAAATGAAGGTACGCCCCTTGAGGCCCTTGTGGAATTTCACGCAACCCTCGGCGGTTGCGAAAATCGTATGGTCCCGGCCAAGGCCGACACCTTCGCCCGGCCACCACTTGGTGCCGCGCTGGCGCACGATGATGTTGCCCGGAATGACGGCCTGACCGCCAAATTTCTTGACGCCGAGGCGCCGACCGGCTGAATCGCGACCATTGCGCGAGGAACCGCCTGCTTTTTTATGTGCCATTTCGGTTCTCCTTAGCCTTTGGCCAGTTCTTTGGCCTGTTCGACCCATTCAGGTTTGATCTTGATCGTGCCGATCGCGGCAATGTCATCATCGCCGAGCGCCGCAATCTGCGCATAGCTGGTCAGCCCGGCGGCATTCAGCTTGGTCGCGGCCGCAGGGCCGACGCCGGTCAGCGCGGTCAGGTCGTCCGCCGCGACGGGTGCTGCGGCCTTGGCTGGTTTTTTCGGCTCGGGTTTTTTGGCCGCGGTTTGCTTGGGCGCGGTTTTCTTGGGCGCGGCCACCGCTGCCGGTGCTTCGGCGCCAACGCCGCCAACCGCCGCCGAAACGCCGGATTTTGCCGCACCCTTGGGCAGGATGTCGGTCACCCGCAGCACGGTCAGAAGCTGGCGATGGCCCTTCTTGCGCTGGCTCGAATGTTTGCGGCGGCGTTTCACATAGTGAATCAGCTTGGGCCCCTTGGCCTGATCCAGAATCTCGGCCTGTACGGCGGCGTCGGCCACCAGCGGTGCGCCGACGGTAACCTTGTCGCCGCCCAGCATCAGGATATCGTTGAACTGGATCTTGTCGCCCGCGTCGCCCGCAAGCCGTTCGACCTTCAGGACGTCGTTCTTGGCAACTTTATACTGTTTGCCCCCAGTTTTCAGCACAGCAAACATGCCGCGTTTCCTTGTTCTGTCGCGTCTCTGCGGTCCCCGTTGCGGGCGTTTCGCCGGAATTCCGGCACCTCGGACAGCGCGCCCCTTTGGGGACGAGATTGCAAACAACCGGAACCATCCGGCGCAAGGCGGTGCTATCGGGGATTGCGCGCGGATTGTCAAGCCGACGCCGTGCGTTATCTGGGCCGGTGTCCGGCGCGGCGGCGATGGCCGACACGGCGATTGCAAGCGCGCGCGTTCTGCCCGATAAAGCCGCCGACAATGGCTGATCCTGACGGGCAAAATCATGGCGGAATCCGGCACCTCGATCAAAGACACGCTTGTAGCGGCGGACGCGGCGTTGCGCGCCGGGGATGCGTCGCGCGCGCTGGGATTTTATTCGCGGGTTCTGGCGCAGGCGCCGAACCACTCGGCGGCGCGAAAAGCGGTCCAGAAAATGCGCCGCACCGCCGGGTTGGGGGCAAATCTTACCCAGGCCGATGTGGATCAGGTGGTCGCATGGCTGGGCACCGGGGAATTTGAACGCGCGGTCGATCAGACCCGGTTGCTGATTACGCTGGCCCCGCGCGAGGCGCTGTTGCCCAACATTCTGGGGATGGCGCTGGCGCAGCTTGGCCGGTCCTCCGAAGCCATCGCGGCGTTTCGCAACGCCGTGAAGGTCAATCCGCAATACGCCGAGGCGCACAGCAATCTTGGTTCGGCTCTGGTGCAGGTCGATGATCTGGAAAAGGCCCGGTCGCATTTGCAAAAGGCGGTCGCGCTCAATCCGAACCTGCCCGAGGCGCATAACAGCCTGGCAACGGTCTACCGGCACGATCGCCGCTATGGCGAAGCACTGGCCGCAGTCGATGCCGCCCTTGGGCTGCGCCCGGATTATGCCAATGCTTTCAATACCAAAGGCACGATTCTGCTGAAAATGGCACGCGACCTCGAGGCTTTGGAATGTTTCGAGAAAGGGTTGCGCTCGGAGCCGAACAACAGCGAAATCCTGCTTAACCGCGGGCTGGCGATGGCCGAAAACGGCGATATGGAGGGTGCCATCCGGGCGCTGGAAGACGCGCTGCCAAAGACCGGTGAACTGGCCAGGACCGAACACGAACTGGGCATTCTGCTGGCCAATGCCGGCCGAAAAGACACGGCGATCCAACATTTCGAGGACGCGATCCACCACGATCCGACGCTGGCCGAAGCGTACCGAAATCTTGCCATCCTGAAGAAATTCGAAGCCGGCGACCCGCTGATCGGGCGGATGAAAGACATCATCGCGGACACCAATTGCCCGGAGGACGCCAAAATGCATCTGGGATTCGCGCTGGGCAAGGCGCTGGAGGATATCGGCGAACCCAAAGCGGCCTTCGAATTCCTGAACGTTGGCAACCGCATAAAACGCAAACTGGTCCTGCCGTATTCCACCGCCGAGGAATCGGCGTTTTTCGATGGCGTTCGCGAAACGTTCACGCCCGCCTTCGCTGCCGGATTGAAACCGGCCGCGAACCCCAGCGACAAACCCATTTTCATCGTTGGCATGAACCGTTCGGGCACCACGCTGGTCGAGCAGATTCTGGCCAGCCACAGTCAGGTTTTCGGGGCGGACGAGCAGACCTATATCGGGGCGTTCGGGCAACAGCATGCCAAGGAACTGGGCAAGTTGCCCGTCGGTCGGTACGGTGAATTGGTTCGGGGTTATCTTGACCTGTTGACGCGCCTTTCAGACGGTCAGGCACGGGTCACCGACAAGATGCCCAACAATTTCCTGTGGATCGGCATGATCGCACCGCTGTTTCCGAACGCGAAAATTATCAACCTGACCCGCGACCCGCGCGACAATTGCCTGTCGATCTACAAGAATTATTTCCGCTCGTCGGGAAACCAATATTCCTATGACCTGACGGAACTGGCGGAATTCTATCTGTTGTACCGCGATTTGATGGATCATTGGCACGCAATGTTTCCGGGGCGGATTTATGAATTGTCTTATGAAAAACTGACCGGAGATCAGGAAAATCAGACCCGGGCGCTGCTGGAATATTGCGATCTGGATTGGGAAGGGTCGGTCATGGACTTCCACAAGACCAGGCGCAACGTCATGACGGCGTCGCTGGGGCAGGTTCGCCAGAAAATGTACCAAAGCTCGGTCCGGTCGTGGAAAAAGTTCGAGACCGAGTTGCAGCCGCTGATCCGCGTGATCGAGGCCGCCGGGCGCTTGCCGGAACAGGAAAGCGGCAAAGGCACCTAGGGGTTCGAACCCTACGGTTCGGCCCACCGGAAAATTGCTATGGATCGGATGAACAACGTCATGAGAAATCACAGCTAGTCGATTTCGATCCCACCCGCACGCAGGGCATCCAACAGCTCGGCCAGATCGCGTTCATATTTCTTCCAGCCCCTGGAAGAAGATTTATAGATCGGCTGACGCGCCTGATAGATGCTCAGGGTTTTCACGTCGCGCATGTTGCCTTGGGTGTTCAGGCAATCATCGTGCCATTCAAGGCCCAGGCCCGCGATCAGTTCGCGGATACGGGCCTCGGGGTCGGCGACAAGCTGGTCATAGTCGACCTCGACGATCCGATTTGGGAAAAGTTCGCGCCAGTGGTTCATGAGCCGCGCGTACATGGCGTAATAGTCGCCAAGCTCGGTCTGGTTGTTGGAATAGCGGTGCCCCTTGCCGCTGAAGCGATTCTTGTAGATCGAAAAGCAGTTATCGACCGGATTTCGCGAAACATGCACGATTTTCGCGTTTGGCAGCAGGCTTGCAAGAAATCCAAGCACGACAAACGTGTGTGGCATCTTGTCGGTGACAAATTCGGCGTCCGGATATTCGGTTTTCAGCTTTTCGATGCTAGCCGCCGCCGCCTGCCGCAAGTCGTTGTCATGAAGTTGATCCGGCGGGGCGATGTCGCCGGCATCGTCGGTCACGAGGCGCAGCATCGCGTTGGAAAACGCGCCCAGTTCGCCACCCCCGGCGACCAAAGGGTGATTGGAAATGATCTGCTCGGTCAGGGTCGTGCCCGATCGCGGCAAGCCAAGTATGAAAATCGGCGTGCCATCGGTGTTCGCCAGTGCGGTGATCTTTTTGAAAAAAGCGGCGGAATAGCCGGACCGGACCGCATCGAACTCCGCCCGCACCTTTTCGCCGGAATAAACGAAGGCGCGGCGCAGTTCGGCATTGGCCCGGTCAAGATAGCCGAAGACCCGGTCGTGTTGCCCGGTATCCTCCATGGCTTTGGCCAGTGCGAAGCCGAGGTTCGCGTCGGGCCGCCCGTCGGCCGCCCGGTCCGCGAAAATCTTTTCCGACCGGGCCAGAATCGGATCGTCGATCTGCCATTTCGTGATGGTGCCGTATGGGGCAACCGCGTCGGTATAACCCGGATCATCGGCCAGAACCTTGATCAGCAGATCGCGGGCGCTGTCGAACTCGCCGGCCCGGTTGCGGGCCGTCGCGAGATTGACGGCAATGGGCGCGGAATTTGGTGCCCTGTCATGCGCTTCGGCGAGTCGCTGGCGCTTTTCATCCTCGCGATCCAGATCGCCCAGACATTCCGCCTCCTGAAGGACGCAATATTCAAACCCTTCACCGTCCGGAAAATGTTTTTCGGCGAGGCGAAAGTTGCCAAGCGCCGCTTCGACGTCCCCCAGACCACGCTGTGCCCGGCCAAGGCCAACCAGACATTCGCCCGTGTCGGGTTTCATGCCCAGCGCCTTTTGAAAAAGGCGCGCAGCATCGGCAAACTTGCCGGTCTCCAGCAGGGCCGTTCCCATGTTGATGTTCGCGCCGACATGATCCGGGGCGAGGTCCAGCGCGGTTTCAAGGATCGCCACGGCCTTGTCCCAGTCGGTCCCCTCGATATAGGCCTTGCCCAGATTGTTGAACGCGTCGGGGAAAAAGGGGTCAAGCTCGGTCGCGATGGCGAAATGTTCCCCGGCAGCCGCAAATTCCCCCTTTTGCATCAACAGGATGCCCAGCAGGTTCTGCAGGAACGCCACCTGCGGATGCGCGCCCAGCAATTCGCGTACGCTGCGTTCCGAGGCGGCCAGATTGCCCGCCTGATACTGCGCCACCGCCTGATCGACCATTTCCTGCGGCGCGTCGCCGAGCGAGGTGTTGGATTGCGACGGATCGCGTTCGGCAAGGGCGTTCAACGCGGTCATCTCTGCCAGGGCAAAGCCGTTCGACGCCGCCCGTTTGGCGCTGCGCCGCGCCTGTTTCCGCATCCCGGTGCCGGCCAGCGTTTCCACCAGTACCCGCCAGAACTCGAAGGTCGCGGGGGCAAGCTGTGTCGCCTTTTCGAGGTATCTGAGACCGGCCTTGGCCTGCCCGGTCTGCACCAGCAACCGCCCCATCTGGAAATTGGTATCGATCTGATTGGGCATCTGGGCCAGAATGGCCTTGTATTGTTTTTCGGCCGTCGCGAAATCCCCGGCATTATGGGACTGCATGGCCACGAAATAGAGCGATTGCAGATCGGTTTTCGGCTGCGGTCGGTTCAGGGGCAACATGGGCAAATTCCGGCTGGTGGCGCAAAGGCGGCGTCGCGACAGGGTATCCCTTGCGCCGCGTTTGCGAAAGGCCAATCGGCATGCGCCGATGCGGACGGCGAAAATTTCGTGGTACCCCCGATATCGCGCTATTGTATCCGGCTGCCCGGACGACTAAACAGCCGCTGTTCTGACCGAACAGTCGCGGAGAGGTGCCGGAGTGGTCGAACGGGGCGGTCTCGAAAACCGTTGAGGGCGCAAGCCTTCCCAGGGTTCGAATCCCTGTCTCTCCGCCATGATCGTTCCGAATGCGGGTTGCGCACGGCCCCGGTGGACCCCAAAAAGCCCCGAGCCGACGCTGCGCCCGGCATTTGCGACGGCGCCAGCCCGCCGGCCCAAAGGCCGTTACCGGCATTTTCGCGTTTCGGGCGGATCAGGGTTCCCTGACGCGGGTGGCCTTGCGTGCGGGGCATCCCACGGAGGATTGAGCGGATGCGAGGGTTTTCGCGCCGGGGCGTGCTTGTATCCCGGCCAAACAGGCCCTAAGAAACCGGCGCAACCATCAAACAAGGCACGTGCCCCATGTCTGCTCCGCTTCGCGCAAAGAAAAAGAACAACACGATGGCCCTGACGCTGGTCGGCCTGCTGGTGATCAGCCTGACCGGTTTCGGCGTGCGCTCGGTCGGAAGTGGCGGCGCGCAGGCGGTGGGGTCGGTCGGGGACGAGGACGTGACGGTCGATACCTATATCCGCGCGCTCAACAACCAGATCCGCGCGTTGTCCCAGCGGGTCGGACAAAACGTGACGCTGGAACAGGCCCGCGCCTTTGGCGTTGACCGCCAGGTGCTGGCGCTGGTTCTGACCGACGCGACGCTGGACGGCGAAAACGCGCGCATCGGCCTTTCGGTCGGGGATCGCCACGTTAAGGAAAACCTGCTGTCGACCGAGGCGTTTCAGGGCCTGAACGGGGCATTTGACACAGCGGCCTATGAATTCGCGCTGGAACAGGCGGGGCTGAAACCGGCGGAATACGACGAAATCCTTCGCGAAGATTCATCGCGGACATTGCTGCAGACCGCGATTGCCGGGGGCATCGCGGCCGACGAAACCTATGCGCTGGCGCTGTTGAAATATGTCGGCGAGACCCGGGATTTCGACTGGGTGCGGCTGGACGCGTCCATGCTGCCCGAGGCCGTGCGCCTGCCGCTGCCCGCCGAAGTCGAAACCCATTACCGCGAAAATTCCGCGGCCTATACGACACCGCAAAAGCGCCGGATCACCTATGTCTCGTTGACGCCGGACATGCTGATTGCGTCGATCAAGGGGACGGACGCGGAATTGCGCGCGCTTTACGAGGCCGACGCCGAGCGGTTCAGTTCGCCCGCACGTCGCATCCTTGACCGGGTGGTTTTCGGAAACATGGCCGAGGCCGAGGCCGCATTTGCCGCGCTGTCGGGCGGCGAGCAGACCTTTGAGGAAATCCTGACCGCGCGGGGGCTGACGCCGACCGATGTCGACCTTGGCGAGGTCAGCCGGGCCGATCTTGGCGGGGCGGCGGCGGATCTGGTTTTCGCGATGTCCGAACCGGGGCTGGCGGGACCGGTGTCCACCACGCTGGGCCCGGCGATTTTTCGCGTGAACGCGGTTCTGGCGGCGAGGGCCGAAAGTTTCGAATCCGTCCGGGACACGCTGAACGCCGAACTGGCCGCCGAACAGGCGCGCAAGGTGATCGATGACGAAATCGCCGTGATCGACGATTTGCTGGCGGGCGGGGTGGAGCTTGAAGACGTGGCGGCAGAATCCGAAATGCGGCTCGAAACGCTTGATTTTGATGGAGAAAACACCGACGGCATTGCCGCGAATAGCGAATTTCGCGAGGCGGCGCTTGCGGTTGCGACCTCCGATTTCCCCGAAGTCGTCACGATGGCCGGGGGCGGTATCTTTGCGCTGAGGCTCGACAAGATCATTGCGCCCGCACTGCAACCACTGAACGTGGTGGAAGGGCAGGTCATCGCCGATTGGCAGGCGGCGGAAACACAGCGACAACTGGAACGCTTCGGCACCGAGATGGCAGGCGCGCTGAATGCCGGCGGGTCGCTCGCCGACCTGGTGCCCGCCGTCACCACGGAAACCGGCGCACGGCGCGACGCCCTGCTGGAGCATGCGCCACGCAATCTGGTAACCGAGGTTTTCAGGCTTGAACCCGGTGCCGCCGCCCTGATCAACAGCGACGGCATCTATGCCGTCGCGAGGCTCGGGACCGTGACCGCGTTTTCACCGGAGGGCGCCGACAACGCGACCATGCTGGAAAATATCGGGCAGCGATATTCGCTCGAAGTCGGATCGGACATTTTCGAAGCCTTCACGGCGGCCCTGCAGGACGAGGCCGGCGTCTCGGTCAATCAGTCGCTGATCAACATCATCCTGACCCAGGTCGGTGGCACCGCCCCGGCGCGCCGCCACCAGACGTCTCCCTGACATGGCCCTGACGCCTGATTTCAAGGGCTTCCAGGCCGGTTTTGACGCGGGCCGCAATCAGGTCGTTTATGCGCGGCTGGTGGCCGACCTGGACACGCCGGTCAGCCTGATGCTGAAACTGGCCCAGGGCGGCAAAGACAGTTTCATGCTGGAAAGCGTGACCGGCGGCGAGGTTCGCGGGCGCTATTCGGTGATCGGCATGAAGCCCGATCTGATCTGGGATTGCCGGGGTGGACAAAGCCGCATCAATCGCGAAACGCGCTTTGACGGCAGCGCATTCGTGGCGCAGACGGGCCATCCGCTGGACGAACTGCGCACCCTGATCGGTGAATGCCGCATCGATCTGCCGGCCGGTCTGCCGCCGATTTCCGCCGGTCTGTTCGGCTATCTGGGCTATGACATGATCCGGCTTGTGGAAACCCTGCCCAACGTCAATGCCGATCCGCTGGACCTGCCCGATGCGATGATGCTGCGGCCCTCGGTCGTGGTGGTGCTGGACGGTGTCAAGGGCGAGGTCACGGTCGTCAGCCCGGCCTGGGCCAACAGCGGGCTTTCGGCGCGCGCGGCCTATGCGCAGGCCGCCGAACGGGTGATGGATGCGGTGCGCGATCTCGGTCGGCAACCGCCGAACGAAACCCGCGATCTGGGTCGCGCCACGGGGCCGGCCGAACCGGTCTCCAACACCTCCAAGGAAGACTATTTCGCCATCGTTGAACGGGCCCGCGAATATATCCGCGCGGGCGACATATTTCAGGTGGTCCCGTCGCAGCGCTGGCACCAGCCGTTTTCGTTGCCGCCGTTCGCGCTTTACCGCGCGCTCAGGCGCACCAACCCCAGCCCCTACATGTTCTATTTCAATTTCGGCGGGTTTCAGGTGGTCGGCGCCAGTCCCGAAATTCTGGTGGGCCTGAAAGGCGGCGAGGTCAACATCCGCCCCATTGCCGGGACCCGACCGCGCGGGGCCACCCCCGAAGAGGACAAGGCGCTGGAGGCCGACCTGTTGGCCGACCCCAAGGAACGGGCCGAGCACCTGATGCTGCTCGATCTGGGGCGCAATGATGTTGGCCGGGTCGCCAAGACCGGCACCGTTGATCCCAACGAACAATTCGTCATCGAATATTACAGCCACGTCATTCACATCGTATCCAACGTCGTCGGCGAGCTGCGCGACGATCTCGACGCCCTGTCGGCCTTGCTGGCGGGGTTGCCCGCGGGCACGGTTTCCGGCGCGCCGAAAGTGCGGGCGATGGAAATCATCGACGAACTGGAAAGCGAAAAGCGCGGCGTTTATGGCGGCGGCGTCGGGTATTTCTCGGCCAATGGCGACATGGATATCTGCATCGCGCTTCGCACCGCCATCACCAAGGACGAGACGCTTTTCGTTCAGGCGGGCGGCGGCGTGGTCTACGACAGCGATCCCGAGGCGGAATTTCAGGAAACCGTCAACAAGTCCAAGGCGTTGTTTCAGGCTGCGGCGGATGCGGGGCTTTTTGCGGACGGCGGCGGGCAAAGCTGAATTTCGATTAATAGGACCGTTCGATATCGGGGGCGACCGCCGCATTGGCGGGGCCCACGACTGGGCGGTTAGCCGCCCGGATGTCTGGTTGTCGGGCCCGCTTGCGGATTGGCCTTCTGGTCCTTTGACGCCGACCCTCCGAACTGCCGAAACGCATCACAAGGCGGGTATTGGGTACGCAGCCGGCACTCGGGACCGGCCGGTTGTGCGGGACCCACGGCGCAATCCCGCCGCGCCATTGGGCCGTCGACCGGCAGGGCGATTGGCCGGGGAAAGGCGCAACCAATTGGGGTCGCGCAAGTTTTGCCGGGATATAGTGGCAGCAAACTGCGCCCGTTCGCCGCACCACGGCCCGGCGGTGCATGGCTGCGTGAACACCACGAATACTGTCCGCCGGGATGCCTCAACCGTTCATTGGAGAATGGCCTTTGTTTGGGTCCGTCGGTATAGCCCTTTAGCTGTCCCGCTGTCTGGCCCTTGAGCCGTCTGGCCCTCGAACCGATTAACCGTCTGGTTCACCAGTCGTTAGGCCGTCCAACCGACTTGCCGTCTAACCGTCTGGTGGTCTGGCGGTCTGGCCGTTTAGCCGTCTGGCCGTCTAGCCGTCTGGCGGTCTGGCTGTCTAGCCGTTTAGCCGTCCGGTCGTCTAGATCTCTAGACACGCAGATATTGACATATCACGTTGTTTTTACGCAATTATTCAGAATTCAGGGAAAGCCGCGCATCGGAATCCAGCCACCAGGTTCCCGCAATCGCGGCGGTGCAGATCGCCGTTCCGCGAACGAAACGCCGCTCCTGCGTGGTGGTCAACCGACCCGCGCCAACACCCACACCAACGCCGCCGCTGCGCACAGAAAACTGCCGAAAGGCAGCGCCGTATCCCCCGCAAGCGCGGCGCGCCGCGGCAAAGTTCGCAGACAGGCCCAGCCGATGGCGCCGGCGGCGGCCGCCAGCAGCAGCCATGGCAGCAGCGCCAGCCCCGTGCCCGCGCCGATCCCGGCCATCAGCTTGACGTCTCCCCGTCCCATGCCTTCGCGTCCGCGAAAGCGCCGGTAAAGCAGGCGGATGCACAGGAAGGCCCCGGATCCGACCGCCGCTGCCAACAACGCGGGCCCGATCCGATCCGGCGGGTCCGTCCATGCAAGCGCAAGCGCCGCGAGCAGCAGAACCGCGCTCAGAATGTCCGGCAGCCGGAACCATATCGCGTCACAGCCAAGCAGCGCCAGCAGTGTCCACATATAGATGCAGCCCAGCACCATTTCCGAGTTCGAGCGCGCGACCATCACGACGGCGATGGCGGCAAAAGCGGCCCCCGCCTCCATCAACGGCAGCATCGCCGGTATTGCCGCGCCGCACGCCCGGCAGCGGCCGCGGAGGCGCAGAAACGACAGCAAAGGCACCAGATCGCCGGGCGCAACCGGTGCCGCGCATTCCCGGCAGGCCGAACGGGCAAGGATCACGTCCTCGCCGCGCGGCAACCGATCCGCCAGCACCGCCAGAAACGAGCCGACGGCCGGGCTGACCACAATCAGAAATATTGCCAGTGCCGGTGTCATTTATCCCAAAAGCCCGAATTGTTTCGCGCGTCGGGTTTGGTTATGCTGCACCGAGCCAGATTTGTAGAGTCCGCGATGCCAGAAATGATCTCTCCAGCCGCTACCGTTGGCACAGACCACCGCAGGGACGCGGGATTCACCCTGTTGGAACTGATGGTGGTCGTGGTGATCCTGTCGATCCTGGCGCTGGTCGTGGTCCCCCGGATCATCGACCGCCCCGATCAGGCGCGGGTCGCGCGGGTGCGGTCCGATCTGGCGGTGATCTCGGGCGCGGTCAAGCTCTATAAGCTGGACAATTTCCGCTATCCGACCACGGAACAGGGGCTGCTTGCGCTGGTGCAGCGCCCGGCAAGCGAACCGGTGCCGGCGAATTGGGCGCAGAACGGCTATGTCGACCGCCTGCCAAAAGACCCGTGGGGCGGAGAATATCAGTACCTGTCGCCCGGAATTCACGACACGTTCGACATTTTCACGCTGGGGGCCGATGGCGTTGCCGGCGGCAGCGGAATCGACGCCGATCTGGGCTCATGGTCGTTGCAGTAACCGCCCCCGCACCGCCCGGAAAACGGTCGGAGATCACCGGCGGCGACACCGGATTTACCCTGCTGGAACTGGTCGTGGTCGTCGCGATCATTGCGGTTTTGTCGGTGGGTGCGGGCCTTGCGGTATCGCGCGACCGGCTTGCCCCGGCCGCCCAGCGCGACGCCGTTGAATTTGAGCGTGAATTCAACCGGTTGCGTTCGTTGGCGGTTCATTCCCGCACAGCGTATGGTTTGAATATCTCGGTCAGGGGCATGGCGGTTCTGCGCTACGCGCGGGCGGCGCAATCCTGGCCCGACCCCGGTGCCGAAATCCGCTGGAACGCTGCGGTCAAGCTGCGCGCACCGCCACGGGCGCGCCATGTTGCGCCACGGGAACCCGACATCACGCTCTGGCCCGACGGCCGCTCGGACCGGTTCGAGCTTTTGTTCACATCCGGCACAATGGCGCTGCGATGTCACAGCGACGGATTTACCGGCGTGCGATGTTCGGAAGGTTGAGCCCCCGGCCGGAGAATGCGCGGTCCAACGCCGGATTTTCGTTGCTGGAAGTGCTGGTAGCCATCGCCGTTCTGGCCATCGGCACGCTGGCGGTGATGCGGACGCTGGATCAGGCGGGACGCGTCGTCGCCGAGGCACCAGCGCGCTTTCTGGCGCAGACGGTCGCCACCAACCGGGCCGAGGAATTGCGCATCTGGGGGGCCCAACGGGCGCGGGGATTGCCGCAAGCGGTCACGGCCGGGCCGTATGAGTGGCGGATCGAAAGCCGGGTCCGAAAAACCGAGGCCGGATTCTTCGAGGTAACACTG
>CAZRLO010000057.1:0-17519 GCA_964600965.1 uncultured Rhodobacter sp.
GTTTTCGCGACAGCGGCCCTTCGCTGCGCGGTGCGCGAAATGGTAAGATGCGGACATTTCGGACTTACGCAGATGCGGCTTTTGCTGACGCAGC
Organism: uncultured Rhodobacter sp.; assembly: GCA_964600965.1. Classification (GTDB taxonomy): domain Bacteria; phylum Pseudomonadota; class Alphaproteobacteria; order Rhodobacterales; family Rhodobacteraceae; genus UBA5972. Next base: position 95 of record CAZRLO010000057.1, read on the forward strand.
ATCCGTTCGCAATTGCCGAACATGCTTCGTCGCGTTGTTGATCATGTCGCCAAACCCGTCATTGAGCTTGGCCCATACGGTCATCATCCGAACCGAGCATTCGCTACACCAAGCGGGAACCTGAGGGGAGCGGTCGGCCTGGTCTTGCTGGTCCGATAAAGTCCTCGTCGCGGTTGACCAATAGCTTCGTGGATTTCTTGGTCGGATGTAACCCTTCGCTCTGTGGCCGCTATGACAGCGGGGTATGAGCCGGAGGGGCGATTGAATTGGAACGCAGTGACAGGACGTAGCACTGGATGTTCACAACAGGCGAAGTGGCGCTGGATTTGCGCTCTGAAGCCAGAATGCAGGCAGAACTTGCATAAATAGTTCTCTTTGTGCAAAGAATGTTTGCTGATACTGTTCCGGCAATCATCAGTGGCAACGGAGATCCAAGCACCTTGTCGAAAATATCTACGGTTCTTCTCAAGTCCAAGGACAAGGCCTTGACCCTGGCCGCTTCCAGCGCTCTGAGCGAGTTGGATGGGTATCGGCTGATCTTTTGCGAGGATGATAACTCCGCAAAGAGCCTCCTTGACGAAGTGAACGTGGACCTCATTCTCTATGACGTCGATGAGGATGATTTTGGACCGGACAACGCTTTGGTGCGGTCTCGCCTGTCTCATACCGCGTGTTGGCGCATTGTTGTTTGCGAAAAAAATGAACTGAGCTGCGGCGCGCAACTCTGCGAGGACACGGCGTCCTATTTGTATCTTGCCAAACCGGTGCAAGAGCAGCAGATCCGCATCGTCGTCAAGCGTGCCCTGGAACACGCCGAGCTGTCGCGCCGGCACCGGATACTGAGCAGAGAGCTCAAGCTGTCGTTGGATGACGAGATTTTCACCGACGAGGAAGGCGGATCGGTTCAGGGTGGCGTTTCACGCTTTGAAAGACTGGTCTATGCAAGCCCCAAGATGGCCGAAGTTGTCGCCGAGGCGAAAGTCGCGGCCTCCACGGGCATGCCGGTCCTGATCCGGGGCGAGACGGGCACCGGCAAGGAGCTTTTGGCGCGCGCCATACACTTTAACTCGGATCGCATGAATTCACCCATGCATAGCCAGAATTGCGGCGGTGTGTCTGACGATGCCTTGTATTCCGAGCTGTTTGGCCACGTGCGCGGCGCCTTTCCGGGGGCGATTGCGGATCGGCTGGGCCTTTTTCGGGCGGCTGATGGGGGCACGGTGTTTCTGGACGAGGTGTCAGAAGTATCACCGCATTTCCAGGTGGCCCTTTTACGCTTCCTGCAAGAGGGCGAAGTCAAACCACTTGGTTCAGACAAGACACTGTACAGCAACGTGCGGATCATCGCGGCATCCAACCGTTCAATTGAGGAGATGGTGGAAAACGGCAGTTTCCGCCGCGATCTGTATTATCGTTTACGCGGGTTTCAACTGGAATTGCCACCGCTTCGCGACCGGACCGACGACATCCCGGTGCTGACACAGTTCTTTGTTGAGAAATATGCCGGTGTGGTTGGTCGCCGGGTATTGGGTGTCACATCTGACGTTCTGAAGCGGTTGGAGTATTACCCATTTCCGGGCAATGTCCGCGAGCTGGAAAGCGAAGTTCAGCGCATGGTCGCGGTTGCAGAACAAGGTGGATATGTTGCTCTACGACATCTATCGGAAAAGATCGCACGCACCCCAATCGAGGACGACAAGGACGCAGCGTTCGTAGCATCCGGTGCAACGCTCAAAGACAAGGTTGAGCATTTGGAGCAGGTCGTATTGACCCAGGCGCTTGCGGCGTTTCACTGGAACCAGAGTAAGGTCGCGGAAGAATTGGGCTTGTCACGAGTCGGGCTGGCGAACAAGATCAAGAGATACGGTCTGCGCAAAGGGTAAGACATGGACGATGACACGCCTGCCACGAAAGTCATTGGTTTCCCCTATGCCCGATCCGGACTGGCCAAGACCCGGTCCAAGCCGCGCAATCTGGGCCTGACCGCCATGTCAAAGGCCGTTGCTCCTTCGGGCACGGGCGCCAGGGGCCATTGGTGCAAGAGCTGCAAGGGAATCTGGTACAGCTACTTCGGAGAGGCCGAATGCCCGGCTTGCGGGCGACGGGGCTAAGCCCTGTCAGCTGTCAGCTAAGTTTACATTGCCCCATGGCAACTTAGTTTTCAGTTTACACTTTGTTACCAAAAAAGGCCGTTCCGACCGGAAGTGTTGATTTGCGGCACTGCGTGCGACGGTACACCATCCCAGCATCAATCCCGCGTCTTTGCCAAGCAGGAGACTTGACCCTGAGGCAGGGATATCGCGGCACAATTGTTGGTCTTTGGGAGGAAGAAAAATGGCAAACCTGTTGTGGCTTCAGGGGGGCGCGTGTTCCGGCAACACGATGTCTTTCCTGAATGCAGAAGAACCAAGCGCATGTGATCTGGTCACTGACTTTGGGATCAACGTCCTTTGGCAACCCTCCCTCGGGCTTGAACTGGGCGATCAGGTCAAGGCAATCGTCGAGAAGTGTATTTCTGGCGAGATCAAGCTGGACATCTTTGTCTTCGAAGGCACCGTCATCAATGCGCCGGACGGCACCGGCGAATGGAACCGGTTCTGCGGGCGCCCGATGAAGGAGTGGGTGAAAGAGCTGTCAGCGGTTGCTGATTTTGTCGTGGCGATCGGCGATTGCGCGACCTATGGCGGAATTCCGGCGACGGCGCCGAATCCGTCCGACAGCGTCGGCCTGCAGTTTCTCAAGCGCGACAAGGGCGGAGCACTGGGCGAAGGTTTTGCCGCTAAATCCGGATTGCCTGTCATCAATATTCCGGGTTGCCCAGCACACCCTGACTGGGTAACGCAGATTCTGGTGGCCGTTGCCACGGGTCGGGCCGGTGATCTGACGCTGGATGAATTCCACCGCCCCAAAACGTTCTTTTCCTCTTTCACGCAGACCGGTTGCACGCGCAACATGCACTTTGCCTACAAGGTGTCGACCACGGCGTTCGGCCAACGCAAGGGGTGCCTGTTCTACGATCTGGGGTGCCGTGGCCCTATGACCCACAGCCCCTGCAATCGCATCCTGTGGAACCGCCATTCGTCAAAAACCCGTGCGGGTATGCCCTGCCTGGGCTGTACCGAACCGGAATTCCCGTTCTTTGATCTGGCGCCGGGAACGGTTTTCAAAACACAAACCGTCATGGGTGTACCCAAGGACATGCCCGAGGGCGTGGACAAGAAAGGTTACATCAAGCTCACCTCCGCCGCCAAAGGCGCGGCACCGGCGTGGGCAGAAGAAGATATCTTCGTAGTCTAACTGCGAATTGGGAGAGAGAATTATGTCTGCAGCAGTAGAAACACTCGACATTTCGCCGGTTGGTCGCGTCGAAGGCGATCTGGATGTCCGGGTCGATATTGAAAACGGCGTTGTCACCAACGCTTGGACCCACGCGGAGATGTTTCGCGGGTTCGAAGTCATCCTGAAAGACAAGGACCCCCAAGCCGGTCTGGTCGTCACGCCGCGCGCCTGCGGGATCTGCGGTGCGTCACACCTGACCTGTGCAGCCTGGGCACTCGATACCGCCTGGGGCACCACCGTGCCGCGCAACGCCATTCTGGCGCGCAACCTCGGCCAGATCGTGGAATCGCTGCAGTCCCTGCCGCGCCACCATTATGGGTTGTGGATGATCGACTATACCAACGAAAACTACGCGATGAGCCCGTTTTACGAGGAAGCCGTCAAACGCTATTCCCCGTTTACCGGCACATCCTATGAAGCAGGCGTGACAATCTCCGGCCGTCCAGTCGAGATCTACGCGCTGTTGGGCGGTCAGTGGCCGCATTCGTCCTTCATGGTGCCTGGCGGCGTTATGTGTTCTCCGACACTTACGGACATCACTCGCGCCTGGTCCATCCTGGAGCATTTCCGCCAGAACTGGATCGAGCCACTGTGGCTCGGCTGCTCAATGGAGCGTTACGAAGAAATCCAGACCTTGGAGCAATTCGAGGCATGGCTGGACGAAAAGCCCGAGCACGCCAATTCCGATCTGGGCCTGTTCTGGCGGATGTCCAAGGACATTGGCCTTGACCAGTACGGTAAAGGCCATGGCCGGTTCACAACATGGGGGTATCTGCCCCACGAGGACAAGTACCAGAACCCCACGATCAATGGCCGCGCCGATGCGGTGATCATGAAGTCGGGCATCTATGACGGTGCATCCGACACATTCAGCCCGATGGACCAGTCCTTTGTCCGCGAAGACACGCAGCACGCCTGGTACGACGAGGCGGCAGGTGCGGTGCACCCGTTCGACCGCACCACGAACCCGGTGAACAAGAACCCCATCGACCCGGAGGGCAAGTATTCCTGGTCGACGGCCGTGTCGCATGCCGAAAGCGGTCGCCTCGAGGCCGGCCCGCTGGCGCGGCGTCTGGTGGCGGGCAATGACACGGGCCATGACTTCCAGCACAGCGACGGGCTGGTGCTGGATATGTACCGCAAGATGGGTGGCGCTTCGACGATGCTGCGCCACTTTGCGCGGATGCACGAGCTTTGCATTCTCTATCGCGAAGCCGAACGCAATTTGCGCGAATTCAAGTTGAACGACGAATGGTACATCAAGCCCACTGAAAAGGACGGTCAGGGTTGGGGCGCGACCGAGGCGATTCGTGGTGCGCTGTGCCATTGGATCGATGTGCGCGACGGCAAGATCGCCAATTACCAGATCATCGCGCCGACGACATGGAATGTTGGGCCGCGTACGTCTGACGGCGCCCGGGGGCCAATCGAAGAAGCGCTGATCGGCACGCCGATCAAGAACAGCGCAGATCCGGTCGAGGTCGGTCACGTTTGTCGATCCTATGACAGTTGCCTTGTGTGTACTGTTCATGCGCATGATGCCAAATCCGGTGAGGAACTGGCACGCTTCCGAACAGCCTGATGTTTATATTTGGCCGGCGGATCAAATCTGCCGGCCAAACGACATCCGGCAATTAGGGAGGAAGCTGAATGTCAGAAAATCCGGAAGCATCAATAACCCAAGCGCAGCGCCAGGCGTACTTGGACAGATATGGCCTGACACCCGCCGAAGCGGGGCATGAAATGCTCCTCCAGATGATAGAGGACCATTTCGCGGAAGGATTGGAAACCAAGGTTGAGCCCTTCCCGGAAACGGATCGTGAATTCGGCGCGCTGCTGGACGAATTGCGGCCTCTGAGCGCGGATCAGCTGCGCGAAAAACTGGTGATCTCAGGTTGGCTTTTGCAGCCCTACGGCGAAGACGAGATGCGGTGCCAGGAATGTATGTACTACCTGGTGCACAAACGCTGGTGCGACCTGCCCGAACTTGATTTGCCGGCAGAGCCGGACTGGTGGTGCCGTCTTTGGCGGATCTGAAAGGAGCGCTGACATGGATGATGACGAGACACGCGCAACAATCGCCGAGATGCTGGCTTCGGGTCTGGAAACCGAGGTCTGGCCACGGGCCGGGACCAGCGAAGAGGTCAATGAAATCGTGGCGCGCCTGCAGGTCGAGGCCGGCAAGGATCTGGAAAAGAAACTGGTCATCGCCGGTTTCACCGATCACACGATCGAGGCTGACGGGATTGAGCAACCCTGCGAGACCTGCATGTACTACAAGGTCCATGCGAAATTCTGCGATTTGCCGGAACTGATGGTGCCTGTCGAACCGGAATGGTCCTGCCGCCTGTGGCGGATCTGATGCCGATTGATGTTGTCGTCATCGGATGCGGCAACCCAAACCGAAGCGACGACGGCGTCGGTCCGCATCTGATCGCTCAAATGCGCGAAAACGGCGTGCCGGAGCACACGCGCATATTCGACGGCGGAACCGACGGGATGTCGGTCATGTACAGCGCACGCGGCGCCACGCATCTGATCATTGTCGATGCCCGGGTCCCCGAAGGGTCGCCGGGCGCCATTTATGAGGTTCCCGGAGAGGTTCTGGAAGCCCCGCCCAACAACAGCCTGAACCTGCATGATTTCAGGTGGGATCATGCGCTTTACGCAGGACGCCGTATCTATGGTGATGCGTTTCCCAAGACGACATCGGTGCTGTTGATCGAGGCGGCGACGCTGGAGCTTGGGTTGGGACTGAGCGACGAGGTTTCGCGCGCGGCGCGGACTGTTGAGGGCCGCATTCGGGATTTGATCAGCACGTGGTCCGAGGCATGAGCGCGATCGCAATCCGGGACGGCGCGATCTATCTGCCTTGCGCCGTGGTGGACACCTATTTCCGCGGCATTGATGCGGTCATCGTACTGATCCAACAGGATGAATTATTGGTGATGCCCGTGCATCAGGCAACCGCCGGAGGGTGCCTTTTGAAGGTCCGGAATGCTGCAGGTGATCGGGTGGTTCAGGCGCGTGATGTTTTTCAGGATCAAGACCTTCTAGACTTTGCAACCGACAGCCTGACCGTCGCGTGGCAGGCCAGCAAAGGGGCGCTTTGTGCAGAATTGAAGCCGGATCAGCGCGGCGAGGATGTGTAAACTAAGTTTACTATAAACCAAGTAAGTTGACAACGCCCACTTTGACTGCTTTTCTCGGTCGAACACAGAAATCGAACCAGATTCGATTCGAGGGGGAAACCGGTTTGACGAATATCAGTCGTGCTCAGCAGCAGGTGCAGGCGGCCATGACCGCGGTCGAAACGGCTGCGGCGACGCAGGCCGAAAAGGCCGAGATGCTGATGGAAATCGCGATGGGGCTTCAGCAGAAACCCGAACGTGCCGAAGACATCTTTGCTGCCGTGGATCTCTACAAACTTGCTATGGATCTTGCGCCGGACGGCGAAGTTCTGGGGGGCGCCCGCATTCGTGCGCGCATGGCCACAGCGCTGATGGCCGTGCCCGCCGAAGATGCGACGCAGCTCAAGGAAGCGAAATCCGAAATAGAGATCGCGCTTGCCACCCTGACTGCGGAAGGGTCGGACGCCGAAGTGGCCGAAGCCGAAATGAACCTTGGTCTGATCTGCCAGACACTTGCGGGCATGCATCTCTTGCCGATCCAACCTGCCATCAGCGCCTATCAGCGGTCGCTCAGGACCTTCGACAAGACCAACTACCCCAAGGAATTCGCGATCCTGCAAAGCAACCTGGCCACGGCGTTCCTGTCCATGCCGTTCACCGACCAGTCCGGCAAGATGCGCGAGGCGCTGGCGGTGCAGGCCTTTGAAGAGGCGTTGACGGTCGTCAACCTGATAGACCATCCCAACGAATACGCGATGCTGCAAAACAACCTTGGCAACGCGCTGCAGTACGTGTCCTCGTCTCACCGGGTGGAAAACGGATATCGCGCCCTAGAGGCTTATGATGAGGCGCTCAAGGTGCGCACCATCCGCGACATGCCCGAAGAATATGCCAACACCATCGCGAACAAAGCCAATTGCCTTTCGAACCTGCCGGACGATCCGCAAAATCCCGACGGCGGCAACTTTGGCAACCTGACCGAAGCGGTGCGTCTGCTGGAAGAAGCGCGCGGCGTATTCGCCAAGCGCGGGGCCGGCGAAAAGGCACAAGCCGTAAGCGAAGCCATTGCCGAACTGAACGCGGCCCTTGGCCCATCAACAATTCTGGAACGGAGCGGATTACAATGATGAATGGAGAATACAGTTGAGCGCTATAGTCGTAATTTTGGCCCTGGTCGCCGGCCTGGCCGCCGCCTTGGGTGCAGGGGCATTGTCGGGGCTGCGCATCGGTAAAGATGCACTGGGCGCAGAACTGGCCGCCTATATGGGCGCGCTTTACGGCGGGCTTGCAGGTGGCGGCGCAGTTGTCGTGACCACGCTTGTTCTTTTGCTGATCTAGGAGGTCGCCATGCTGGGAATGGCCATGAATTCTGCAAAACTGTTCTTTGCAGGCAAGCTTTTCAAAGACAACAAAACCGTGGTCCGACAGTTGATTCTGGGGGCTGGCGTCGGTGTGATCGCTGGTATCGTGATCGGATTGTTTGCACCGATCTGGGTGGCAGCCATTGCCGCAGGCGCTGTAAGCGGCGCTGTGCAGCCTGTGTTGTTCAAAGATCTGAAATACGCATAAGCAATGCCGGATGCCTCATCTCTGGACGGCGAAGAGCCGACACTTGATCGCCTGATCGGCGATCTGAAGGCGCTTGAAATGCTGGCAGACGGCTGGGATGAGGCGGCCCGCAACGGAGCCCATGCGAGGGCCGAAGCCGTAGATGCATTGAACAAGGAGGCGTTCCGACGGTTGATCGGAGCGCTTAAGGACAACCCAGAGCTTGGCAACGCCCTGAAAGAGGCGGCCCGGGATGAAGTGGTCTACGCCGTGTTGCGCCGCCACGGGATATTGCGGCCATCGCTCTACGAACGGGTCGAGGCGGCGCTGGAAACGGTGCGCCCGAGCTTGGCCAGCCATGGCGGCGATGCCGAGGTCGCTGCGGTCGAAGGCAACCGCGCCGAAATTCGGTTTCTGGGTGCCTGTGATGGGTGCCCGGCGTCACAACTGACGTTCTATGCGGGCGTCAAAAAGGCCATTCAGGATCACGTCCCTGAGATCACCGAGGTTAAGCAGGCCAAAGGTCTGGGGGGCGGCGGTTCGGACGGCGTTCAGTTCACCTCGCCTTTCGCAAACTACGGCGACAGCGAATGGACTGCGGCATTGCCTTTGGATGACCTGGCAGTTGGCCAAACACGATTTATCGACATCGACACTCATTCAGTGATCTTAACCCGCTTTGCCGACAAGGTAAGTTGCTTCAAGAATGCCTGTGCCCATATGGGCCTTGAGATGACGCAGGGCGACATCTCCGAGACGGTCCTGTCCTGCCCACACCACGGGTTTCGATATGCGCTTGAGAGTGGCGAGTGTTTGACTGCTCCTGAGGTGCAGTTGCAGCCTCATGCCGTACGGGTCAAAGGCCCCAATATCGAAGTGAGGATTGTCGCGTGAAAGTCTCGCTGTCCCGCTCGTTCAGCCCGCAAAAGGCGCCCGGCACCATAACCCCCGGTGCGCCGTTGTTGGGTGGGCAGGGCGCCCGCGTAATTTTGGGCAGCGACGGCGGTTCACTTGTACAGGCGATCACGCCCGCGCCGCACCTGATGTTCGGGCCGCGCGGCGTGTGCCTGCATCCGGACGGCTCGCTTTGGGTGTCAGACACGGGGCATCACCGGGTACTGGGATGGAAAACCGTCCCGACAAAGGACGACACACCTGCCGATTTTCTTTTGGGTCAGCCCGACTTTGGCCGCGAAGGTCGCAATGCCAAGGGGCCGGTGGCTGCAAACACGGTAAACGTCCCAACGGGTATCGTCGCGTTCCGTGGTGGTCTTGCCGTGGCCGACCCGTGGAACCACCGCGTGCTGATCTGGCGCGAAACGCCCACCGGTCCCGACCACGAGGCTGATATCATTCTTGGTCAGCCTGACGCCCACAGCGCACTGGCAAATGTGGGTCTGTCGCATGCGCGCGCTGATACGATGCACTGGCCTTACGGGGTCTCGGCGGATGGCAATCGGTTGATCGTATGCGACACCGGAAACCGCCGTGTGCTGATCTGGGACGATCCGCAAACCACGGGTCAACCGGCGGATCTGGTTCTGGGACAGCACGATTTCACCTGCCGGGATGAAAATGCGGGCGGGGCGGTTTCGGACGTATCGATGCGCTGGCCGCACATGGCCATCGTCTGGCAAGGCGGGCTGGCGGTGGCAGATGCCGGCAACAACCGGGTGATGATATGGGATGCGTTTCCCGGCCAGAACGGCACCCAATGCGACACGGTGCTGGGGCAGGCGGATATGACCGCCTGCGACCACAATATGGCGTCGTATTATCCCACGTCACAAGCGATGAACATGCCCTATGCGCTGGCAACACTCGGGTCGACGCTGGTGGTGGCTGACACGGCCAATTCACGACTTCTGGGATTTGAGGATACCGGTATGGCGGCCCACGCCGACCGGCTGACGGCGCAGCCGGATTTTGCGGCCAAGGGCGACAACCGCTGGGGCATTGCCGAGCGCGATACGGTGTGCTGGCCTTATGGGCTGTCTGCTCTGGGCTCGACGGTGGCGGTGGCCGACAGCGGCAACAACCGCATTCTGATCTGGGACGCAGCGGCATGACCGGTGCGCGCTTCACCGTTTCTGGTCAGGTTCAGGGCGTAGGCTTTCGCCCGACGGTCTGGCGGCTGGCGCATGAAATGGGCCTGACGGGCGATGTGAAAAACACCGGCGAAGGCGTTGTGATCCAGCTTTGGGGGGATCATGTCGCAACCTTTCCAGACAGGCTGCACAGCGCGCTGCCGCCGCTGGCACGCATCGAACGGCTCGATGTCACACCCCTGACTGACCCAGCCCCTTGCGGATTTGAAATCACCGCATCGCAAGAGGGTGAGATGCGTGGCAGCGTCACGCCAGATGCCGCAACCTGTGCCGATTGCCTTGAAGAAATCCGCAACCCGTTTGAGCGGCGCTATCGCTATCCGTTTGCCAATTGCACCAATTGCGGGCCGCGCTTTTCGATTGTGCAGGCCGCTCCCTATGACCGCGCCAAAACAACCATGGCGCCGTTTGATTTCTGTCCACCTTGCGAGGCGGAATATTCCAACCCGGTCGACCGCCGCTTTCACGCGCAGCCGGTGGCCTGTGGCCGGTGCGGACCCAACATCTGGATCGAGAAACTTGGCAAGGGCGCGGTGAATCTCGAAGCGTTTTCAATGCTGGATGACGTGGATGCCACCGGCGGGATGATCATGAATGGTCACATCGTCGCAATCCGGGGTCTGGGTGGTGTGCATCTAGCTTGTGATGCCACCAACGCCGCGGCCGTGGCCGAATTGCGCAGGCGCAAATCGCGCGCGGGCAAGGCCTTTGCCCTGATGGCCCGCGATCTGGATGTGGTGCGCGCGTATTGCGAGGTGTCGAAGATCGAGGCCGATCTTCTGTCGAGCCCGCAAGCACCTATCGTTCTGCTGAAGGCCAAGCCCAACAGTCTGCCAAGCGAGATCGCGCCGGGTCTGGATCGTCTTGGCGTAATGCTGCCCTATACGCCGTTCTATCACATGATCCTGCGGCGCATCGGGCGCCCGGTGATCATGACCAGCGGCAATCCTTCGGGTCAGCCGCAATGCATCGACAATCAGGAAACCCGCGACCGTCTTGCCGATATCGCAGATTTCGCCTGTCTTCATAACCGCGACATCGCCAACCGGATCGATGACAGTGTTGTGCGCGTCGATCTGGGCCGTCCGCGCGTGCTGCGCCGGGCGCGTGGATATGCGCCGCAGGGGCTTGAACTGCCGGCCGGGTTTTCCGATGCGCTGGAGGTTCTGGCGCTCGGTGCGGAACAGAAGAACACATTCTGCCTCGTCAAGGACGCCCGCGCCATCATGTCCCAGCACATGGGCGATCTGGAGGATGTGGCCACAAACGCGGATGTGACGCGCAATCTGGGTCTATACGAAAACCTCTTTGATCATGCTCCAGATATCATCGCTGTCGATCAGCATCCGCAATACCTGTCCACGCAGCGCGGGTTCCAGATGGCAGGCGACCGGCCTGTGATCCAGGTACAGCATCACCACGCGCATATCGCCGCGTGCCTGGCCGAGAACAACCGGCCCCTGAGCGCAGAACACGTGCTAGGCATCGCGCTGGACGGCACAGGCCTGGGGGATGACGGCACGATCTGGGGCGGTGAATTCCTGATCTGCGACTACCACGGGTATCGCCGGGTCGGCTGTCTGAAACCAGTTGCACTGCCCGGCGGTGTGGCCGCCGTGCGTGAGCCATGGCGCAATGCCTATGCGCATCTGATGGCCGAGATGGGCTGGGGCGAGTTTGCAATCAACTTTACCGATCTGGAGGTCTTCAGCCGTATGCGGGACCTGCCTCGCGACACTTTGGATGCGATGATCAAGTCTGGAACGAATTCGCCCTTGGCGTCGTCCTGTGGCCGGCTGTTCGATGCCGCTGCCGCGATTGCAGGCATCGCTTGGGACCGGCAGAATTACGAGGGCGAAGCCGCGATCCTGTTCGAGGCCGCCCTTGATCCTGATGCGCTGAACGAGCCAGATGATTTGGCCTATCCGTTTTCAATACCGCTGATGGGCGGCAAGGGCATGCCCTATATCGAGCCGCTGGCCGTCTGGCGCGCCATGCTGGGCGATCTGGTTCTGCAGACACCCGTTGGCACGATTTCGGCAAGGTTTCACCGGGGATTGGCCCGCGCCATTGTCGAAATGGCGGTACGGCTGACCAAAGACACGGCCATCGACACCGTCGCCCTGTCGGGTGGCTGTTTTCAAAACGCGACGCTGTTCGCGCTGGTTCATCAAGGCTTGGAAGGAGCAGAGCTGACGGTTCTGAGCCATTCCGACTATCCGGCGAATGACGGCGGTATTTCACTGGGGCAAGCGGTGATTGCCCTGGCAAACACACAAGGGGAGGACGCAAAATGTGCCTAGGAATTCCAGGACAAATTACCGAGATCTCGGATGCGACCCGCAAGCTCGCCATGGTCGACATCTCGGGCGTGAAGCGTGAGGTCAACGTGGCCTGCATCGCGGGTGATGACCCGTTGGAGGACCTGATTGGCACGTGGACCTTGATCCATGTCGGTTTTGCCATGAGCAAGATCAACGAAAAGGAAGCGGCCCTGACACTGGAGGTCCTGCGCGAACTTGGCGAAGCGCAGGAAGAGATAGAGGCGATGCGGGCCAGTGCGGCCATGCTGTCGGAAGCGTCATGAAATACGCTGATGAATTCCGCGATCCGGTGGCCGCCAAAGGCGTGCTGGCTGCCATTGAACGCGTGACCGACGAGATCGGCGCGACCCGCGAAAAGCCGGTTCATATCATGGAGATTTGCGGCGGGCATACGCACGCGATCTTTCGCTATGGTCTGGACAAGCTGACCCCGCCGGGGCTGGAGTTCATTCACGGGCCGGGCTGCCCGGTATGCGTCCTTCCGATGAGCCGCGTGGATGAATGCGTGCAGATTGCCGACGATCCGAATGTGATCTTTACAACCTTTGGCGATGCGATGCGCGTGCCGGGCACCAAGAAATCCCTCATGCAGGCCAAGGCCGACGGCGCCGATATCCGCATGGTCTATTCGCCGCTGGACGCGTTGGAACTGGCGCGCCGCAACCCCGACCGCGAGGTGGTGTTCTTTGGCCTTGGGTTCGAGACGACAACGCCCTCGACCGCCCTGTCGATCCTTCAGGCCGATGCTGACGGGCTGGCGAATTTCACCATATTCTGCAACCACATCACCGTGCCGCCGCCCATCAAGGCGTTGCTGGATGACCCGTATATGATTTTGGATGGTTTCGTGGGCCCCGGCCACGTGTCGATGGTGATCGGCACCGAACCTTACCAGTTCATCGCGCGCGACTACGGCAAACCTATCGTGGTGGCGGGGTTTGAGCCGCTTGATCTGTTGCAATCGGTGCTGATGGTGCTGGAACAAATCCGCGATGGCCGTGCCGAGGTGGAAAACCAATATGCGCGGATCGTACCCAACGAGGGCAACCCGGTATCCATCGCCGCCTGCGAGCAGGTCTATGAGCCGCGCCCCACCTTTGAATGGCGCGGTCTGGGTGAGATTGATGAAAGTGGATTGCGCATTCGCGACCGGTACAAGGCATACGATGCCGAGGTGAAATTCAACATCGGCTACGGCCGCAACACATCGTTCACAGAAGAACAGGAAGGTTGCGCCTGCGGCGACGTCATGACCGGGCGGATCAAGCCCCACGCGTGTCCGCAATTCGGCAAGGGCTGCACGCCCGAGATGCCGCTGGGGGCCCTGATGGTCAGCTCGGAAGGGGCCTGCGCGGCTTATTACCAATATGGCGGCCTTGATCTGGAGCCGGCAGAATGAACGCGATGGACCGCCAGCCCAGACGCGTCGTTGCCGACAAGGTGACGATGGCCCATGGCGGGGGCGGCAAGGCGATGCGCGACCTGATCGAGGATGTGTTCACTTCGGTCTTCTGTCCGCCCGGCATGGAAGATCAGGCGCGGCTCATGGACGATGCGCTCACCGTACCCGGAGCGCGGCTGGCCTTTACGACGGACGGGTTCGTGGTGTCGCCAATGGAATTTCCCGGTGGCGATATCGGTAAGATCGCTGTCTGCGGCACTGTGAACGATCTGGCTGTTGGCGGGGCGAAACCGCTGTGGCTGTCGGCGGCCTTTGTCATCGAGGAAGGCGTCGAGATTTCGACGCTGCGCCGGATCGCGGCGTCGATGCAAAATGCCGCCGATGATGCGGGCGTTGCCATTGTGACGGGTGACACAAAGGTCGTCGGCAAAGGATCAGGCGATGGAGTTTTTATCACCACATCCGGCATCGGCGTGATCGCGCCGGGCCGCGACCTGTTGGCCGAAACCGTGCAGCCCGGTGATGTTGCCATCGTCAACGGCGTGCTTGGTGATCACGGTGCGGCCATCCTTGCCGCGCGTGGCGATATGGCGCTGAGCACCGAAATCCCCTCGGACTGCCAACCGCTCAATCACCTGATGGACGCAATATTGTCTGCTGCCCCCGGCACGCGGGTTGCAAGAGATGCGACACGCGGCGGGTTGGCTTCGGCACTGAATGAAATCGCCGATGCTGCCGGTGTTGGCGTCGAAATTGGCGAAGAGGTTCTGCCTCTGCGCACCGAAGTCAAAGGTGTGTGCGAGATTTTGGGGCTGGATCCGCTGTATCTGGCCAATGAAGGTACATTGGTTATTTTCGTCCCAGAGGATCAGGCCGACGCGGCGTTGTCCGCGATGCACGCCACCGATGCGGGCCGCGAGGCCGTGATCATCGGCAAGGCCACCACCCAGCATCCCCGAACGGTGGTGATGAAAACTCTCTTTGGCGGTCTGCGCATTGTCGACATGCTGGTCGGTGAACAGCTTCCGAGGATTTGTTGAATGGGCGTTCTGGAAAATCTTACGTTTCTGGATGCCTCGTCCTCCTTCGGGTTCCTGCTTTTGGGGCTTCTGATTGGCATAGTTCACGCCTTTGAAGCGGACCATTTGGCCGCGGTCAGTACGCTCAGCAGAGGCGGAAAGAACAAACTTCTGCTGCGGGGCGCGGTCTGGGGCTTGGGCCACACGGCGACGTTGCTGATTATGTCCATCGGCGTAATTGTCTTCAGCCTTGTTCTCAGTGAACAACGCGCAGCGGCGCTGGAATTTGCTGTTGGCGTCATGCTGGTATTCCTCGGGGCACAGGTCGTGCACAGGTTTCGCAAGGAGAGGCTGCACTATCACGTCCATCAACATGAGGGACAGGGGCGACACATGCACGTGCACAGTCACGCGTCCGATGTGGCCGACCATTCCAAAAGCACGCATGCCCACGAACACGCCGACCGATTTCCCCTGAAAGCCTTTGTCATTGGTCTGCTGCACGGCGCGGCCGGATCGTCCGGGCTCATCGTGCTGGCGGTATCCAAAACTGGCGATCCCTGGCTGGCTGTCGGATATGTCGGCCTGGTCGGCCTTGGGTCCGTTCTTGGCATGGCAGCCCTGTCCGTTGTTGTCGGTTGGCCGGTGCTCCAGGCGCCGAAAATCGCAAAAGGCCTTCATACGGCCGTGCAGATGTCTATTGCCGCGGTCGTTGTCGCCATCGGCCTGTCAATCATGTGGGAAACCGGACCAGTGGCCTGGGGGACTGGTTGATGCACGAGCTTGGACTGGCCCGCAGCATTGCAGGTATCGCAGAAGAAAACGCCAAAGGGCGAAGGCTCAAGGAAGTCCGCGTGGCGATCGGCCCACAGGCCTGTGTGGAACGCGGCGCACTGACCTTTTGCTGGGATCTGGTGACCGAAAGCACCGCGATTGCCGGGGTGTCCCTGGGATTTATCGATGCGGACAAAGACACATTCACCGTCCGCGAGTTGGAATTTATGGAGGAAGCATAATGTGTGGAGTATGCGGCTGCGCCGACCCTGCAAACGAGGTTTCGATGACCGATCCTGAAACCGGCGTCAAAGTCCTGTTGAGAGATGATCATGCGCATGACCACGGACATGATCATGATCACGCGCATTCTCATGACGACGACCACCACGGTCATGATGAGCCGCATGTACATGGCCCGGGCGGCGAGATCATTTCCCTGGAAACTGCAATTCTCGGCAAAAACAACGAAATCGCGACCCGCAACCGTGGCTGGTTCGAAGGGCGCGGCGTCATCGCCCTGAATATCGTCTCCTCGCCCGGATCCGGTAAGACCACGCTGCTTGAAGAGACGATCAAGCGCATGAAGGACAAAGCCGACATCGCGGTCATCGAAGGTGATCAGATGACATCGAATGACGCTGATCGTATCCGCGATGCCGGCGCCCGGGCAATTCAGATCAACACCGGTGCCGGGTGCCATCTCGAAGCGGATATGATTGCCTCCGCCGTCAAATCTCTGGATCCCCAATCCGGGTCAATCCTGATGATCGAGAATGTGGGAAATCTGGTGTGTCCGGCCATGTTCGATTTAGGCGAAAAGATGAAAATCGCAGTGATTTCAACGACGGAAGGCGAAGACAAGCCGACCAAATACCCACATATGTTCCGCGCCGTGGAATGGGTCGTCATCAACAAAATGGATCTGGCTCCGCATGTGGATTTCGATGAAGAAGCCTGTCGGCAAAACATATTGGAGGTCAATCCGGGAGTGAAAATCTTCTGCCTGTCGGCCCGAACGGGGGATGGCATGGATGCATGGTGTTCGAGCCTGGCCGAATTGAAAGCCTGAAATTGAACGGATTGGTGAGTTACCCCTCCTGTCAAGTCACTGCTGTGAGACCCGCATCCATATCGTGAGTGCAGCGCACCAATCCGTGTAAAAAAAGATCACCACCCAGCCGCAGATGGACTATCGAATTGCGACCCCTCCACCTGCCGGACTATTTGCGTGCCTAGAGCGCCAATTTAGGGTGTGTACCTGCGTGCTGTTGAAAGCATTTAGCTGCTCCAATTTTGCAGCGGTCTGAACGGTCTTTGGTACGGCGAGCCATGAATTCGCCCCCGGCTTCTTGCAGCGACCAGAATGAGTGACCGGTTCTCCCGCTGCACTGCGGCACAAGCATTTTTGCTCGTGCACCATTTTTCACGCTGCGCGCGCGCAGCGAAAACTCAAGACTTCTGCAATGGGCTCAGAGTAGTCACTCGCTACGAATTGCATGAATGTCCGCTTCAGAATTTTCAGGCGATTCAGCCGGCAATGGGCAAGACACTGGACACGGAGCTCAATCCCTGTTCGAGCAAATTATTTCACTGATGTTGGAATCTAAATTCCCTGTTAATGATTTTAGGGAATTCGGGTGTAAGCCACTGCTTTCTTTGCCAGTATCAGTGCGAAACGCTCATAATTCGGCGTATTTTGTGATTTTTCCCTGTATTTTCCCTGTTAACAGGGAGTTTATGGCTGAGACTGGCTAGCTCGGGACTGGGTGCACAGCCA
>CAZRLO010000058.1:0-17040 GCA_964600965.1 uncultured Rhodobacter sp.
GGCGCTGGCGGGATCGGAAACCGAATTCGCCCGTGCCATGAACGAACGCGCGCGGCAATTGGGGATGAACAATTCGACCTTCGCCAATTCCAACGGCTGGCCGCATCCCAACCAACGTATGAGCGCGCGCGATCTGGTCACACTGGCCGAACGTCTGATCCGTGAGTTCCCGCAATATTACGGCTATTTCTCTGAGACGGAATTTGCTTTTGACGGGCGGGCGCCTGCGAACAAGCGCAATCGCAACCCCCTGCTGAAACTCGATATCGGGGCCGATGGCCTGAAGACCGGGCACACCAAAGAGGCCGGCTATGGCGTGGTCGGCAGCGCGGTCAAGAACGGGCGGCGCGTGATCCTGATGATCACCGGCATGCCAAGCCCCGAAGCCCGCGCGCGCGAAGCGGAAAAGCTGGCGAACTGGGCATTTCGTCAATTCGTGGAAAAAAAAATTTTTGAGGCCGGCCAAAAGGTGGCAAGCGCAGAAATCTGGCTGGGGGACGCAGCGACCGTAGATCTGGTAACCCCTGACAGCCTGACGTTGTTGTTGCCGGCATCGGCGGCAAGAAACCTCGACGCGACGGTCCGTCTGCGCGAACCGGTCCCCGCACCGGTCGCCAAGGACCAGGAACTTGGCACGATCACCATCAGGATCCCCGGCATGGCCCCGGCGGTGATGCCGCTGGTCGCCGCCAGTCCGGTCAACAAGAGCGGGTTCTTGTCGCGGTTGCGCCTTTCCGCCGCCCTGCTGGGGCAAAGCCTTGCCGATCTGGTCAACTGATGGCGTCAAAACCGTTATTCGTTACCTTCGAAGGTATTGACGGGTCGGGAAAATCCACGCAGGCCCGGCGTCTGGCGGAATATTTTCGCGCGCGCGACATCGAAACCGTCCTGACCCGCGAACCCGGCGGCTCTGCCGGGGCCGAAGAAATCCGCCGCCTTCTGGTCGAAGGCGACCCCGCGCGCTGGTCGGCGGAAACCGAGATTCTGCTGTTCACGGCGGCGCGGCGCGACCATCTGGAAAAGGTCATAATCCCGGCAATTGCCGCAGGAAAATCCGTCATCAGCGACCGGTTCGCCGACAGCACGCGGGTCTATCAGGGCGTGGCGCGGGCCGGGTTGCAGGGCGTCGTCGATCAACTGCATCACCTGATGATCGGGCGCGAACCCGACCTGACATTCGTGCTGGACATGGACCCGGAACTGGCGCTCAACCGCGGGCTCGCCCGAAATTCCGGTGAGGACCGGTTCGAGGAGTTCGGCCTGCCCTTCCAACTGGCGTTGCGCGCCGGATTTCTGGAACTGTCGGCGACCCACCCCGACCGGTGCCGGCTGATCAACGGCAATCAGCCGTTGGAGGACGTCGCGGCGGAAATCGCGATCCATGCCCGCGCGGCGCTGGCATGAACGACGTGGTTCCGGCGGAATCCGACCGGCTGGAAGGCGCGCCGCATCCCCGACACGCCGAACATCTGTTCGGGCAGGCCGAGGCCGAACGAACCTTTCTTGAGGCGTTCAATGGCGGGCATCTGCATCACGCGTGGCTGATCAGTGGCCCGCGCGGTGTCGGAAAGGCAACGCTTGCGTGGAAGATTGCCCGGTTCCTGCTGGCACAGCCCGGCGGAGGCGGCGACCCGACCGCCCTGCCCGGCGGGCTGGAGATCGACCGCGAGGCCCCGGTCGCAAGGCGCATGGCCGCGCTGGCAGAGCCGCGTCTTTTCCTGTGCCGCCGCCCGTGGGACGACAAGAATGCGCGCCTGAAAAAGGACATCACGGTCGAGGAGGCCCGAAAGCTCAAGAGCTTCTTCACCTTGTCCGCCGCCGACGGCGGAAACCGCGTGGCGTTGATCGATGCGGTAGATGAAATGAACCAGAATGCCGCCAACGCGCTGTTGAAGATACTTGAAGAACCACCTGAAAAATCGACATTTTTGCTGGTCAGCCACCGCCCGCAACGCCTGTTGCCAACCATTCGCAGCCGCTGCCGGATGTTGAAATGCGCGGATCTGGGACCGTCGGATTTGGGCAAGGTGCTGGATCAGGCGGGCATGGCCGACGGCGGAAATGCACCGGCGCTTGGGGTGCTGGCGGGCGGCTCGGCGGGCGAGGCGATGCGCCTGCTGGCGCAGGATGGTCTCGCGCTTTACGCGCAGCTTTTGCAAACGGTCACGACACCGCCGCCGCGCAATCGCCCGGCGCTGATCGCGCTGGCCGAAAGCTGCACGGGCAAGACGGGCGAGGCGCGATACGATCTGACGCTGCGCCTGATCGCGGTACTTCTGCACCGTCTGGCACGGGCTGGGATCACACGCGATCCACCCGGCGCCGAGGCCGCGCCGAACGAGGCCGCCACGTTGGCGCGTCTGTCCCCCGATGCGGTCGCGGCGCGCGACTGGGCCGAACTCGCCCAAGTGCTGGCGGACCGATCGGCGCATGCGCGGGCGGTAAATCTTGACCCGGCGGCGGTCATCCTTGATATGATGTTGAAAATAGATGCGATGGCGGGCCCGAAAAGCGCCGCCTGAGCCACCCCAAGCGCCGTTGACGAAAAGCCCGCCCATGCCTGAAACCGCCCGGATCGTTGACAGCCATTGTCACCTCGACTTTGCCGATTTCGCCGACGAATTGCCGCAGGTCGTGGACCGGGCGGTGACAGCGGGTGTTGATCGCATGGTGACGATCTGCACCAGCCTTGCCACCGAACCCCGCGTGCGCGCCATCGCCGAACGGTTCGATCCGGTGTTCTTTGCCGCGGGCACCCACCCGATGAATGCCGCCACCGAACCGATGGCGCGGATAGATGAACTGCTTGCGATCACTGCCCATCCCAAGATGGTCGGGATCGGTGAGACCGGGCTGGACTATCACTATACCGCGGATTCCAGGGCCGTGCAGCAGGCAAGCCTGCGCGTTCATATCCAGGCCGCGCGACAATCGGGACTGCCGTTGATCATTCACGCGCGCGATGCCGATGACGACATGGCGGCGATACTTGGCGAAGAGCATCGCGCCGGGGCGTTCACCTGCGTCATGCATTGTTTTTCGTCCAGCCGTTCGCTGGCGGAAACGGCGCTGGGGCTTGGTTTCTATCTTTCGATGTCGGGAATCGCCACCTTCCGCAATTCCCAGGCCCTGCGGGATATTTTTGCCAGCGCGCCCGTCGACCGGATTCTGGTTGAGACCGACTCGCCCTATCTTGCCCCCCCGCCCCATCGCGGCAAGCGCAACGAGCCGGCCCACACCGCGCTGACCGCCGCCGTCGGCGCCGAGGTGTTCGAAATGTCGCTGCCCGATTTCGCGACCCGGACCTCGGCCAATTTCGACCGCCTGTTTCAAAAGGCCGCGTCGTGGCGCAGGGCTGCCGCCTGATGGCGGTGCTGCGGTTCACCATACTTGGCTGCGGCTCATCGGGCGGGGTTCCGCGCCTTGGCGGGCATTGGGGTTCGTGCGACCCTGACAATCCGAAAAACCACCGCCAGCGCTGCTCGATGCTGGTCGAGCGCGTGGATGGCGATGCGGTCACGCGGGTTCTGATCGATGCCTCGCCCGATCTGCGCGCGCAATTGCTGAAAGCCGGGATTGGCGAACTGGACGCTGTGGTTTTCACCCACCAGCACGCGGATCACGTGCACGGGATCGATGACCTAAGGATGATCGTTTTCAACATGCGCAGGCGCCTTGCGGTCTGGGCCGACGCGGAAACGCAGGATGCGTTGATCACGCGGTTTGGCTATGCTTTCGTGCAACCCGAAGGCAGCCCCTATCCGCCGATCCTTGATCTGCACATGCTGGACGGGCCGGTCACGATCACGGGCGCGGGCGGAATGGTCACGCTGAAACCGTTTCGGGTGGGGCATGGCAGCATCGACAGCCTTGGATTTCGCGTGGGCGGGCTGGCCTATCTGCCCGATGTCGCCGAAATGTACGACGAAAGCTGGGCAGCCGTTGCCGGGCTGGATGTCTGGGTTCTGGACAGTTTGCGCCGCACGCCGCATCCGACCCATACGCATTTCGCCCAAAGCCTTGACTGGATCAAACGCGCCGCGCCGGCCCGCGCGGTGCTGACCAACATGCATATCGATCTTGACTACGCCGAAATCTGCGCCGAATCCCCCGAAAACGTGACCGCCGCTTTTGACGGCATGGTGATCGAGCTCGAAACCGAATGACCGGTCTGCTGGTGATCATCCTGCCGGTTTTTCTGGTGATGGCGTTTGGTTTTCTGGCGGTTTGGCGCGGTTTTTTCAGCGCCACCTCGGTCGATGCGCTGATGAAATTCGCCCAGACCTTCGCCATTCCGTTGCTGCTTTTCCGGGCGATTTCGACGCTGGACCTTGGCGCGGGATACGATCCGGGGCTGATGGTTTCTTACTACGGGGCCTCGTTGGCCGGGTTTTTTCTGGGCATGGTCGGCGCACGTTTCCTGTTTTCGCGGCCCTGGGTGGATTCGGTCGCCATTGGGTTCGCGGCTCTGTTCGCCAATTCGGTCCTGCTGGGCCTGCCAATCATGGAGCGCGCCTTTGGCCCCGGTGCGCTGGCCCCGAATTTCGCCATCATCTCGCTGCATGCACCGTTCTGTTACCTTTTGGGCATCACCACGATGGAGATTGCGCGGGGCGTCGGTCGGGGATTTGGACGCACGATGCTCAACGTGGCGCGCGGGATGTTTCAGAACGCGCTGATGCTGGCGATCGTCCTGGGGTTCGCCGTGAACCTGACCGGGCTTGCCTTGCCGAAACCCCTGGCAGGTGCCTTCGATCTGATGGCCCTCGCGGCATTGCCCACAGCCGTTTTCGCATTGGGAGGCGTCCTGGCGCGCTATCGTCCCGAGGGCGACCTGCGGGTGGTTCTGTGGATATGCGGCATTTCGCTGCTCATGCATCCGATGCTGGCGCTGGTTCTGGGACAGCGGGTATTCGCACTGCCCGAGGGCATGGTGCAAAGCGCCGTGGTCACCGCCGCGATGGCACCGGGGATCAACGCCTTTGTCTTCGCCAGCCTTTACGGGGTCGCGCAGCGGGTGGTGGCAACATCGGTGTTGGCGGGGACGCTGTTATCGGTGATTTCGGTCACGTTCTGGCTGGGGCTGCTGGGGGTCTGATCCCATCAGACCCAAAGACCGGCCTTTCTTCTATCGAACGGTTCAGGTTTGCTGGCGGACCTTTTCCCTGACGCCCACGGCACCGCGCTATCGCGGCCCGTCCCCGACCCGGTGATGCGTGGCAGGCCTCTGCGTCGTTGATCCCGCGCGATCGGCTGGTCTTGACCGCCGGATTTCAGGCCGATACCCGCCACGCGTATTTCGGTGACCTCGGTCGCACGTCGGCGGGGCCGGGCCTCGGCACGAAAACTAGGCCGGGCTGACGCCCCGCATACGCTCTGAGCGCCGCCGCAACAATTCCACCGTCGTCAGCAGCACGATCGAGATGATCACCAGAATGGTCGCCGCCGCCAGAATGGTCGGGCTGATTTCCTGACGAATGCCCGCCCACATCTGGCGCGGCAGGGTCAGTTGGTCGGCGCCGCCAAGGAAGATCACCACCACGATCTCGTCAAACGAGGTGATGAAGGCGAAAAGGGCCCCTGAAATGACCCCCGGCAGGATAAGCGGCATCTGCACCTTGAAGAACGTCCGCGCAGGCCCGGCCCCCATATTGGCCGAAGCACGGGTCAGGCTTTCGTCAAATCCGACAAGCGTCGCGGTCACGGTAATCACCACGAACGGCAGGCCCAGAATGGTATGCGCCAGAACCAGCCCCAGATGCGACGCGGAGAGGTCAAACCGGACGCCGAAAATGGTCACGCTGAACAGCGCCAGGCTGGCGGCGGTAATGATCAGCGGCACGATCATCGGCGAAATCAGCAACGCCATCAGCGCCTTGCGTCCCGGCGTGTGTTTCCGGCTGAGGCCAAGCGCCGCGATGGTGCCCAACGTCGTGGCCAACAGGGTCGCGAAAATCCCGATGATGATCGAATTCTTGAAACCGATCATCCATTTCGTGGAACACACCGTCGTGACCCGATCGCTGCAATTGCCGACCATGTTCTTGTACCATTCCAACGAGAAACCCGCCGGGTCCAGCGACAGCATCTCGGGCGTAAAGCTCAGAAACGGGCTCGAGGTGAACGATAGCGGGATCACGATGATCAGCGGTGCGACCAGAAAGAACAGCACCAGACCGCAAATCGTCAGATAGGTGTAATGCCAGACTTTCTGCCCGGTCGTCGCATATATCGGAAGTGCCATGTGCCTACCCCAACCGCATGTTGTCGATGCCGACGATCTTGTCGTAGACATAGTAAAGAACCAGAATGGCCGTCAGCAGCATCACACCCATCGCCGAGGCCAGCCCCCAGTTGAGCGAGGTCTTCAGGTGATAGGCGATCTGGTTGCCGATCATCTGGCCATCTTTGCCGCCGACAAGTTCCGGCGTGATGTAATAGCCGATGGCGACGATGAAAACCAGAATGACCCCCGCGCCGATGCCGGGAATGGTCTGCGGCATGTAAATCCGGATGAATGCCCGCGTCGGCGTCGCGCCAAGGTTTTGCGCCGCTTTCATATAGGTCGGGGGAATGCCCCGCATGACCGAATAGAGCGGAAGGATCATGAATGGCAGCAACACCTGCGTCATCACGATGATCGTCCCGTTGAAATTGTACATCAACGGTAATCGACAGTCGTCGCATAATATCCCCAGCGCGACCAGCGAATCGTTCAGCACCCCATGCTGCTGAAGCATGATCATCCAGGCGACGATGCGCACCAGAAGTGATGTCCAGAACGGCATCAGGACCGCGATCATCAACAGATTCGAATATCTCAGCGGCAACGTGGCCAGCAGATACGCCACCGGATAGGCCAGGATCAGGCAGGATACCGTTACCAGCATCGAGACCCACAGGGTCCTTTGCCAGAACATCACGTAAACACGCCGGTTTTCCGGCTGCATGATCACGTTCTTGGAAGAATCATAGGTGCGGTCCAGCGCGTTCCAGTAATAACCCGCGGTCCGGCGGTCCTTCATGACACCCAGCGATTGCCAGAAGGTGACATCGCCCCAGCGCTTGTCGGCCTCGATCATCTGTTCCATGAACGGTCCGGCGGTATCGAATGTCTTGAATTTCTTGTTGGATTTCTTGACCAGGCTTTTCCAGCCCGATTTGGCATAGTTCATCCGCGTGGAGACCTTGCCGATCTGCAATCGCTCGGCCGAGGTCAGGTCTGCGTACATCGCGGCAAAAAATCGTTCCTCGGGCAGGGTCTCGCCGTCCCATTCCTCGTAGATCGCCATGGTGCGGGGCAGAACATCGTTGACCAGCCGATCGTCGACGCTTTTGGCGAAAAGCGTGATCAGCGGCCAGATGAAAAGAATGATCAGGAACAGCGCCGGGCCGGCAACCAGTCCGAAAGCGCGGGCCTTTTCGACACGCAGCGATCGTTGCAGACTTTTCTTGAGCGGTGTTCCGTCCGCAGTGACCAGCGGCGCAGATGGCGATGATCCGAGGGTGGCGTCGGTCATGTCAAACCCATGTAAGGCAGAAAGGATAACCGGGCGCCGCAGCGCCCGGTCGGATGATTTTCAGACGATCTTATTGACCCATCCACGCTTTGTAGCGCTCTTGGATTTCGTCACCGTTGTCGGCCCACCAGTCGGGGTTGGCGACGATGGTACGGGCAACGACTTCTTCGCGGTTCGGCATGTGCTCAAGCACACCAACGCCGGTGTTGAACCAAGGTTCGCCAGCGGCAATGATGTCCAGCGCCGAAGTGCGCATCGGGCCGTAGTTGATCCACCTGGCCTGATCCGCCTGTGCTTTCGGCGAAGTCGCGTAGGAGATGAAGTCAAGTGCTGCATCGATGTTCGGGGAACCCGTAACAACGCCCAGCCATTCTTCTTCCAGAACCTGACCATCCCAGATCGACACGAATTTCGCGCCGTCGTTCAGATTGGCACCACCAACGCGGCCGTTATAGGCCAGCGACAGGGCAACCTCACCCGAGGAAACCAGTTCCAGCGGTTTGGCGCCCGAAGACCAGAACACAACGTCGTCCTTGATCGTGTCGAGTTTGGCAAATGCCCGGTCCACGCCAGCTTCGGTGCCCATCACGTCGTAAACGTCGGCAATGGCAACGCCGTCAGCAACCAGCGCCATTTCGATGATCGCGTTTGCCCAAGTGTGAACGCCACGTTTGCCGGGGAATTTGGCCACGTCAAAGAAGTCAGCGATCGTCGTGGGCTGATCACCCGAGAAGGTGCCGTCCTGATAGAACGCCTGATAGGACCACCAGATTTGCGGTGCCGCACATTTGTTCGGGCGCGGAACCATC
Source organism: uncultured Rhodobacter sp. (assembly GCA_964600965.1). GTDB lineage: Bacteria > Pseudomonadota > Alphaproteobacteria > Rhodobacterales > Rhodobacteraceae > UBA5972. Next base: position 8,330 of record CAZRLO010000058.1, read on the forward strand.
AGGTCGTCATCCATCGACGCACCGCTGGCGGCCGGAATGAAGATGTCGTCAGGCAGTTCGACGAACAGACCTTCGTCGCAACCGGTGCGGATCTGGTCCGGCAGCAGGTCGACGATGTCCCACGTCACGTTGCCGCTTTCGACCTGGGTTTTCACTTCGCCCAGACCACCATTGTAGTTTTCCCAATGGATCGATTTGCCAGACGCGGCTTCCCACGGCTCGCCATAGGCTTTTTGCTGCGAAGCGGTATAGGCACCGCCCCACGAAACAACGGTCAGATCGGCAGCAATCGCGGCAGTCGCCGAAAGTGCAGCAGCCGACACGGCCGTCAAAAGAAGTTTCGTTACATTCATTTGGTCTCTCCCTAGTTTTGTGCCGGATTTCCGGCGTCTTTCATCGCGGAACGCGCGCAGGCTGCGCTGTCCGCAATGCCTTTGTCACGCGTCCAGCGCGCGGCAATCTTCTGTGGCCCAGCTCACCTTGGTGCTTTCGCCGACCTCAAGTTGCTTATTGCCAGCCGCATTCGGCACCTTAACCACAAATTCGGAATTCCCCAGAACATTCATTCGGCACCGGATGTGATCGCCGAGATAGATCAGTTCCTGAACTTCGGCATCGATGGCGTTGGGGCCGCTTTTTTCGCCGATATCAACACGTTCAGGGCGGATCGAAAGCGTGGTGCTGGAGCCGGCCTCGCCGCAATTGACCGCGGTGGCCTCGCCCAGCCTGCCCTGGCCGTAATCGACCTTGGCAATGCCATTCTTGACCTCTTTGACGGTGCCCATGAGCGTGTTGTTCTCGCCGATAAACTGCGCCACGAACGCATTGGTCGGCCGCTCGTACAAATCGTCGGGCGGTGCCAGTTGCTGGATGATCCCGTCGTCGAACACCGCGATGCGGTCGGACATGGTCAGCGCCTCGGACTGGTCGTGGGTCACGTACACCACCGTCACGCCCAGACGATCGTGCAGGTGCTTGATTTCGTATTGCATGTGTTCGCGCAACTGCTTGTCCAGCGCGCCAAGCGGTTCGTCCATCAGAACGAGGTCCGGTTCAAACACCAGCGACCGTGCCAGCGCGATCCGCTGTTGCTGTCCGCCGGACAACTGCGCGGGGCGACGATTGATGAAATCGCCCATTTGCACCATGTCCAGCGCGCGCTTCACGTTGGTTTCGCGTTCCGATTTGCTTTGGCCGCGCACTTCCAGCGGGAAGGACAGGTTTTCGCCGACCGTCATGTGCGGAAACAGCGCGTAGTTCTGAAACACCATGCCGATGCCGCGCTTATGCGGCGGGATGTTGTTGATCGGCTTGCCATCCAGCAGGATGTCGCCGTGGGTTGCGGTTTCGAACCCGGCCAACATCATCAGGCAAGTCGTCTTGCCGGAACCTGACGGCCCGAGCATGGTCAGAAACTCACCTTTGCCGATGTAAAGATTGAGGTCCTTGACCACCAGAATCTCGCCGTCATAACTTTTCTGGACGTGATCAAAGACCACGAACCCGTCTTCTTTCGATACGGTGGACAAGCTGTTCCTCCCTAGAACATATGATTGCAGGGATCGCTCTTCCGGCGACGCCGCGCGAAATCCAACCATATTCGCCCAATCAATGCAATGGGGGGGTCCCCAAAATTATCAGACCAAAAAGTCGAATCCGGTGATGCGCCAGCGAAACCCCAATCCGGGGCGGGATCGGCGCGGGGATGCGACCATTTGCCGGTAATTCGCGACGGATTGCACCGCTTTCGTGCAAAAGGCGTGCGGGACGTGACCGATTGGCCGGGACTTTCCGCTTTTGCCACGGGCACCGGTCAGTCGGTCGCGCCATCCTGATCGAGACCGCAATGGTCGCGCCAAAGCGGGGAAAGCCGGTCGAGCGCGGCATTTAGACTGGCATCGGGAAACATCGCCGCGATCGACCGGTCGCGCGCCAGTTTCAGGCGGGCCTTTTCGCTGAGCAGGGCCGCCACCATGTCACCCGGTCCCGGTTTCAGTCGGGTCCGGATTTCCGGCATATCCAGCAATGGCGAATTCTCGAACTGGGCCTTCTTGCGCGAATACCGGCTTTCGGGATTGTCGCCGAGTTCGTAATTCCAGAAACCCCGGCCGGCCTTCAGATACTTGAGATGCCAATAGAAGAACCCCGCGAACCGGCGGGCAAGCGGGCCGCGGCTGAACCGCTCGAACCGGCGGTCGTGCTGAAACAGCGTGGTTGGCAGCACGCGGAAATACCCGTGGTCCCCGCCCCCGACCAGCGGATCGAATGCCGGAATGCCCAGCGTCCCGTCGTTCGACCGCGCCAGGTTGAAACCGGAAAAGCAGTGCTGGTACCGCAGATCGGCCCGCCCGTCGCGCAGCGCGCGCACCATTCGCGCCACCTCGTCCGGAATGGCCAGATGATCGTCGTCCAGCTTGACCGCAATCTGAAACCGCGTCTGCGCCAGTGCGAAGTTCGAATAATTGACCATGCTTTCGGGGTGATCGCCCGGAGTGCGGGCATGGCCCTCGCTGCCCAGCGGCTGCACCCGGTCGGTATAGTGACAGACCCGCAGTTTCGGGCCCAGCTCCTGGCCGAGCCGGGCCAGGATTTCCGGCGTTGCATCGGTGCACTGGTTGTGAACCACGACGATTTCGTCGTAATGCGCGAAATGCGAGCGGATCGTGGATTCAACGAAATCCGCGCCATTGCGGCACCGCATGAACGCGCCGATCCCCGGCGTGCGCGCCGCGACCTGCAAATGCTCCGGTCGGAACTGATAACCGCTGATGATCGGGGTTTCCACGTGCCTGCCTGTCTGTTTGCAACCGCGGCGAACCTAACGGCGGCGATGCGCCGGAACAAGCGCCGTGGCCGAATTCGGTGGCGGAAAGGGCGAATTCAGCGCGATGCCGTTCGGGACAAATCGGGCGGGCCGAGCGGCAGATCAGGGCCGCATGCGGCGTTTTGCATTCAGCCGTCCGATCAGGCGGGGCAGTCGCCCCTGCCCGCGTGCGCGCGAACGACCGGTCTCGCCCCAGGCGGCAACGTCCAGATCATAGGCCGCCAGACGCGAGACCAGATCGGCGGCGGTTTCGGTGTCGCTGTTGAATTCCACCAGTTGCGCAGGTGCGGTTGCCATGAACCCGCGCAGGTCGGCCAGATGCGCCGCCCAATCGCGCCGCCAGAAATCCGCGCATTCGCCAAGGCTGGAAAATCCGTTCGTTTCCATCACCATTTCGGCAAATGTGCCGTGGCCGTGCCGCAGTCGCGACCGGATCCAGTTTTCCCGGTCGCGGGTGTTCAACAACAGGATCGTGTCGGGGTAATCGTCCAGAATGCGTCGAAACTCTTTGAACGCCTCATAGGTTTCGTGGCGGGTCTGCGACATCAGATCGGCATAAAATGTATATTGATCAAAGCCATGCAGGAATTTTCTGCCCGCATCGCGGTTGTCGCGCATCATCAGGGCGATGTTGCGACTTTTGCCGAGCGCACGCTTGAATTTGTGATGGACACTTTGGTGCCCGGAACCCTGAAACAAATGGGTCAGGCTGCGCGTCGCACATTTGTTGAACCCCACCTGCACCACCCGGGGCAATCTTTCTGGCATGTCGATTTCACCGCGCCTTGCTGCCCAAAGAACGGGCGCGCCCCGATCGGTCGGGCGACCTATTCACACACCGGATTCCGCTGGCGCGGATCCCGGTGGCAAAAGCATATCGGCGACGGGGTCCGGCAGCAAGTGCGGGCTGATGCCGATACCGCGGGCAAATTGCCGGGCAGTTTCAGGATTTTTAGGCGTCCCCGACACCAAGGCCGCGGAAGTCGGGACGGGCCCGCGCGTGTCGCCAAAAGGTGCCGGTCATTTCCAGAGGAAAATGGTGCGGCGTCAGTGAGACCACAATGACGATGACGGCCCGCCGACCGCACGGCGCGCCACGCCAAGACCGGAATTTCCGTTCCAAACCATCGGATTACGGCAAAATCCGCTGGTCTAGCCGTCTAGACGGCCAGACCGGTGGACTTGATATCTGCGCCGGCGTTCCGGGGCGGCCAATTTCCGGGTGCCGGGGGCGATTGCCGGTCCGTGGCTTTGTGGATGATGCTTGCGCCATTCGATCAACGGCGCGGGTGCGTCGCTTGCGCCGACCTAGCGGTTATTGTAGGTGCGGGCGCGGCGGTCCGATGCCCCGCAACCCTCTGGCAACGCAAATGTGGATGGGACCCGGCGCTTGACCCAAATTCGAACCCGGTGGGCGGAACGCCTGCGAAAGTGGCGCAAATCGCTGGGTGCGGATATTTCCACGCCGCGGGCGCGGCGGCGGGCGGTCTGGCATTTCTACTGGCTGGACCATGGTGTTGTCCGCCTTTGGTGGTGGAATTTCGACACCGTTGCCCCCGGTGTTTTCCGGTCCAATCAGCCGTCGGCGCAAAGACTGGCGCGGTATCGCAAAATGGGGATCCGGTCGGTTCTCAATCTGCGCGGCGAAGGCAGCAACAGCGCCTACCTATTTGAGGCCGAGGCCTGCGCCCAACTCGATCTGGACCTGACCAACATCGCGACCCGCGCCCGGTCCCTTCCAACGCGCGAGACGATTCTGGAACTTGAATCCGCTTTTCGCACCCTGCCGAAACCGATGATCCTGCATTGCAAATCCGGCTCGGACCGTGCCGGATTTGCCGCGGCGCTGTATCTGATGCTGATCGAAGGCACCGCGGTGCGCGTCGCGCAACGCCAGCTTGGCTTGAAATACGCCCACCTGCGTACGACCCGGGCCGGAATCCTCGACTTTTTCCTGGATCACTACGCAGCGGACAACGGGCGCGATGCAATCGGCTTTCGGGATTGGGTCGTGACTCGATATGACCGCGAAGCTATGCTGGCGGCGTATGCAGCGAAACGTGCGGGTGGTTTTCGGGCCTGACGACGCTCTGACCACGGCGATGCGCCAAAGCGGTCGGGCGGGCAAAGGTCGCGCCACGAACCACCCCGCATGCGGCCCGGTGGCGGGATTTCATCCGCCCGACATCCGTTGCGCTGCCCGTGAACGGGAGAAGGTAAATGAGTATTTTTAAATGGGTCCGCATTGCGACCACCCTAATTCTTGCCGCGTCGATTTCGGCCACGGCGGCCAATGCAACGCCGGCGTCTTCCACGACGTCGCTCAACGTGCGCTCGGGTCCGGACGGTTCGTTCGGGATCGTGGATACGCTTCATGCCGGCGAGGTGGTCGATGTGGGCGAATGCCGGCCCAACGGCTGGTGCTATATCACCCATTCCGGCCCTGCCGGCTGGGTCAGTTCCAATTACCTGACGACCGCGCCCAGTGGCAGCGGCAATGCGGACCCCGATTGCAGCCTTTCGCTGACCTTCAACAGCAACGGCAAACCATCCCTGGCGATCAATTGCGGCGATGCACCGCCCGCGCCTGCGCCCGCCCCTGCCCCGGCACCTGTTCCAGTGGCTGACCGGGCCTGCTTTTACAACGGCCAGAACTTCAGCGGCAATTCATTCTGCCGTGGTCCGGGGACCAAGAATGTGCTGAACGTCACGTTCAACGACCGGATTTCCTCGGTCGAGCTGGAAGGTAATGCACGAGTGAAACTGTGCGTGAACAAGGGTTTGCTGGGTTTCTGCCGGATCATCGGCGCGAGTCGCGCCAATCTGGGACCGGCGATCAATAACCGGGCGTCCTCGTTGGTGGTCTTTACCGGCCCGCCCCCCGCGGCACCGGGTCCGATCACGCTGTCGACCGGGGCGATCAATCTGCCGCTGACGTTCTCGGCCGATCTTGACAACGGCAACGTCACCAGCGTCGGGGCCGACATCTGGTACCAGTCGGTCGATGCCCTGAGCAAGTTCATCGTGCCCCAGAACGGCGCGCGACTGGCGGTCGGGGACGGGTCCGCGCGGAATTATGCGGGATGCAGCACGGCGGCGTTTTCCCGGTCCAAGGTGTCGATCTGGACCATTCCGGTCGGAACCTATATCTGCGCCCGCACCAACCGGGGGCGCATCTCGCAATTCCGGATCAACGGGTTCAATGGCACCGCGCTGAAACTGGGCTATACGACGTGGGCCAACTGAGGCGCTGAACAGACCGAAGCGGCCCGGCGGAAACGCCGGGTCGCGGCACATCCGGATCAATCCGTTTGCAGAACTTCCCCACCGTTCTGGCGCGCGCAGCGGGCCCTTGGGCGGTACAAAAACAAGGGGCAATGCGCCATCGCAATGAAGCAGCAGATTTTTCGGCAATGTCAGGGTCTGTTCCCCGACTGGGCCAGGCTTTCTATCGATGATTTCGAGATGGACGATCCCAAGGGGTTCTCGTCTTTCACGATGGGCATTCGATCACGGCAAACGGTGCAACCGATTGAACCGACAGCGGTTCTTTATCGTCGGCTGGAAGGCAAGGATAACGCCATTCTGGATTTTGAGACCGAAAAGTCGGTCTTTCTGACGCTGGGCCAAAACGGGATCGCCGCCCATTGCCATTATTACGACGACACCTGCCGGATCGAGGAATTCTATCCCGGGCGCACGCTTGTGGCTGATGATTTGTTTCAGCCCGAGAACCTGCGCGGGATCGCGGATGCGCTGTTCAGGCTGCATCGTTTGACGCCACCGAACCTGCCGCAAGGAGTGTTTTTCGAGATGCTGCACGCGCAATGGGGCGAACTGGCGCGGCATATTCTCGTTGACCGCATCGACGCGTTTCCAACCGACGAACAGCATATGTGCGAGGAATTGCGCGAAATCTACAGCCCGGCAACACTGGCCAAGGTGAAACGCTGCCTGCCCGATGGCGCGCTGACCTTCTGTCACAACGACACCTATCACGGCAATATCATGAAGCTGGACACCGGCCAAATCAAACTGCTGGATTTCGAGTTTTCCTGTCTCAACCACAAGGCCTACGATTTTTCGAACCTGTTCGCCGAAACCGTCATGCGCCACCAGCAGCCGGACGCGCCCTTTTTCCGCATTGCGGCGCCGGAATATGGCGATCGCGAACTGGCGACGCTGCTCAATTTCTATCTCGACAATGCAGAATTTGATACCAACCAAGCCCGCGAGAACGAATTTCAGAAACTGCTGGGCGACACCAAAAACCTGCTGCCCATGTCAGATTTCAAATACGCCATGGCCGCGCTGCCCCTGTCGGTCGAACCGATCCAGAAGATCCGCTTCATCCCCTACGCACACCAGCGGTTCTTCAAATTCCTGGCGGCCTATGATCGGCGGTTTGGGGACAGTTGAAATAAATTGGGGCGATCAAGGCGCGTAGAAAACTTGAATTCACGTGTTTCCGGCTGTGCGATCACACCTCAACCGTTACGAAAAAGCCATAGATGATAGCACCGGCCGAATAAACGAACCACATCACATGGCGGGTGTCGGCGACCACGCTTAGCCCGCTTGATCCGTGACGTTTTCACCCGTGCCAGAAATCGTTTGACGCGGCGCGCTCGTTAAGGCGGGCGCCAGGTCATCATACGCCTCCATTTGTTAGAACACGCGTTTTGGGCCGAACCCACCTTACCTTCCAATCGTTTCCGGGCTTTTCCCGGTTGAAAGATCGGAGATTCTGAGTAAATGAAGGCCTGTTTCCGCCAAGAAGTCGCAACCTTGGCCAGATTGCGTAAAACGCTCTGGTTCTTCGCTCAATCAGCGCCCAAGCCTGGCCGCGGGTACAGACTGAACGCAGACCAAGGCAAGCGTCAGGTTGGGTTGCCACCGAAAGTGTTTCTTGAAAACATGGTTTGCAGCGGTAATTCACAGGCGTCGGTAGATTTGGCGGATGCGCTTTATGAAAAACTGATCATCGCACTCTCACCCAGAACGGGGATACGCCTGATAACCGAACAAGGCGAATTGGAGGAAGGGAGCTATATCATTTCCGGACGGGCCAGTGTCCAGGACGGACAGGCGAAAGTGTTTATCTCGCTTTCTGAAAGTGGGGAGGCAGGAAGTTTCTTTGCCGAGCAATTCAAGGCCGACACTGCGGCGCTGGATCGGCTCTGCGAACAGATCGCCAGCAAAATTTCCAACATGCAGAAACCGATAAAGCAATATCGCAAGCAAAAGAGGCTTGCGAAAGAGGGCCAAACGTCTGCTGGTACAAAATGATCTATGCAACGGCAGTTTCCCAAAACCGCGACATTGTAAGTTCAAACGAATTCCGAGAATTGCTTGCCAGTATTACACTAAAGTTTTCCCATTTTCGTCAGATGCCATTTACCAACATTTCCTGTGTGGAACTGCTTGAGAAGCGTCTGGCGAAGGCCGGTTTTGCTGGCTATTCAGGCTGAAGTGTTTTGCATTTGATGTGAGGCATAACCGGCGCTCTTGAGGAGGTTCCCGTGGAATTTGCCCCCGGACCATGGCTTTGGATTGCCGTTGATACCCATCTGACAAAGACCGTGCGTGTCCGGCGGTTTGTTGATTTTTGAACGAAAAGCTGCTTGCCACGCAGATTTCCAAGCAAGGTATCGAACATTTACGGGCACAGGCAAGCCTCGGGTTTGGCAACCTCACTGTCCGGTGCGGCAAAGTCCGTTCTGCCGACCTTGGTGCCGCCTGTAGCGAATTCCGGCTTTCCGCCGCTTGGCAGGTCTGCGCAAGACCGTCCACAAATAACCCGCTGCAAACACTTGATCGATTTTGCCAGATTGGTGCGGTCGAGAAGACTCGAACTTCCACGGGTGTTACCCCACAGCGACCTCAA
>CAZRLO010000059.1:0-16926 GCA_964600965.1 uncultured Rhodobacter sp.
TCCCGAAACCCGCGAACTGGATTTCGAAGATGACAGCCTGACCGCCAACATGCGTTGCGCCTATCCGCTGCACTACATCTCGAACGCCAGCGAAACCTCGCTGGGCGGCCAACCCGGCAATATCATCATGCTGACCTGCGATGCTTTTGGCGTGCTGCCCCCGATCGCGCGGCTGTCGCCCGCGCAGGCGATGTATCACTTTCTGTCGGGCTTTACCTCAAAAGTGGCGGGAACCGAGCTGGGCGTGGACGAGCCGCAGCCGACCTTTTCCACCTGCTTTGGCGCGCCGTTCATGCCGCGCCGTCCCGAGGTTTACGGCAATCTCCTGCGTGACAAGATCGCCAAGACCGGGGCGACCTGCTGGCTGGTCAATACCGGCTGGACCGGCGGCGCGTACGGCACCGGGTCTCGAATGCCGATCAAGGCCACAAGGTCATTGCTGACGGCGGCTCTGAACGGAACGCTCAACCAGGGGGAATTCCGCCGCGACCCGAATTTCGGTTTTGACGTCCCGGTCGGGGTGGACGGCGTGGCCAACGTTCTGCTGGACCCGCGCCGCACGTGGGATCACCCGAAAGCCTATGACCGCGACGCCAAAATCCTGGTGGCGATGTTTGCCGAGAATTTCGCGCAATATCAGGATTATATCGACGCCGAAGTCAAGGCAGTGGCGCTGGGGTAGTCGCGCGCATCAGGCGATCCACCCCCGCCGCAACAGGTTTGCACCCGCGATCACCAGCACCACCAGCGTCAGGCGGCGAAACAACACCTGATCCATCCGCGCATGAACCCGCAGCCCGATGATCTGGCCGATCAGAGCCGGAACCGTCATCGCGGCGGAATATGGTAGCGTCTGTGCATTGAGAACGCCGGAATTCAAATGCGCCGCGACCAGCAGCACCGAGCCTGTCAGATACACGACCCCCTGCACCCGCACATGTTCGGCCTTGGGCAGATCGAGCGCGTTCAGGTACAAGATCGTGGGTGGGCCCCAGACACCGGTCATGCCCCCAAAAAATCCGGCCACCAGCGCCACGCCGATTTCGGTCACGCGCCCAAAACCGGCGCGAATGCGCGGGCTCCAGCCTCGTAATTGCAGCACGGAAAACAGCACGATCGACCCGCCCAGAAGGATGAACAGCAACCTTTCGGGCATCCGGGTGACAAGCTGGGCCGATCCAAGGATCATCGCGAACAACACCAGATTGAACAGCCAGAACCGGCGCAGGGAATCCCAGGCATCGCGCAACCCGCCCCGAAAGGACTGGACTGCATTGGTCGCGACCGTCGGCAGGATCAGCGCGGCGACCGCAACTTCGGCGGACATGAAACTGCCGACACCGGAAATCATGATCATTGGCAGCGCGAAACCGACGGCCCCCTTGACGAATCCGCCGGTCAGAACCACCGCAAGCGAGGCCAGCAACACAAGTGCGGTCATGTCGTGCAGCATGCCGGTCATTGGTGCCAGCCGGGGGTTTTGCGCGCAATCGGTGCGGTCCGTATCATATTCGTTCGCAAGCCCCCATGTTTGGGTATTTTTGTTGCGCTGCAATGCAGCATTCGCTAGGAGGCTGCAACCAACAGGACATTCGGCGATTCCCGGCGAATACCACAAAAACAGGACAGATAAATGAGCAAGGCACAAGCCCCGATTCTCGCCGGCCTGACCGACCTTTGCGAAGACGCGCTGAGCGCCGTTGCCGATCTGCTTACCGCTGCGCATGGTGCAATGTTGGCGCGGGTGGCCCATGATGGTCGGGTCTCGGGCGCGGCGCTCGAGGCGGAACAGTTCGCCGCGCATGCATTTTCTTGGATCGCGACCTATGCCGAGGCGCTGCGCCAGATGCAGGGGTGGGCGGGTCGTCTGAAAGCCGATGACCGCCTTGGCGAAATGGAACAACTGATCCTGCAAATTGCGTTTGGCGAGTATCTGGCGCAACTTCAGGGTGGCATCCCGATGAGCCAGGGCGAAATCGCGCGCCTGTCCGATCTTGATCTGAAGGCATCGGATTTTCGCACCGACGCCGGTGATGCCCTGATCGCGGGCGGCAATACCGCCGCCGCCCGATCGCGCCTTTGCGTGCTGATGCAGGAACGCGCGGGCGTGGCCAGCTTTGGGGCAACCGGGCTGGACGGGGAACTGGAAATGGTGCGCGACCAGTTCCGTCGCTTTGCCGATGACAAGGTGGTGCCCTTTGCCCACGAATGGCACCTCAAAGACGCGTTGATCCCCATTGAAATCATCAACGAAATGGCAGAACTTGGCGTCTTCGGCCTGACCATCCCCGAGGAATTCGGTGGCTTCGGCTTTCCCAAGGCGGCCATGTGCGTCGTATCCGAAGAGCTTTCGCGTGGTTATATCGGCGTCGGTTCGTTGGGCACACGCAGCGAAATCGCCGCCGAACTGATCCTGTGCGGCGGGACCGAGGCGCAAAAGGCCCACTGGCTGCCCCGGATTTCGTCCGGCGACACCCTGCCGACGGCGGTATTTACCGAGCCCAACACCGGTTCCGACCTCGGCTCTCTGCGCACCCGCGCCGTTCGCGATGGCGCGGACTACGTGGTGACCGGCAACAAGACCTGGATCACCCATGCCGCGCGGACCCACGTGATGACGTTGCTGGCACGCACCGATCCGGCGACCTCGAACTATAGCGGCCTGTCGATGTTTCTGGCCGAAAAGACCCCCGGCACCGACGCCGACCCCTTCCCGACCGAGGGCATGAACGGCGGCGAGATCGAGGTGCTGGGCTATCGCGGCATGAAGGAATACGAGCTGGGTTTTGACGGGTTTCACGTGAAGGGCGAAAACCTTCTGGGCGGGGTCGAAGGGCAGGGTTTCAAGCAGTTGATGCAGACGTTTGAAAGCGCACGTATCCAGACGGCGGCGCGCGCCATCGGCGTTGCGCAATCGGCCATGGAAATCGCGATGAAATATGCGGGCGACCGGCGGCAATTCGGCAAGCCAATCATCGAATTTCCCCGCGTTTCGTCAAAACTGGCGATGATGGCGGTCGAAATCATGGTGGCGCGGCAACTGACCTACCACTCCGCCCGCGAAAAGGACGAGGGCCGCCGCTGTGATCTGGAGGCCGGTATGGCCAAACTGCTGGGTGCCCGCGTCGCCTGGGCGGCGGCGGATAACGGACTGCAGATCCACGGCGGCAACGGTTTCGCGCTGGAATACCCGATCAGCCGGGTGCTGTGCGATGCGCGCATCCTGAACATCTTCGAGGGGGCGGCGGAAATCCAGGCAACCGTGATCGCCCGGCGGCTGTTGGAAGGCGGGCGGGGCTGAACACAACGGTAGGTCGGACAATTGTACGACCTACGAAAGGAGAACACATCCAGTCAGCGGCACGTCAGCGCAGCATTGACTGCAGACCTGAATAACCCGGTTGCCAGCTTGTCAACGCCGAGAAAATAGAGCTCTGCCGCCGCCTCGCACTTGGCGCTTTTCGCCCACGCCAGTGACCTGCATTCCCCGAGCAGCCGCATTCGGAAATTCCAGTCACATTGGGCTTTGATCCCGTCCATCGCGAACCTGAATTCTGCGATTTGCGCGTCGGATGCATGGGCCATAGACATACGGTACCTCTGCTCCATCGCGGTAACGATCTTGATGCCGCCTTGCCAATAGCAATAATCATGCGCGGCACAGGCACCCGTAAACGGACCATACAGCCTGTCCGCAATCAGAAACGAAACAAGTGCTCTGCCTTCGGGACCGCAATAATCGTGATCGGGCAACGATTGGCGTATGCACGCCGCCTGAACCACAGATGACACAATGGCCAGCATTGTGGTAAGGACCCCCATTCTCAATAAAATCAACATTGGATACATTTCCAAGAAGCCTCTGCGAAATACATTTCCGCGTGAACCCACGGCCCTGCGCTTCCGTGTTTCCAACCGGTCGCACGGCCGGGCAGCGCCTGCCTGCCCGTCCCGCTGAAAACATGCCTCCGGCAAGAGGGCAGGCGCTGCCCTCGTTACAAGAATTGGTGTTTCGCTGAAATCTCTCTCAAACAACACATGATTCTCCTGTCATTTTCCGTTCTCGAATTCGAGCATTTTCGGCGGTTTTTTTCGTTGCCAAGAGGCTGGCCACCTGAATGCGTCCGTAGCAGCCCCTCGCCTCTTTTGGCGGCAACGGTTTCGCGCTGGAATACCCGATCAGCCGGGCACGTTACCACGCCGGCATCCTGAGAATTTTCGTGGGGCCAGAGAAATTCAAGCGCAGGTCATGGTGCAGTGGTTGCCGCAATTCGGGCGGAACTGAACCCATCGGCTGGTCGGACAATTGTCAGACTTGCCCGAAATTATGGGCCAGCAGCTTGACTCGATCACGGTCCGGTGCTTATTTTGCTTAACAGTTTCGTTAATTAAGGAAATCCCCCATGCGCACCATCACCATCCGATACGATTACTCCGGCCCCGAAGCCGACTGGCAGGCGGCGACCGTTGCCTTTATCGAAGCCATCGACAAAGACCCGGAAATCCCCGGCACGTTCACCTATCAAGTCGCCGTTGCCGACAACGGTACGTCACGCGTCCACTGGGGCCGCTGGGACAGTGCCGAGACGCTGGCCCACGTTCAGGCACAGGATTATTTCAAGACCTTCGCTGCAAGGATCGGTGAATTCGCGGGCGGCGCACAGATCGCTTTTCAAGCCGAAGTGGCCAACCTGACCCGAGGCTGGTAATCTTTGCCACAACCGTCCCAGCGACCGGAGTTGCCCGTGACACCACGCGCTTTGAAAAGGTTACGTCTGCGGCGCTTTGCCGGTGCGGCGCTGCTGATCGCCGCCACAAGCGCCACCGCGCAGGAGGCGCAGCAACCCGAACAGACCTTCGCCACAACGCAAAATCGTTCCGTCCTCACAAAGCGTTACATGGTCGTCGCGGCACATCCGTTGGCGGCACGGGTCGGACGGGACGTGCTGGCCTCAGGCGGGACCGCGGCGGATGCGGCGGTTGCGGTTCAGATGATGCTGAACCTCGTGGAGCCGCAAAGTTCGGGCCTCGGTGGCGGGGCCTTTGCGCTTTACTGGAATGCCGCCAAAGCCGAACTGACAAGTTGGGACGGGCGCGAAACCGCACCTTTGGCGGCCACACCCGATTACTGGCTCGGCCCGGATGGCCAGCCGGTCAAGTGGTTTGACGCCGTGGTCGGCGGGCGATCGGTTGGCGTTCCGGGGACGCTGCTGCTGCTTGAGACCCTGCACGGGCATTTCGGCAGCAAGCCATGGGCCAGCCTGCTGAACCCCGCGATAGAGACGGCCAAGCAGGGTTTTGCGATTTCGCCGCGCATGGCCCGATCAATCCGGGCTGCCGGCGATTTCGGTCTGGCGAAATTCCCCGAGACTCGGGAATATTTTTTCAGGGCCGATGGCACGCCGCGCGACGAGGGCGAGACCCTGACAAACCCCGCATTCGCGGCAACCCTGCGGCGGATTGCGGTCGCGGGCACACGACCGTTCTACCACGGCGACATCGCGGCGGACATCGTTCAGGCCACGCGCACCGCCACCAATCCCGGCATCCTGACCACGGCGGATTTTGCCGCTTATCGGGTGATCGAGCGACCGCCGGTCTGTGCGGACTACCGGCGATATCAGGTCTGCGGCATGGGCCCGCCATCATCGGGTGGCCTGACCGTGGGGCAGATCATGAAACTGCTCGAACCCTATGATCTTGCAGCACTCGGCCCTTCGCCCGCTGCGTATCATCTGTTGGCGGAGGCGGAAAAGCTCGCCTATGCCGACCGGGCACTTTTCATGGCCGACAGCGATTTCACCCCGATGCCCGAGGGGTTGCTGAACTCCGCCTATCTGACGGCAAGGTCGCGCCTGATCGATCCGGGCGCCGCGATGGAAACGGCGCGCGCGGGTTCGCCACCGTGGAAGGAATCCCGAAACTATGCCCCCGATACGCAACCCGAACGTCCGGGCACATCGCATTTTTCCATCGTGGATTCCGATGGCAACATGATCGTCATGACGACCACTATCGAAACCGGGTTCGGTTCACGCCTGATGGCTGGCGGCTTTTTGCTGAACAACGAGCTCACCGATTTTTCCCGGGTGCCGATGCGCGACGGCAAGCCGGTTGCGAACCGGGTCGAAGGCGGCAAGCGACCGCGTTCCTCGATGGCGCCAACGGTCGTTCTTGCCGACGGCGCGCCGATCCTGCTGACCGGGTCGCCCGGCGGTTCGCGCATCATCGCCTATGTGGCCCAGTCCCTGATCGCGATGCTCGACTGGGGAATGGACCCGCAGACCGCCATCGATCTTGGCCATGTCGTCAACCGGAACGGCAGCACGGATATCGAGGAAGGGCCGGACGAGGCCACGCTGCGCGACGGGCTTGCGGCGCTGGGGCACGATGTCAGGATCCGCAATCTGAATTCGGGTCTGCACGTCATCCGCATCACGCCGCAGGGCCTGATCGGTGGGGCAGACAAACGCCGCGAGGGCGTGGCAATGGGCCGATGAAATCAAACGTGCAGACAGGGGCGGCGCCGATGGACAAGATCGACTTCAAGAAAACGGACAGGGCCCTTTATTCCGGCAAGCAGGGGCGCTTTGATCTTCTGCAAATCCCACCGCTGCGCTACCTTGCAATCGACGGGACCGGCGGGCCGTTTGGGGCATCCTATGCGGACGCGGTGGCAGCACTTTACGTGCTAAGCTATGGGCTGAAGGCGATGTCGAAAAAATTCATGTCCCGCGATTATGTCGTGGCCCCGCTCGAAGGCCTGTGGTGGGCCGATGACATGGCGGCCTTTGCTGCCCGCCAAAAGGCGCTCTGGCACTGGTCCATGATGATCCGCCAGCCGGATTGGCTGGACCCGGACGATATCGAGTCCGCCCGGAACGCGGCGATTGCCAAGCAGGGCAAGCTGAAAGAGCCGCGCACAAACCGCGAAGCGCTGGAACTCGTTCGGACGACCGCCCTCGACGAAGGGACGTGCTACCAGACGCTGCATGTCGGGTCCTATGACGACGAAACGGCGGTTCTGGCAGAACTGCACAATCAGATTATCCCGGAATCCGGATATCGGATGCGGGGCCGGCATCACGAAATCTATCTGAGCGACCCGCGCAAGGTGGCGCCGCAGAAACTGAAAACGATCCTGCGTCAGCCGGTCGCGCGGGGCTAAAGCCCCGCGTCAGTCCGGCACCGACATCGCCAATACCCGGCTGATCACCGCATGGCGTTCACCGCTTTCGTCGTGCCACGCATTGAACGCCGCCTGCACCTTGGCCAGCGCGGTTTTCGATGTTGCGGCACCGTCGATCACGCCCGCCATGTTCAGCGCGGCAACCACCGATCTTGACAGGATGAAACTGTCATAACCGGCAAACCTGAGCGCATATTGCCCGGTTGCCCCGCCCAGCCGCGAACCGCGTGATTTCAGCAGCGCGAACAGGCCGACGGTGTCTTCCTGCGGCCAGTTGCCGATATGGGCGGCGGCAGAACCATGTGCCTTGGCCAGATCCGTGAAAAATATGGCGTTGTCCCGGATCGAAAGGATTTTCGCCGCGTGGCGAACGATGTCGGTGTTTTTCAGATGCCGGTCCAGATCGTCGTCGGACATCATCGCGTTTCGCGCCGGATCAAAACCGTGGAATGCGATCTCAAATCCCGACCATTTGTTTTCAACCACTTTCCAGTTGAACCCGGACTGGAAAACCCGCTTGGAAAATTCCGATAGCAGACGATCATCGCCCAGCGCCGCAAGAGGGACTTGCGGGGCGTCCGGCAAATGGGCGTTCACCCCATCGACACCCTTTCGCTGATCGGCGATCGCGCGGATTTCGGCATAGGTTTTCATGTCTCATCCCTTTTTGAGCGTCTGACCTCGGCCATCAGGCGGGCGCGGGCCTCGGGCAGCGGACGGTCGCCAAGTGATTGCGCCAGACGGGTTTCCAGAAAATAACCGGTCGTGCGCAGCCCGGCAAGCACGCCGCCGGGGACGCGGGCGGCGGGATACGGCAACAGCTTTTCCGCCCATTCACCGGCCCCTGCCCGGCTGACCGCGCGGCCCGTCCGCGGCGAAACGAATTCGAGCATTTCGGTCTCACCGGTGACGGCGCAGGACCCAAGATCAAGACCAAATCCCAAATCCTCCAGCAGCAGCAATTCCCATTCCAGATAAAGCGGCACGAAGTCCGGTGCAGCATCAAGCGCCGCAAGCAGCGCCTGCGTTGCGCGATATAGCCGGGGATGTGGTTCGCGCTCGGGCAACACGAATTTCAGCAGATCGCAGATCGCGTTCAGACCCGCCAACGCCTGCCGGTCCGCCATCGCCGTTGCGGCGCGAGACAACAAAAGCTCGGCGCGGAACGTTCCGATATGTTCGTCCAGGCGCGCCCGCCATGTCACGTCAAGCTGGGCCCCCTTTTGCAGGATGGGGGCCTGTTTTCGCGAACCACCGCCACGCACGACACCGGCGTGCCGCCCACGAAGGTCGGTGAAAACTTCGATGATGGCCGCGGATTCTCCGTGCCTGCGGACTGCCAGCAACACTCCCTGATCGCGCCATTCCATCGGGGTTTCCTACTCCGAAAACCCGGGCTCGTCGAGCAAATGCCGCCCGGCCTTGTCTTCGACCTCGAGGATCCAGATGTCCCGGTCAAACTGCCGCTGACGTGCAAGAATCGACTCGATTTCCGTGTCAGAGCCCTGCGCCAATATGATCCAGACCCGCCCACCATCAGCGCCGAAACTGCGTTGGTATGCGCAGGCCCGCCCGTCCAGCGTGTTGACCTTGACCATGACATTGCCCGCAGTCGCGTCACCCCTGGCCGCAACGAATACCGGAATGTCCGCCAGGGCCAGCCGGCGAAGATAGGCCGCGACCCAGAACTCCGACGTCAGGCGCGGCACGATATTCGCCCGGGCCCCGGCGCGTTGCGCTTAGTTGCCGTCATTGAAATCCAGCCCCATCTCGCGATAGCGACCGGCTTCTTCCTGCCAGTTGGGGCGCACCTTGATCTGGAGGAAAAGATGCGCCTTGCGCCCGAGGAACGCGGAAATTTCCTCGCGCGATGCCTTGCCGACCGCTTTGATTGTCTCGCCCTTCGGCCCCAGTGCGATCCCCTTGTGCCCGTCGCGAGCGACGTAAATCACCTGATCGATGCGCACCGAGCCGTCCTTGCGTTCGTCCCAGCTTTCGGTTTCGACGGTCAACTGATACGGCAATTCCTGATGCAGTCGCAGGGTCAGTTTTTCACGCGTGATCTCGGCGGCCAGCATGCGCAGGGGCAGGTCGGCGACCTGATCCTCGGGGTAATGCCAAGGCCCGGGCGGAACCTCGTCCGCCAGCCAGTTCCGGAGGTCGGGAACACCGTGGCCTTTTTCCGCGGAGATCATGAATGTTGCCACGAAATCAAAGGCTTCGTTTAATTCCGTGGTCAATGCCAACAGTTTTTCGCTTTTTACCCGGTCGATCTTGTTGATTGCCAGAGCGATTTTCGCACCACTTCCCGCGCGTTCTCGCAGCCCGTCGAGAATCGCCGTGACGCCTTCGGTGACCCCCCGATGCGCCTCGATCAGCAGAACCACAAGATCGGCATCCGCCGCACCATTCCACGCGGCGGCCACCATCGCGCGATCCAGCCGCCGGCGCGGACGAAACAGCCCCGGCGTGTCGATGAAAACCAGTTGCGCCGATCCGGCAACACCGACACCGCGAATGCGCGTGCGCGTGGTCTGAACCTTGTGGGTGACGATCGAAACCTTGGCCCCGACCATTCGATTGAGCAACGTGGATTTCCCGGCATTCGGCTCGCCGATCAGCGCGATGAAACCGCAAGCCGTCTCAGACATCGCTTTGCTCCAGTTGCGCCAGCAGTTCGGCGGCGGCGGCCTGTTGGGCCTGGCGCTTGGAAGCGGCGGCCGCGCTGGCGGCTTCACCGGATTCCAGACGTGCGGTTATGGTGAACACCGGCGCATGATCCGGGCCGCTGCGGTCGGTTTCAACATAGTCTGGCGGCGTCTGTCCCCGCGCCTGCGCCCATTCCTGCAGTGCGGTTTTGGCGTCGCGGGCGTCGGTCGCCGCGGTGGAAATCCGCGCCTGCCACAGCCGCAGGATCATCGCCTGCGCCGGGGCGTATCCCGCGTCCAGATAGACCGCCGCGATCACGGCTTCGATGGCATCGCCCAACAATGCCAGCTTGCGCCGACCGCCCGACAAAGCCTCGGACCGGCCCAGTTTCAGGACGCTGCCCAAATCGACGGATTGCGCAATTTCGGCGCAGGTTTCCTTGCGCACCAGCGCATTGAACCGCGGCGCAAGAACACCCTCGGGGGCATCGGCGTCCGCCTGCAGAAGCGCCCCGGCGATGACCAGCCCCAGAACCCGGTCGCCCAGAAATTCCAGGCGCTGATTGTCCGGGCGCGTGGGAGACGACAGCGAGGCGTGGGTGACCGCCTCGATCAGCAGGGCGGGGTGTTTGAAATCATGCCCGATCCGGGCGGAAAATGCCGCGAGTTCGGCGGAAAGTTTCACTCGATCGCCTCGAAAAACCGATCCCGCCGCCAGGTCCAGAAATACAGGATCGAACGCCCGGCCGAAGAAAATATCACCCGATCCGCCCGTCCCACCAGGTTTTCGAACGGGACGAAACCCACCCCGCCAATCCCGCGGCTGAAACGGCTGTCCCGCGAATTGTCGCGGTTGTCGCCCATAAAGAAATACTCCCCCGCGGGCACGGTAAATACCTTGGTGTTATCGACAAACCCACCATCGACGATGTTCAGCACGTCGTGGGTCACGCCGCCCGGCAACGTCTCGCGCGATCGGGACTTGATGCAGGTCTCGCCAGTATCAACGGGTTCGTTTTCGCAGCGCGGCGTGTTGCCGACCGGGCCCTGACGGTCCATGATTTCGGTAAAATCGGTCGCGGGCTCCAACGCGACCGGCGCGCCGTTGATGTGCAGAACCCCGTTTTTCATCTGAATTCGGTCACCCGGTAGACCGATCAGGCGTTTGATGAAGTCGGCCTTGGAGACCGGATGCTTGAACACGACAACATCACCCCGTTCCGGCGCTCTGGCCAGAATGCGGCCCGAAAACGGGCACATCGAAAACGGGCAGGAATGGCGTGAATAGCCATAGGCCATCTTGTTCACGAACAGAAAATCGCCGATCAAAAGCGTATCTTTCATCGACCCCGAGGGAATCCAGAACGGCTGAAAGAATATCGTGCGGATCAGACCGGCAAGGATCAGGGCGTAGACGATGGTCTTGACCCACTCCAATACGCCATTATCGGACTTGATTTTCTCGGCCATCGGGTCTTGCCTCGCTTGCGATTTTGCCCGCGCTACATGGCTTCTGGCCCGGGCGAAGTCAAGCGTCGCCCATCGCCGCAGGCCGTGCTTCGATCAGCACGACGGCATGCGCCCAAGGATGATCGTCGGTCAGGGTGACGTGGACATGGGCCTCCATCCCCGGCGGGGTCAATTCCTTCAGTCGCGCAGCGGCCCAGCCGGTCAGGTGCATTCGAGGCTGACCGGTTCGAAGATTGCTGACGGCCATGTCTTTCCACGCGATCCCCATACGCAACCCGGTGCCCAGCGCCTTGGAGCACGCTTCCTTCGCCGCCCATCGCTTAGCATAGGTGCCAGCGGTATCGCGCCGCCGCTCGGCCTTGCGTTGCTCGACATCGGTGAAAACCCGATTGCGAAACCGGTCGCCAAACCGGCCCAGCGTGCGTTCGATCCGCTCGATATTGGCCAGATCCGTGCCGATGCCCAGAATCATCACAAGCCTCCCCGCGACATTTCCGCCACGCGAAATAGTTTTACCAAAACTCCTGGCAAAATCCCTGCCAAGGATTTTTTCCAATCCTTTGAACAAGATTGAGTGGACCGGGTTTCGCTCATTCCAGGGTCACGGTTCCGGTCGCCTGGTTGATGCGGATGCCAAACCTCATGCGCTGCGCCGGATCGGCGGTTCCGGTCGCCGGATCGTAGTAATCCGCGTCGACGTTCACCCGCAGGCCCTTGGCGGCGTCATAGCTTGCCTTGAGGTTCTGGAAATGCAGCGCAACCCATCCCTGTCCCGGCTGATCGGAAACGACGTGGCACGCCTGCCCCCATTCGGGATGCGGCGAAAGGACCAGCAGATGAAACGAGCAACAGACGGGTTCCAACGTATCCAGCAACGCAACGCGGATCGCACCGTTCGCGAAGGTCCGGGTGTTTTCGCCCCACGGTTCCGCCAGGTTGCGGGCCGACGCGACCCAGTCGCATTCGTTGACCGATTGCGCGAATGCCGCACCGCCGACCGACGCGGCCAAAACTGCCGCAACAAAAGTTATTTTCATGGCATTTCCTTTTCAATCACGATGGCCCGCGCGGCCTCCATCAAACCCCGCATTTCCGCGATGGCGGTTTTGAGGCCGACATAGATCGCCTCGCCGATCAGGAAATGCCCGATATTGAGCTCCATCACTTCGGGAAACACCGCCACCGGCTGCACAGTATCATAAGTCAGTCCGTGGCCAGCGTGAACTTCCAGCCCCAGCGTGTGGGCAAAGGCCGCCATTTCCCGCAATTTCTGCAACTCCGCGTCGCGTTCAACGGTTTTCCCTTCGGCGTGCAAATCGCAATATGCCCCTGTGTGAAGCTCCACCACCGGCGCGCCGATCCTGGCCGCAGCTTCGATCTGACGGCGATCCGCGGCGATAAAGATCGACACCCGGCAACCGGCCTCGCGAAGGGGTGCGATGAAATGAGCCAGACGATTTTCCTCGCGCGCGACTTCCAGCCCGCCCTCGGTCGTGCGTTCCTCGCGTTTTTCGGGCACCAGACAGACGGCATGGGGCGTGTGGTGAAGGGCGATGCGCTGCATTTCAGGCGTCGCGGCCATTTCAAGATTGAGCGGCACATTGAGATTGTCCATCAGCCCCTGAAGATCGGCATCCGCGATGTGACGCCGATCCTCGCGCAGATGCGCGGTTATGCCGTCGGCGCCTGCGGCCTCGGCCAGCAACGCAGCCCGCACGGGGTCTGGATAGGCACCGCCGCGGGCGTTCCGGACCGTTGCCACATGGTCGATATTGACGCCCAGTCTCAGCCTGCCCAGCGGTTTGGTCAGATCGCTTGCCATTCTGAATTTGTCCCGTCCCGATTCCCGAAATGTGAGCATAGGCCGTTCACCGGCTTTGGTCAGCCTTTTTGCGGGCATTGGCGCGCCGTTGTTTCCATCGCGCCATCAAATGCCCCTTGCGCCGTTTCTGATAGGCCGAGATTACCGGCCTGCTAAGCAGATAGGCGGTGACCCCGAACGCGATGCCGGGGATCATGCCACCAACCAGATAGGGCACAAATACGCTGAAAAAAAACTCGTCCAATCCGGACCAATCCGCCTGCTGGGCGGTGAACAATGCCTTGAAGTTATAAAGAAAATCAGCGGCCGTGTTTTTGAACAGTTGGAAAATCGACTTGTCCGCCGCGAACTCGCCGGCCAGACCAAGCAATTTATGTCCCAGCGTCAGGCTGCCGGTCGCAATCAGCGGGAAGGTCAATGGATTGCCGAAAAATGTCGCCAGCAGTGCCGCAATGACATTGCCACGAAGCATAATTGCCAACGCCGTCGCGACCAGAAAATGAAATCCGAAAAACGGCGTGAAACTGACATAGACGCCAACGCCGATCCCGCGTGCGATTTTTTGCGGCGTGTCGGGAAGGCGGCGCAGGCGGTGGGCAATATAGCTGCTGGCGCGGCGCCATCCGGACCGCGGGTAAACGGATTCGACCAACCATTGCGGCCACGATAGTTGTTTTCGCCTCTTGAAGACCATCCACCCGATTGACCGGTCCCCCCAGACCCTGCCGGTCGCGCCTTTCTTATCCTGTCAGATCGACCGGCGACACATTGCGGTGTCGCGCGACCTGAGCCACATCCGAATCCGCCTCGACAGCGGTAAGAACATTGTGCAGATGCTCTGCATCCCGCACCTGAATGTCCACGAGCATTTTGTAGAAATCTGGCTTGCGCTCGGTGAAATGCATGTCAGAGATATTGGCGTTTTGTTCGCCGATCAAGGTGCAGATTCGTCCCAATGTGCCCGCATCGTTCACCAGCGTGATTTCCAGCGTGGTCACATTGACGGCAGGGTGGCTGCCTTCGCCCCAGTGAAGGTCGATCCAGCGGTCCGGTTGCTCGTCATACTGGGTCAGGGTTTCACAGTCGATCGCATGAACCTGCACGCCCTTGCCGCGAAAGGCGATGCCGACGATACGTTCACCCGGCACCGGCTGGCAGCACGCGGCGGGTTCGCCGGTTTGCCCGGCGCCGAGACCGATCATCGCGCTGGCCGGTTTGCCGGTTTCACGGCTTTGGCTGCGTTGCAATTCGGGATAAAGAACCTCGATCACCTCGCTGCCCGAGATTTCCGCGTTGCCCAGCATCGCCAACAGGTCACCGGAATCGCTGACATTCATCCGGCGCGCCGCGGTTGCAAGCGCCTTGTCGCTGACTTTCTTGCCCACATGCTCGAATGCGACACGCGCAAGTTCGCGCCCCAGCCGCACCGATCCGTCGCGCCGCTCTTCGCGCAGGCTGCGCCGGATGGCTGATTTCGCGCGCCCCGTTACCGCAATATCCATCCATGTCGGCTGTGGGCGCTGACCTTCGGCGGTGATGATGTCGACCGACTGCCCGTTTCGAATACGGGTCCACAAGGGCACCCGGATTCCGTCGACCTTGGCCCCAACGCAGCTTGACCCGATCCGGGTGTGAATCGCAAAGGCGAAATCGATCGGTGTCGCACCGCGGGGCAATTTGATCACCTCGCCCTTGGGCGTAAAACAGAACACCTGATCCGAGAACATTTCGAGCCGCACATGCTCCATGAACTCGTCATGATCCTCGGACTGCTCGACCCGCTCGGTCAAGCCGGCCAGCCACTGGAACGGGTCCACCGCAAACGGGTTTTCGACCCGCTGCCCGTCCTTGTAGGACCAATGCGCAGCCACGCCCGCCTCGGCGACTTCGTGCATCTGTTTCGTGCGGATCTGCACTTCGACACGCTTGCCGTCGCGGCCCGATACCGTGGTGTGGATCGACCGATACCCGTTCGATTTGGGTTGGCTGATATAGTCCTTGAACCGCCCGGGAACCGCCGCCCAGCGCTGGTGAATCGCCCCCAGAACCCGGTAGCAATCGCCGATATCGCCGGTGATGATGCGGAAACCGTAAATGTCGGAAAGGCGGGAAAACCCCTCTTTCTTTTCCTGCATCTTGCGCCAGATCGAATAGGGCTTCTTTTCCCGGCCGAAAACGTCCGCCTCGACGCGGTGTTTTTCCAGCACTTCGCGAATGTCGTTGGTGATCTGCGGGATCAGGTCCCCGGTCTGGCTGCGCAGGGTCAGAAAACGGCGGATGATCGAATTGCGCCCCTCGGCGTTCAGAACGTGAAAGCTGAGGTCTTCCAGTTCCTCGCGCATCGACTGCATGCCCATCCGGCCCGCAAGTGGTGCGAAAATGTCCATGGTTTCATGGGCTTTTTGCTGTTGTTTTTCCAGCTTCATGTGCTTGATCGTGCGCATGTTGTGCAGACGGTCAGCAAGCTTGACCAGCAGGACCCGCAAATCCTTGGACATCGCCATCAGAAGTTTTCGAAAGTTCTCGGCCTGCCGGGTTTCGCTGGAATGCAGTTCCAGGTTGGTCAGTTTGGTGACACCATCGACGAGTTGCGCGACTTCTTCACCGAACCGTTTGGAGACCTCGCCATAGGTGCTTTTGGTGTCTTCGATCGTGTCATGCAACAGGGCGGTCACGATCGACGCGTCGTCCATCTGTTGTTCGGTCAGGATCGCCGCGACCTCGACGGGATGCGAAAAGTATGGCTCGTCCGACGCGCGCTTCTGCCCCGCGTGCATTTCCATGCCGTAAGCATAGGAATCGCGGATCAGACCGGCATTGGTGGCGGGATTGTAATTGCGGACCAGATCGACCAGGTCTTCGACATCGATCATGTTTTCCGCTCCTTGGGCGAGCGTGGCACCGGAAGACCGGTGCCTGTCGTCACTTCATTTCCTGGGCTTCCATCAGAGCGCGCAGCAGGTTTTCTTCGGACGGGTCATCATCCGGTTTGTCTTCTTCCTGACCTCCCATCAACAGCGCCATGCTGTCTTCTTCGGGTTCGTCCACCTCGATCTGGGTCTGGTTGCTTTCGATGTAGGCTTCGCGCAGACCATCTGCGGTCAGGGTTTCCTCGGCAATCTCGCGCAGGGCGCAAACGGGGTTTTTGTCCTTGTCGCGCTCGATCGTCAGTTCGACTCCGGCCGACAATTCGCGCGCCCGGTGGGCGGCAAGCATCACCAGTTCAAACCGGTTCGGAACTTTATCGACGCAATCTTCAACGGTAACACGGGCCATCTGGCGCTCCACTCAATCGACACCGGGGGTGAGAATGCGCTGTCTAGGGGCATTTGCACGGGATTTCAAGCGCATTCGCCGCTGATCGAACGGCGATGGCCGCTTACGCGCCCCGCCCCTTAACCCGGTGTGATTGCGGCGGTCGCGGCGCCTATCTATACTGTCCCGATGGCCCAAGATCGCCCACTGTTCGGCGTCCTTTTGATGCTTGTGTTTTGCGTCCTTGCCCCGACGGGTGACGCCATCGCCAAAGTATTGGGCGAGACCATTCCCGTAGCGCAGCTCTTGTTGGTTCGGTTCGGGCTTCAGGCTGTATTGTTGTTGCCGGTCCTGTGGCTCACCGGCACCCCGCTGACAATGCCGCGGCGCACCCTGTGGTTGACCCTTTTGCGCACGGTTTTACACGTCATCGGCGTGGGCGCGATGTTCACCAGCCTGCGATTCCTGCCGCTGGCAGACGCGCTGGCCATTGCGTTCGTGATGCCGTTCCTAGACCCCGATTCGGGTGGTTGCCCTGACCC
>CAZRLO010000060.1:0-16604 GCA_964600965.1 uncultured Rhodobacter sp.
GTTCGCTCATCCCGTGGGGGCAGCCGAAATTCAGCTCGATCCCGTCGGCGCCGGTTTCCTCGACCAGCGGCAGAATCGTCTTCCACGCTGCTTCCTCGCACGGCACCATCAGGCTGACGACGATGGCGCGGTCGGGATAATCGGCCTTGACCGCCTTGATTTCACGCAGATTGACTTCCAGCGGGCGGTCGGTGATCAGCTCGATGTTGTTCAGCCCCAGCAAACGCCGGTCTGCCCCCCAGATCGCGCCGTAACGCGGGCCGTTGACGTTCACGATCGGCGGTCCGGCCTCGCCCAGAGTTTTCCACACGACGCCGCCCCATCCGGCCTCCAGCGCGCGGCGGACATTGTATTCCTTGTCGGTGGGCGGCGCGCTGGCCAGCCAGAACGGGTTGGTGGATTTTATCCCGGCGAATTCGCTTGTCAGATCGGCCATGGGTTTGCCCTCTTTCTATGCGTTTAGCGCGGCGTGCATGTTTTCGGCGGCGTCGCGTCCCTGGGCGACCGCGGTGACCGTCAGGTCGTCGCCCCCGATGGCGCAGTCCCCCCCGGCCCAAATACCGGCAGCCGAGGTGCGGCCAAGGCCGTCCACCCAAATCTTGCCGCCCTCAAGCGTCAGAGTTTCCGGGGTATCGCCCAGTTTCTGGCCAATGGCCGTCAGGACCTGATCGGCGGCAACCTCAAAGGTTTCGCCGCTGTCGCGCAATTTGCCACCGCTGGTTTCGGTGCGGGAGAATTCCACCCCCGCGGGCGTCAGGCCCAAAGGTGCCGCGTTGAAGATGATGTGTACACCGTTTGAGGCCGCGAGATCCTGTTCGAACCGCGAAGCGGCCATCGCCGGGCGTCCGCGGCGGTAGGCCAGCGTCACCTTTTCCGCCCCGAGCAGACGGGATTGCACCGCGGCGTCCACGGCGGTCATGCCGCCGCCAATCACAATGACGTTCCGCCCGACGGCGATGTCTGTCTTGTCGCCCGATTGGCGCAGGCCCGCAATCATGTCGACTGCCGGCCCGATATCCGTGCCCTGCGACGGCCCGATCGCCAGTGCATTGACGCCGCCCAGCCCGATGCCCAGAAAGACGGCATCGTGGTCGGCACTCAGATCGCCGAGCGAAAGTTCCGGGCCAAGGGCCGCGCCGTTCACCAGAACGATCCCGCCGATCCCCAGCAACCACTCGACTTCTTGCTGGGCAAAACCGTCGATGGTCTTGTAGGCGGCAATCCCGTATTCGTTCAGTCCGCCGCCTTTGGCGCGCGCGTCGTATATGGTGACATTGTGGCCGTGCATCGCCAGTCGGTGGGCACAGGCCAGCCCGGCCGGGCCGGCCCCCACGACCGCGATCGATTTGCCGGTGTCGGGCGCGCGGGAAAACGGATGCGTGCCGGTGCGCATCAGGCGATCGGTCGCGTGACGTTGCAGCCGCCCGATGATGACGGGCTTGCCCTCGGCGGTTTCGCGTACGCAAACCTCTTCGCACAGGGTTTCGGTCGGGCAGACCCGGGCGCACATGCCGCCAAGAATGTTCTGGGAAAATATCGTGCGCGCGGCGCTTTCGGGCGTACCGGTGGCGATCTGGCGAATGAACAGCGGAATGTCGATGCTGGTCGGACAGGCGGTCACGCAGGGCGCATCGTGGCAGAAATAGCAACGGTCGGCGGCGACACGCGCCTCGTGGCCGTCAAGCGGCGGATGCAGGTCGGCAAAATTCTCGGCGATCTCGGCCGCTGAAAGCCGACCGGCCACCAATCCGGGTGTTGTGGGATCTGCCATTTGGTCTCCTGCCTGACCAGCCATCTTCAAGTGTTGGCATATGGCATAAATTTTATCAACTGGTAAAATTAGGGACCCGGTGCCGTGATCAGCAATGACAGCATTGAAGGGCAGGGCCGGAAATCAGTTCCTGAACTGTCGCATGCTGGGTAAGCGGATTGGCGAGGGCGGCCATGCATTTTGGAAGACATGAGGGCGTGCGGGCCGATCCGTCCGAACCGCTTCTGGCCGGCGGTAGTGAGGTCGCCCAAACCAGCAGGCCAAGCGCAATGATCTTTTCGGCAAGTGCCGGTCCAATGCCGCATCGGCAGGCAAAGGCGGCGCCGGTGCCCGGTGATTTGTCGGTAGATTGACGTGGAAATCGGTTCGTGCCCGGGCGTTTCGATATTGGGATATCGGCGTAAAAACAACGTTGTAACGTGAAACACATCCGGAAAACTAGTTTACCGGTAGACCGGTGGACTGGTGGACCGGTAGATCGGTGGACTGGTCGACTGGCGCATCGGTAGATCGGTATACTGGTAATCCGGTAGATCAGTAGATCGGTGGACCGGCAATCTGGTAGACCAACAGACCGGTAGACGCGTGGATCTATGGGTTGGCTGATCGGTAGACCTGTTATCCAGTAGATCGGTCGCTGGGAAAATCGGCGGGCCGACAGACCGGCAGAGGCGCGGGTCGGTGGTTCGGTGGGCTGGAAGCTCGGGAATCCGGAAATCCGCTATATCGGTGGGCTGGCATATCGGTAGTCCATTGGACCGGTAATCCGGTGTTTCGGTGAGCTGGCTGATCAGTAATCCTGCGGACGGGAAATCCGAATTACCGGTGGGTCGGTAGCTCGGTAACCCGCCAGTCCGGAAATCCGGTCAGTCGGTAAACTGGTGAACCGACCAGTCGATGGGCAAGTCGGCCGGTAATTAAATCTGCTGGCATTCCCGTCGAAATCTGATGCGGCAGGTCGGATGTCGGGTCGTGCGTCCGATTGTTTTGCAAATCTTCTGAAGGGCAGGCGGGCTGTGCCACCGGGCGCGGGATTTGCGCGGTCAACAAAATCCCATTTTTCGGTTGTATCGCCCGCGAACGGCAGGGCAAATGCCGTCCGGCCAAGGTTGCGTCCGGTCTGCGCTGTGTCAAAAAAATGCCGGATGTGTCGTGCGCGATGGAATGCACCGATCGAATGATAGCGGCCAGCCGGGGACCGGAACCCGCCGGTTCAAAATCGCCCCGCCCGCCGCCGATCGGGCCGACCGGCGCCGAGGCCTCGCCGTCCCGCCAAAGGCTTCTGGTCAGAACGGCGCGTATCTCTCTGCAACAATGTCACAGAACGCGGGTTTCATTCGATTTTCCGAGAACGCCCGCGCCACCGACCAATCATCGACTCCGGCCCGGCATCGGGTGACGGCATCAGGTCTTTGTCGCGGGGGTTTCCCACATGCCGGGGGTGTCCGCATCGCGTGAAACCCCCGTTTCACCATAGTGCCGGATGCGCGCGGCAAGGTTTGTTCGCAGATGGCCGGTCAGCGCCTGCACCTTGGCGCTGCGATGCAAATCCACATGCGTTACCAGCCACAATTCGGTGTCCCATCGCGCCTCCGTTGGCATCATCTGGACGAGGTTCGGGTTGGAACGGCCCGACCACAGAGACAGAAACCCGATCCCCGCACCCGCGTGAATGGCATCTTCCTCGCTACGCATTTCCGACGGGCGATAGACCATGGCGTGCGCCGGGACCTGCTCGCCGAGCCACGCATTGAACGGCGCGCGACGCTCGGGCGATAGTCTGACCACAAAGCGGTGGTTGGCGGCATCGGCAAGACCCTTCAACGCGCCGTATCGGGCGACGTAATCGCGATGGGCGAACAGCGCCACCGGTAAGGTGTCGATCCGCTGCACGACATTGTCGGGGTGCGAGGGTCTGGGCCCGGCGCGCAGGGCCACATGCGCCTCGCCGTATTCCAGTCTGAGCAGGCGTTCGTCCGTCCGGTAGGTCAGGCGAATTTCCGGATATATTGTCTGGAATTCCACCAGCAGCGGCGTGATCTGCGGCGACAGCCCGGACAGGCTGGTGACGATCAGATCGCCGCTTACGGCCTCGCTGCGGCCGCGCAGTGTCGTGGCCATGTGGTCAAGCTGATCCTCGGTCGCAGCGGCGACCCGCATCATTTCGGCCCCCGCCTCGGTCGGGACGTAACCCCGGGCGTTGCGTTGAAACAGTTTGCACCCCAATCTGGCCTCCAGCGCGTCGATATGCCGGATGACCGTCGCATGATGCACGCCCAGATGCGCCGCGGCGGCGCTGAGCGTACCAAGCCGGGCGACGTGATAGGCGAACCGGACCTCGTCCCAGTTTTTCAAACCTTCGTATTGTGCACTCATGAACAGAACATGTTCACAAATTCAAGTTGTGTTCAACCAAGTTTATCCCCAATTGCCGCTGACAACAAAAAGGAAACCGAGATGACCCCGAAAAAACGCACGATTCTCAAACTCAATTCATCGGGCCGCAACACCGGCTCCGTGTCACGGCAACTCGCAAACCGTCTGGTCGACCGGCTGCTGGCGGCGGACCCGGACGCCAGCGTCATCGTTCGCGATGCGGCGGTCGGCCTGTCCGCGGTGACCGAGGACTGGATCAACGCCAACTTCACGCCATCGGCGCAGCGCACGCCGGATCAGGCCGGTCTGCTGGCGCTGTCAGACCAACTTGTCGCCGAGATCCGGGCAGCCGATACCCTGGTCATCGGCCTGCCGATCTATAATTTCGGCATCCCGGCCGCGCTGAAGGAATGGATCGATCTGGTCTGCCGCTCGGGCGAGACCTTTCGCTACGGCACGTCCGGACCCGAAGGTCTGCTGACCGACAAGCGTGCCATTGTCACCGTGGCTTCGGGCGGGGTTCCGGTAGGTTCGCCGATGGATCACGCGACGACCTATCTGACGCAGGTCCTCGGCTTCCTCGGGATCACTGACGTCACCTATGTCTCTGCCGCGGGTCTGGCGATGGACGCGGATGCCGCGATCGCCGCCGCCAACCGGCAAATTGACCAAATCGATCTTGGCCAGGCGGCCTGATCCCCACAAAAAGGAGTGAGAAACATGCGCGATTCAGTACGACAATACGGGCTTTTGGCCCTGAAAATTCTCGCAGGCCTGGCCTTTCTGGCCGCAGGAACCGCCAAGCTGGCCGGGGCGGGGATGATGGTTGACACATTTCAGGCGCTGGGCCTTGGCCAGTGGTTCCGCTATGTGACCGGCGTCATTGAAATTGCCGGTGCCATTTTGTTGTTCGTCCCCGGCCGGCAGGCGTATGGCGGGGCCATCCTGACCGTTACGATGGTCGGGGCGTCGCTGGCGCATATGGTGGTGCTGGGCGCCGACACGATGCTGCCCGCGATCCTTTTGGGAGCGATTACGGCGGTGGTGACATGGGCGCATCGCGAACAACTACCTTGGATTGGTGCATCCGGGCATGCATAAATCTGGTGTGTCGTCCGGGGCCCCGGCTCTGGGCGGTACTCGCCACCACAATGGCCCCGGGCCGTTGCAATCCGGCGCGCAAAGCGATTCAACCGTGCCGACCGGTACCACCCGCAACGCGCCGATGCCGACCCGATCCTGCCCGTGACGGGCCCGCCTGTCACGACCCAACCCCCCGATTTTCCACCCGCGAAATGATCAGCGAACCCCGCTTGCGACCGCGCGCAACCGGCTAGGTTGGCGCGGTTGCGCGAGCCCGGTTTCTTTCTTGACCATTTGGTCAGATTGTGGTCCCGTCGTGGTGTTCCTCTGGTCAGAAACAGCGGCCGAAAAGCCGGACCAGCGGATTGCGCGCGCAGACGGGGGAAACGCAGATGGCGGCACCAAGCGACAATATGAAAATCAACAGCGACCGCTTGTGGGATTCGCTGATGGAAATGGCCAGGATCGGCCCGGGCGTGGCCGGTGGCAACAACCGCCAGACGCTGACGGACGACGACGCCACCGGGCGCGCGCTGTTTCAGAAATGGTGCGATGATGCGGGCCTGACCATGGGCGTGGATACCATGGGCAACATGTTCATGCGTCGCGAGGGGACCGACCCTGACGCGCTGCCGGTTTATGTCGGCAGCCATCTGGATACCCAGCCGACAGGCGGGAAATACGACGGCGTGTTGGGGGTGCTTGGGGGCCTTGAGATCATCCGCTCCCTGAATGATCTTGGTGTCAAGACCAAGCACCCCATCGTGGTCGTCAACTGGACGAACGAGGAAGGCACGCGTTTCTCCCCCGCCATGTTGGCCAGCGGCGTTTTTGCGGGCGTGATCGATCAGGATTACGCCTATGGCCGCGAAGATGCCGAGGGGCTGAAATTCGGGGACGAGTTGAAACGCGTCGGCTGGGTTGGCGACGAGGAGGTCGGCGCGCGCAAGATGCATGCGCTGTTCGAACTCCATATCGAGCAAGGCCCGATTCTGGAAGCCGAGGACAAGCTGGTTGGCGTGGTGACCCATGGACAGGGGCTCAGGTGGATTCAGTGCACGGTGACGGGCAAGGGCCAGCATACCGGTTCAACGCCGATGCGGATGCGCCGGAATGCGGGGCGTGGACTGGCACAGATCACCGAGCTAGTGCACGAGATTGCCATGAAACATCAGCCAAACGCCGTGGGTGCGATCGGGCATATTGATGTCTATCCGAACAGCCGGAACATCATTCCCGAGAAAACCGTCTTTACCGTCGATCTTCGCAGCCACGAACTGGACACGCTGAACGGCATGGTCGCCGAATTGCTGGAAAAAGCGCCCGGCATTTGCGAGGATCTGGGCTGTTCCTTTGAAAGCGAAGACGTGGGCCATTTCGACCCGCCTGCCTTTGACGAAACCT
The DNA here is from genome assembly GCA_964600965.1 of uncultured Rhodobacter sp. Lineage (GTDB taxonomy): Bacteria > Pseudomonadota > Alphaproteobacteria > Rhodobacterales > Rhodobacteraceae > UBA5972. Next base: position 6,635 of record CAZRLO010000060.1, read on the forward strand.
GTGTCGGTGCCGTGCGCAATGCGGCCGAGCGTCTGGGGCTAAGCCATATGGACATCATCTCGGGCGCGGGGCACGATGCCTGCTGGATCAATCAGGTCGCGCCAACTGCGATGGTCATGTGCCCGTGTGTGGACGGCCTTTCCCATAACGAGGCCGAGGATATCAGCCCCGAATGGGCCGAAGCCGGGGCGAATGTGCTGTTTCACGCTGTTGTGGAGACGGCAGGTATTGTGGAGTGATCGCGGGGGCCAGCCCCCGCACCCCCGGAGTATTTGGCGAACACTGAAAACAATTGGGAATATCGACTGGGAGGGTTGAAATGACCAAAGTCATCAAAGGCGGGACCGACTGCACGGCAGACAGCGCGTGGAATGACGACGTGCTGATTGACCTCACTTCAACGAAGTTTGCCCTTTGATCCCGTTTACACTATACAAGGATCTCGCGGGGCATTTTTGGCGCCGGAGGCTGCCATGTCGACCAACAACGTTGTTCTTGAGCATTTGCGTGCAATCCGCGAGACGCTGGACAATCACACGCAGGATCTACTCGAAATCAAGCAGCGGCTTGGTTTTCTGGAAAACCAGTATGCCAGCATCTCAAACCGGCTCGACCGTTTGGATGAGCGCGTCAGCCGCATCGAAAAACGGCTGGAATTGCAGGACGCCTAAGCGGACTGACAAGATATTTTCACTGAAATGGTTGAACTGGCGTTGGGGACCTTCCTTTGGTGGCTGTCAGGGAGTCACACCATGACGCAAGCCGCCGTCATATTCTATGTCCCGGGTTTCGTCGAAATCACCCATCGGCAGGACCTCAATGCGGTTTGGATCGCCTATGCGGCCCTGAATGATCACACGGGCACATATATTCCCAAGGCGGTTCGGGCGGCAACCGCGTTTGCGACAAGCCACAATATACCCAACTGGGTGGCGGATACGGCCCGACCGACCGATGAGCTGTCGGAATTGGACGCGACCTGGGTTGCGGGACAGGAATTTCGCGACATTATGCTGGGATCATCAATCTCCAATTTTGTGCTGATCCCCCCGGCACCTGAGACAGGGGCGGACACGAGCTGGATACCGGAATGGCAGGCAAGCACGCAGGCCGGTTTCGGCAATAATATCAAAGTCGAAGTGCTGGACAATCTCACCGAGATCAAATCCTTCTTCGACGAAGACTAACGGGAGACTACCATGACCAAAGTCATCAAAGGCGGGACCGTCTGCACGGCGGATCGCACATGGAAGGCTGATGTTCTGATCGAGGGCGAAAAGATCAAGCAGATCGGCGAGGATTTGAAGGGCGACGAGTATATCGATGCCGAAGGCGCCTATGTGATCCCCGGCGGGATTGATCCGCACACGCATCTGGAAATGCCGTTCATGGGCACGACCGCGGCCGAGACATTCGAAAGCGGCACGTGGGCGGCTGCGGCTGGCGGCACAACGATGATCGTCGATTTCTGTCTGCCGGGGGCGGACGGGTCGATCAAGAATGCGATCAACGAATGGCACCGCAAGTCGGCCCCGCAGATTTGTTCCGATGTGGGCTATCACATGGCGATCACCGGCTGGAACGAGAATGTTTTTGCCGAGATGGAGGACGCCGTGAAAATGGGCGTCAACTCGTTCAAGCATTTCATGGCCTATAAGGGTGCCCTGATGGTCGAGGACGACGAGATGTACGCCTCGTTCAAACGCTGCGCCGAACTGGGCGCATTGCCAATGGTGCACGCCGAAAACGGCGATCTGGTGTTTGAACTCCAGAATAAATACATGGAGTTGGGCATTACCGGACCCGAGGGTCACGCCTATTCGCGCCCGCCGGAACTGGAAGGCGAGGCTGCCAACCGTGCGATTACGATCGCCGATACTGCCGGTGTCCCGCTTTATATCGTGCACGTTTCCTGCGAGCAGACGCACGAGGCGATCCGGCGCGCGCGGCAAAAAGGTATGCGCGTTTACGGTGAACCGCTGGTGCAATTCCTGACGCTGGATGAAGGCGAATACTTCAACAAGGACTGGGACCATGCCGCACGGCGGGTAATGTCGCCGCCGTTCCGCTCCAAGGATCATCAGGATTCACTTTGGGCCGGGCTTCAGGCGGGCAGCCTGCAAGTGGTGGCCACGGATCATGCGGCGTTTACGACCAAGCAAAAACGCGCCGGGTTGAAGGATTTCAGGATCATCCCCAACGGCTCGAACGGGTTGGAGGAACGTTTGGCGGTTCTCTGGACCGAAGGCGTTGAAACCGGACGGTTGACTCCGAACGAGTTTGTGGCCGCGACCTCGACCAATGTTGCGAAAATCCTGAATATCTATCCCAAGAAGGGGGCGATCGTTGAAGGGGCCGATGCGGATATCGTGGTTTGGGACCCGAAGATTTCCAAAACCATTTCGCCCAGCAACCACCATTCGGTGCTGGATTACAACGTGTTTGAAGGCTTTAGTGTTTCGGCGCAGTCACGCTTTACGCTGAACCGGGGTGACGTGATCTGGGCCTGGGGCGCAAACTCGCAACCCAATCCGGGACGCGGCAAGTTCATCCCCCGCCCGGCATTCCCGTCAGCGCATAAGGCGCTGAGCCAGTGGAAGGCGTTGAATTCGCCCCGTCAGGTGATGCGCGACCCTCAGAATATCCCGGCAGGAATCTAGCGCAGGATCGCGCAACGGGGATTGCGGGAACTCTCTTCTGAAAAGGCCGAACAGGAACATGAGCGAAACCGTCATCCAAGCCGAAGCCCTGAGCCTGACGTTTCAGACCAATGACGGGCCGGTTCACGCGCTCGAGGATATCAATCTGAGCATCGAGCGCGGGGAATTCGTCAGCTTCATCGGCCCAAGTGGCTGTGGCAAGACCACCTTTCTGCGGGTGATGGCCGATCTGGAAGAACCGACCGGCGGCACGTTGACGATCAACGGCGTGACGCCATCCGAGGCGCGAAAATCCCGCGCCTACGGATATGTCTTTCAGGCGGCGGGGCTTTATCCCTGGCGAACCATCGCGGGCAACATCCGTCTGCCGCTGGAGATCATGGGCTACAGCCGGGCGGATCAGATCGAACGCGTAGCGCGGGTTCTGGATCTGGTGGATCTTTCCGGGTTCGAAAAGAAGTTTCCGTGGCAATTGTCCGGCGGCATGCAGCAACGCGCCAGCATCGCGCGCGCGCTGGCCTTTGATGCCGACATTCTGCTGATGGACGAACCGTTCGGCGCGCTTGACGAAATCGTGCGCGATCATCTGAACGAGCAATTGCTGGCCCTCTGGGCCAAGACCAACAAGACCATCGGGTTCGTCACCCATTCGATTCCCGAAGCGGTCTATCTTTCGACGCGGATCGTGGTGATGTCGCCGCGACCCGGTCGCATCATCGATGTGATCGAAAGCACCCTGCCAAGGGAGCGACCGCTGGAGGTGCGCGACTCGCCGGAGTTTCTGCAACTGGCGCACCGGGTCCGCGACGGGTTGCGGTCGGGGCACGCCTATGAGGATTGAAACGAAAAAATCGGCGAAACGCCCCGCCCGCCTTGGCGGACGAGGCGCCTTCATCGTTCACGGCCATCGGCTCTCCAGCCTGTACCGTGTGTTCACGGAACAACGGAATGGTTACCAATTCGCTAAATTCATTGTTCCAAAAATACTCGAACTGCGCGCCCACGGATATATTGCCTGCGGCGCGAGTATTTCCGGAACCATGAAACGGGGGGCATCGTGAGCGTGTTCCGCCAGAACGTGATGCCGGTGTTGGTTGTCGTTCTGGCAATCCTTGCCCTTTGGTATGCTGGCGCGGTCGGTCTCAACGCCCATTGGGCCCAGGACAAAGCCAAGAGGGCCGGGGTCGAGCTGCGCTTTTCCGAACTGGTCGCCGATACCTGGACGCAGGCCAAGCCGCGCCTGCCAACGCCCAATCAGGTCGCCGTGGAAATCTGGCGGACCACCGGCGCGATGATCGCCAGGGGCAAGGCGTTTTCCAAGCGCAGCCTTATTCTGCACGGCTGGACCACGCTGTCCGCGACCTTGCTGGGCTTTGCGTTCGGCGCATTGTTCGGCATCCTGCTGGCGGTGGGGATCGTGCATATCCGGGCGATCGACCTGTCGGTGATGCCTTGGGTCATTGCCAGCCAGACGGTGCCCATTCTGGCGATTGCGCCGATGGTGGTGGTGGTCTTGGCGACCCTGAACACTCCGGCTCTGGTGGCGAAGGGGGTGATTTCGATGTATTTGTCGTTTTTCCCGGTCGTGGTGGGCATGGTCAAGGGCTTGCGCTCGCCCGACCGGCTGGCGCTGGACCAGATGGCGACGTGGCACGCGAGCCGGGCGCAGGTTATCTGGAAATTGCGCTTGCCGGCCTCGGCGCCCTATCTGTTTGCGTCGCTCAAGGTCGGAGTCGCGGCCAGTCTGATCGGGGCCGTTGTCGCGGAATTGTCGCTGTCTCAGGATGGCGGGCTGGGCGCGCGGTTGCTGGCGGGCAGTTACTACGGGCAGACCATACAGATCTGGAGCGCCCTGATTGCGGCCGCAACACTGGCTGCCGGGTTGGTTGGCATCGTCGGGATGGCGCAGGGGCTGACCCTCAGGCGAATGGGAATGGCGCGATGATCTGGCTGGTCGGTTCCATAATCTTCTGGCTTGGCGCGTGGCGTCTTAATCTGTGGCTGGCGGGCCGCGCGCAAAGCCGGTTTGTCACCGTCGCGGTGCCGGCACTGTTCGGCGTCGCGCTGTTGTTGCTGTGGGAAGGCGTGGTTCGCGGATTTGACATCAACCCGGTGCTGCTGCCCGCCCCAAGTGCGATCGGAGCGCGGATTGCGGCTTCCATGCCGATCCTGTGGACGGATTTCGTCCAGACCTTTGTCAAGGGCGCGTTGACCGGCTATGTGATCGGTTGCGGGGCGGCGTTTCTGACCGCGGTCGCGGTCGACCGGTCGCCGTTCCTGCAAAAGGGCCTGTTGCCGGTTGGCAATTTCGTGGCGGCACTGCCGATCATCGGCATGGCCCCGATCCTGGTGATGTGGTTCGGTTTTGACTGGCACTCCAAGGCCGCGGTGGTGGTGGTGATGGTGTTTTTTCCGACTCTCGTCAATTCGGTCGAAGGGTTGCGCGCGACCGACCACATGCAGCGCGATCTGATGCGGACATATGCCGCCGCCTATTGGCAGGGATTGCTGAAGCTGCGCCTGCCGGCGGCGATGCCTTTCATATTCAATGGCCTGAAAATCTCGACGACGCTGGCCCTGATCGGCGCCATCGTCGCGGAATTTTTTGGTTCCCCTATCCGCGGGATGGGGTTTAGGATTTCGACCGAGGTCGGAAGGCTTGCACTGGACATGGTGTGGGCGGAAATCGCGGTGGCGGCTCTGGCCGGTTCCGCGTTCTACGGTGGTGTGGCGATGATCGAGAAGGCGGTGACCTTCTGGCATCCGTCACAACGAAGAGGCTGAGCAAGATGTTTAACCAACTGGGAGAAGTAAGATGAAGAAATTGTTATCAACGGCGCTGACCGGTGCACTGGTATTCGGGGCAAGTCTTGCCCAGGCGGCGGACGATGTGACGCTGCAACTGAAATGGGTCACGCAGGCCCAGTTTGCGGGCTATTACGTGGCGCAGGATCAGGGTTTCTATGAAGCCGAGGGCCTGAATGTCACGATCAAACCCGGCGGGCCGGATATTGCGCCTTCGCAGGTCATCGCCGGTGGCGGGGCCGATGTGGTGCTTGACTGGATGCCGTCGGCGCTGGCCAGCCGCGAGCGCGGGTTGCCGCTGGTCAACATCGCCCAGCCGTTCAAGAGCTCGGGCATGATGCTGACCTGCCGCAAGGATGCCGGTGTTTCCTCGCCGGCCGATTTCGCGGGCAAGACGCTGGGCGTCTGGTTTTTCGGCAACGAATATCCGTTCCTGAGCTGGATGAGCAAACTTGGTCTCGCGACGGACGGGTCCGAGGGCGGCGTCACCGTTCTGAAACAGGGTTTCAACGTCGATCCGATCCTGAACGGTCAGGCGGCCTGCGTTTCGACCATGACCTATAACGAATACTGGCAGATCATCGATGCGGGTCTGACCCCGGACGAACTGGCGGTATTCAAATACGAGGATCAGGGCGTCGCAACGCTTGAGGACGGCATGTATGTGCTGGAAGACAACCTTGCGGACCCTGCATTCGTCGACAAGATGGTGCGGTTCGTGCGCGCGTCGATGAAAGGCTGGAAATGGGCCGAGGCAAATCCGGACGCCGCAGCGATTATCGTGCTGGAAAACGACGCGACCGGTGCCCAGACCGAGGCACACCAAAAGCGGATGATGGGCGAGATTGCCAAGCTGACCGCAGGGTCGGACGGCACGCTTGATCCGGCCGATTACCAGCGCACGGTCGACAGCCTGCTGGGTGGCGGTTCGGACCCCGTGATCACCATGGCACCCGAAGGTGCGTGGACGCACGCGATCACGGACGCGGCTCTGAACTAGGCGCCGGCCATTCCCGAAAGGGGCCTGAAAGAATGAAACGCCCGGTCACCACGGCCGGGCGTTTCAATTTGGTGGTAAAAACATTGGCCCCCGTGACTTATAGTGCAGCGCTTGCAGGATCATGGCGTTGGTGTTGAGCGAAAGCACGGAATTCGTAGCGCCGCCGACTTCGTAAATTCCGGCCATCCAACCCGATGGCGTCTGCAAATCGCTGACCGCGTCCAGCAGTTTCTGGGAATAGGGCGTCGGCAGCAATGCCCACCAGCCAAAGGCCGCCTTGGCCGAGAGGCAGCGCAGATGCGCGAGGTTCAAGCCATCCCGCGAGCGGCTGGCGAATGGTTGCGCCTGAGCGCCGATGCCCTGCACCGAATTTCCGGGGCCGCGATCCAGAACTTCCTCGGTCAGGGCGGTCAGGTTGCCGCTGCGCTCGAATCTGGATTTCTGCGCGAGAAACAGGCTGGCGGCAATGTCGAGCATGTCCTGCCGCCAGCCAAATTCCATCGCCTCCAGATGAAACGGGTCGGATGTGATGATCGCGGGTTTTCCCGGTGCGTGGCGCTTGTCGCCGGGGAACAGGGTGTCGCCGCGTCGGAAACCGCCAAGGATCGCGCGCACATCCAGCGCCTCCTCGCATTTCAGACCGATCAGACAGCCGGTTCTGGCGGCGTATTGTTCGTATCCCAGATATTCCTCGTTGCGCGGGGCGTTTCGACCGTCCGTGCGTGCGGGGACGGACAGAAATCGTCCGCCATCGAATACGCGCGGCAGGTCCCACCGGCGCAGGATCAGGGATATTTCGGGCGCAAGGTCGGCGTGGTGTCGGGCCAGCACCAGAAAACCGGCGATCAGCCGCATGATCTGCCGGGCGGAAAACGGGGGGCTGGCGGTCGGGCCGGACGGCCCGTCGGCCCGCATCTGGTGGATGTCGTATCGACGCCGCGGCAACCCGGAACCGGCCAGCGCAAGCCCGGCAAGGCTGGCCAGGCAGGTTTCCAGACGCGCACGTGCGTCGATGGGGCCGAGCAAGCCCAGATTTAGCGCGCTCTGGATGGCCAGCACATTGGCACCGAATTCCCACGGGCTGGCATGGTTCGATCCTGCGCGTTCCGGGCAAAAACCGGTCGCGGGCTCGGTGTGAAGCTGAAAATAGGACCAGGCCGTGCGGGCGAATTCAAGTTCGGTCGGGGACAGGGGCGTTCGCGCGACATTGTTCGCCGTGGCGGCCAGTGAATCCACGCAATCGGGCGACGCGCGATTTCGCAGGAACCGGTTGGTGATCGCAAAGGCCTGCATGCTGCCCCGTCAGAAGATGGTTTCCGGCGGTGACAGGGGTTTTCACCCGCATCCTTCTGACTGCAATCCCGCGCTCCGGGCACAGGTTAGCGGCCAAACCCTGAAGGCATCGTTAATCCGGGGTGTGGTTTTTTTCGGTCGCGTCTTCGGGCCCGGCAAGCTCGCGTTCGAGAAACCGCTCGAAATCATCCAGGTTGACGGCCTGAAACTGCCCGAAACTTTCCATCCAGACCGACGCGTCCTTCATCGCGGCGGGTTCCAGCCTGCACCATTTCACCCGGCCGCGTTTTTCCTGGCTGATCAGTCCGGCCCGGGTCAGGATCGCCAGATGCTTGGAGATGGCGGCAAGCGAAATATCAAAGGGCTCGGCCACGTCGGTCACCGCCATGTCGTCTTCGAGCAGCATGGAAAGGATCAACCGCCGGGTCGGGTCGGCGAGCGTGGAAAATACGAGGTCGAGCTTGGCGGACATCGTCCCGTCATGGCGCGATGATACCGGGCCGTCAACCGACCGTCGCGCGGTGCGGCGATATCGACGCGCCCCTGGGAATTGACAATGCCGGCGGAACCGTAAAAAACCCGCGAAAGACCGGTGGGTTCGGCCATGCCGAATTCCACCGCGTAGTCCGGGTCAAACAAAGGCAAAGATATGAAATCGATCGCTTTGAAAGTCTGGGATCCCTTCGTGCGGGTCTTCCACTGGACTCTGGTTGCGTTTTTTCTGATCAATTTCCTTTTCACCGAAGCCGAGGGGGCCCTGCACGAATGGCTGGGCTATGCGGTGCTGGTTCTGATCGGTCTCAGGATAATCTGGGGAATAGTCGGGCCAACGCGCGCCCGGTTTTCGGCCTTTCCGCCGAGTGTCGAGGCATCGTTGTCGCATCTGAAAGAGATTTCCCGGGGAATCGCGCGGCCGCACGATTCTCACAGCCCGCTTGGCGCGTTGATGATCTATAATCTTTTGGTGACGATTGTTCTGATCGGGATCACCGGATACATGATCACTGTCAAAACCTATGTCGGCGGTGGCTGGCTGGAAGAGCTGCATGAATCGTTGGCCAACTGGGCGATGATCTCGGTATTTGTTCATGTTGGCGCCGTCATTCTGGAATCGCGCAGATTGCAGGTCAATCTGGTAAAATCCATGTGGCGGGGGTACAAAGACGGTACCGAAAAAGAACAGGGCTAAAGGACCGATCACATCCCAAAAGACCGCAAAACCGCATTTCTTCTGGTTCTGATCGTCGTTCAGGCCGGTTGCGCATTGTTTTTTCTGACCGATGTCATCGCGGATTCGATGCAGACGGGTGAACATGCCATCGATACTCTGCATTTGGTGCTGGAATTCGTTGCCGCCATCGGGCTGGCGGTCGGCATTTTTTTCGAGACGCAGTACCTGATGCTGCTGCTACAGCGAAGCGTGCGGATGGAACGGGGCATGCGGGTTGCGGCCGGCGCGCTTTACGAATTGATGGAGGATTTTTTCCGCCAATGGTCCCTGACCGCCGCCGAAAGGGATGTGGCCACATTCGCGGTCAAAGGGTTCTCGATATCCGAAGTCGCCGGGCTCAGAGATTCGAGCGAAGGCACGATCAAGGCCCATCTCAATTCCATCTATCGCAAAGCCGGGGTCAGCGGGCGCAACCAACTGGTCAGCCTGTTGATCGAGGATCTGATCGCGGAACCGCTGGTGCCCCCGGAAGACGCGGCGGAAAGCGCCTGAAATTCCGGCTGGCGCGCCGGATGCGCGGGCAAAGTTCAACCGGATGGTTGAATGACACACGGTTGCGGGCAGTTCCATCATCGGTGCCCCGGGTCGATCGGAGAAAAATAAATCCTTACTATTTCAATCGGTTACTCCACGATTAGCGTTGCCTATTCAGCGTTGACTCCGGTATCCGCGCCATCTAGCTTGCCGCGAATGCCGAACGAGGGTCATTTTGATGGTCGATCTGCGTGAGCCTGGCGATCTGGACCGGCTCGAAGCGAAGATCAACGCCGCCAAGGCGGCAAAAGAGCCGGGCTTTCGGCACACGGACAACCATTCCGCGGCGGGTGCCGCCTGGCGGATGGTGATCGAACTGGTGGTGGGCCTCGCCATCGGTTTTGGTATCGGGTACGGGCTGGACAGCCTGTTCGGGACGATCCCGATTTTCCTGATATCGTTCACAATGCTGGGTTTCGCGGCCGGGGTGCGCACGATGATGCGCAC
>CAZRLO010000061.1:0-16341 GCA_964600965.1 uncultured Rhodobacter sp.
CAGGCCGATGTGCCGGGCCCGGGTAATTCCGGCCAGAAACGTGCCGTTGGCGACCGGCGTGAACACCTCGCCGTCGCGCACCATGAACACGTTTGTCGATGCGGTTTCGGCAACATTTCCCATGGCGTCGGCCACCAGCGCATTTCCGAAACCCTTGGCCTTTGCCTCGCGCAGCATCCGGGCATTGTTGGGGTAGAGACAACCAGCCTTGGCGTGAACGACATTGTCGGCCAGCACCGGGCGATGAAAGCGGGTCGTGGTCAGTGTCGTGGTATTCGTGGTCGCGACCATCGGGACTTCTTCAAGGCAGACGCAAAACCCCGTCGCGTCCTGCTGCGGCACGATCCCTGCCATGCCCGAATCGATTCCCCAATACATCGGGCGGATGTAAATCGCGCTGTCGCGCGGGAACAGCGCCAGACCTTCGCGCACGATGGCGACGATTTCGGCAGGTTTGTGGCTGGGCGTGATCCCCAGTGCATCGGCGGATCGGTTGACCCGTTCGCAATGCGCCAGCAGATCGGGTGCGGTGCCCTCAAAGTACCGCGCACCATCGAAAACCGTCGACCCCAGCCAAGCACCGTGATCCGCCGCCCGCAGGACCGCCGGGTTGCCCTTTTGCCAGGTGCCTTCAAAGTAGGTGTGGATGTTGCCACCCATGGCCATGCGATATTCTCCGTTGATTGCGGGCATCTAATCACCGCCGATGTGCAAGGTCCAGAGGTGACATTCAGGCAAATGTCTTGCGCCAATTCTGGCACCAAATCGGATGGTGGCTTGCCGCGTGGCGTTAAGGGGGGCGGCGGCCTCAGACCTGCCGCGAACGGACCATGCCGACAATGTCGTAAGTGCGCGCAAGGATCGGATCGGCGATTGCGGCGGCCCGGTCCGCGCCGTCGCCCAGCACGCGGTCAATCTCGCCCGGGTCGGCCATCAGGCGGGACATTTCGGCTGATATCGGTGCAAGCCGCGCCACCGCCAGATCGGCCAGTTCCGGTTTGAACTGCCCGAATTGCGCCCCGGCGTGATCGGCAAGCACGCGGTCCGCACCCATACCGGCCAGCGCTGCGTAGATGTTCACCAGATTTCGCGCCTCGGGTCGCCCTTCCAGCGCGTCGAGATTATCCGGCAGGGGTTCCGGATCGGTCTTGGCCTTCTTGATCTTTTTGGCGATCAGATCGGCATCATCGGTAAGGTTGATCCGGCTCATGTCGCTGGGATCGGATTTCGACATTTTCTTGCTGCCGTCGCGCAAGGACATGACCCGGGTGGCCACGCCTTCGATCACCGGCTCGGTGATCGGAAAGAAATCGACCCCGAAATCGGTGTTGAACTTGGTCGCAATGTCGCGGGTCAGTTCGAGGTGCTGTTTCTGATCCTCGCCAACCGGCACATGGGTTGCGTGATAGACCAGAATATCGGCGGCCATCAGCGCCGGATACGCGAACAGGCCAACGCTGGCGGCCTCGCGGTTCTTGCCCGCCTTGTCCTTGAACTGGGTCATGCGGCTGAGCCAGCCCATCCGCGCGACGCAATTGAACACCCAGCCAAGCTCGGCGTGGGCCGCCACCTGCGACTGGTTGAACAGGATCGATTTTGCCGGATCAAGCCCGGAGGCGATGAACCCCGCCGCCAGTTCGCGCGTGGCGCGTTTCAGATCACCCGGGTTCTGCCATGTCGTGATCGCGTGAAGATCGACCATGCAATAGATGGTCTCGATCCCGTTTTCCTGCATCTCGACGAAACGTTTGACCGCACCAAGATAATTGCCAAGCGTCAGGTTGCCTGTGGGCTGGATGCCCGAAAACACCCGTTTTGCATGCGCGGTTGCTGCGGGTTCGGCGGAATTGGCAACCTCGGTCAAGGTGTGCTCCTGTCTGGACACTGTGATTGGCGTGCCTTATCGCTTGCGCCCCAAACCCCGTCAACCACGGAACACGCTCATGTACAGCGACGATCTCAACGCCTCGCCAATCAATCCCCTGCCTGCGGTGGTCGTTGTCTTTGCGCTGGCGATCGCCGGGGTCGAGCTGACCTTGCAGGCGGCCGAGCGTGGATTTCTGGGCGGTGCGGACGGCGCCGGTTGGCGGCTTGAGGCGATACGGGCTTTTGCCTGGTTCGATGCCGTGCTGGACTGGATGACCGAAACCGGGCGCACGCCCCCGGAACAGTTGATGCGGCTTGTCACTTATCCCTTTGTTCATGGGGGGTTTGCCCATGCCGCGTTCACGATCGTTTTCGTTCTTGCCATCGGCAAGATGGTTGCCGAGGTATTTTCGTCGCTGGCGTTCGTGGTGATCTTTGTCGGTTCCGGGGTGGTTGGTGCGTTGATCTATGCCGCGTTTCTGACAACGCCGGTGGCGCTTGTCGGGGCCTATCCGCCGGTATACGGCCTGATCGGTGCCATGACATTCATGCTGTGGGTCCGTGCCAGGGTCGAGGGCACCAACCAGGCCCGCGCCTTTGGCCTGATTGCGGCGCTGTTGGCGATTCAACTGGTTTTCAACCTGATCTTCGGGGGCGGCAACGAATGGGTGGCCGATATTGCCGGTTTTCTGACCGGTTTCGCGCTGTCCTTTGTTTTGGCACCTGACGGAACGCGGCGGGTTCTGGCGACACTGGCGCGGTTGCGGCGGCGGTGAGGGTTGCCAGAGGCGTTGGCGTGGATACCTCATGCCAACGGACCCAAGGACCGACCTTTCTCCGCTGAACGGTTCCGGCATCCCGGCAGACCTTGCCCCAGAAGCCCACCGGCTGTGGTTCGGTAAATCGGGGCGGCGGTATCAATCGCTTTCATCTTTTTGCGATGCCGAACGACAGGGTACCACCAACCGCAGTTGCCGCGCCACGCCGTCGGGCAGCGCGCGTGGCTTGCCCCGGATTCCCTAGCGAAATGCTGTTACGATTTCCGCCGCAGGGCGCGTTTCAAATCCGCAGGTGACAAAACGCCAAGCGACAATGCCGCAACGGCGTAAATCCCAACCCCTGACACCACCAGCAGCGCCAATGCCAGATAACGCAAACCCGGTGCCGCCAGCCAGAGATCAAGCCAGCCGGCCACCGCCCAAAGCCCGGCACCCATCACCAGACAAGCAGCAACAATGCGGGGAATTGCGCGAACCAGCCGCGCGTCCATCCGCGCCGCGTCCCCCATTCGGCGTGACCCGCGCCACAGCAGCAGCACCATCGCCCAGCCCGCGACCGTGGTTGCGATGGCGGCGGCCAGAAATCCGAATGCGCCCGTCAGACCAACCGCCAGCGCGGCATTCACCACCATCGCCACGAGGGCATAATAAAACGGCCGTTTCGTGTCCTCGCGGGCGAAATAGAGCGGTTGCATCACCTTTTGCAGCACAAAAGCCGGGAGGCCCGCGCCATATATCGCCAACGCCATCGCGGTCATTGCCGTATCCCCGGCATCAAACGCACCACGCTGAAACAGGACCGAAACCAGCGGCATCGGAATGACGATCAGCGCGACCGCGGCGGGCAGGGTCAACGCCAGGGAAAACTCGGCGGCCCGGTTCACCGCATCCCGCCCGCCCGCTGCGTCATTCGCCTGCAACCGCCGCGACAAATCCGGCAGCAGCACGACGCCGATGGCAATACCCACGACCCCCAGCGGCAATTGATACAGCCGGTCCGCATAGTTCAGCCACGCAATCGCGCCGTCAAAAAAGCTGGCCACCTGCCGTCCCACCAAAAGGTTGATCTGAACCACGCCGCCCGCCAGTGCGGCGGGGGCCGCGATCACGGCAAGGCGCTTCATTTCCGGGGTCAGGCGCGGCAGGCGCGGTATCAGGCGCAACCCGGCGCGGGCGGCCGCGATCCAGACCAGAACCAGTTGCGCGATGCCCGCGACCGGCACCGTCCAGACCAGCGCCCGCCCGATATCCCACCCCAGTCGTGCGGCTGCGCTCAGCGAAAGAATGAACAGCAAGTTCAGCGCCACGGGCGCCGCCGCCGCCACCCAGAAACGACCCATCGCGTTCAGGGCCCCGCTCAGCAACGCGGCGGCGGAAATGAACAGGATGTAGGGAAAGGCGATCCGCCCGAAATCCACCGCCAGATCAAACCTGGCATCGCCGCGAAAGCCGCTGGCCATCGCCAACACCAGCCAGGGCATGAAAACCTGTGCCAGCAGCGTGAGCAGGATCAGCACCGCCATCAGCCCCGAAAGCGCATCGCGGGCGAAATCCCGCGCCGCACCGGGGTCGTGAAGACGCTTGGAAAACATCGGCACAAAGGCCATGTTGAACGCGCCCTCGGCAAAGAAACGCCGGAACATGTTGGGCAAGGCAAAAGCGATCAGAAATGCCTCGGCCACCGGGCCTGTTCCCAGAAAGGCCGCGATCAGAATATCGCGGACAAATCCGGTCACCCGGCTGATCAGGGTCCAGCCACCGACGGTGAAAAACGCCGACAACAGGCGGATCGGGTGGTTCACTTCATTGCCCCTTCGGTGCCGCGTTCGATCGCGTCCAGCAGTTTCCCTTTCAACGCCTCGCGCTTGTTTTCCGCTTGGATTTTCAAGCCGAACATATCCTTGACATAGAACACATCCACCGCCTGCACCCCATAGGTCGCAATCACCGCCGAAGCGATATAGACATTGCTGCCGGAAATCGTCCGGGTAAGATCATACAGCAATCCGGGCCGGTCGCGGGTGTCGACTTCGATGATCGTGTAAATCTCGGAACCCTCGTTATCGAACGTGATTTCGGTCGGAACGATGAAGTCGCGCTCGCGTTTCTTGAACTTGTCCCGATCTTTCAACGCATCGCGCGCCACCACTTCGCCATAGAGCGCCTTGCGCACCATCTCGCTAAGCCGCTTGAGGCGTGCAACCGCGTAGGGGCGCGCTTGCGCATCCTGTATCCAGAACACCGATGTCGCAAAGCCATCCGACGAAGTATAGGTCTTTGCATCCACCACATTGGCACCAACCAGTGCCAAAGCGCCCGCCACCCGCGAGAATATTCCGGGGTGATCCGGCAGAACGAAACAAGCGCGCGTGGCATCGCGGCCGGGATCGGGTTTGAAGTCGGATTTGAAAGCATCCGTGCCGAATTCCGCCAGCAGCCGCGCGAAAATTGCATGTGTTTCAGTATCCAGCCCCTGCCAATAGGGATCGTAATGCCGCCCAAGTTCGATTGTCAGGTCCGCTGCTTTCCAGCCCTTCAACGCCTTCTCGAGCGCCTGTTTGGAATCCTCTACCCGCCGCGTCTGCGTGGCCTCGTCGATTCCACGGGTCAGCGCATCGCGGGTTGCATGATAGAGGTCGCGCAACAATTGGGCCTTCCAGTTGTTCCACGTCCCCGGTCCGACCCCGCGAATGTCGCACACCGTCAGGACGGTCAGCAGTTTCAGCCGGGTGCGGCTGCCGACGATGCGGGCAAAATCCCGTACGGTTCGCGGATCGCTGAGGTCGCGTTTCTGGGCCACATCCGACATCAGAAGATGATGGCGCACCAGCCATTCCACGGTCTCGCATTCCGCCGGATCCAGCCCAAGGCGCGGGCACAGGCCACGGGCGATTTCGGCGCCCAGCACGGAATGCGCTTCCTGCCGACCCTTGCCGATGTCGTGCAGCATCAGTGCGACAAACAGGACCTTGCGGTTCAATCCGCGTTTCAGGATGCCCGAGGCGACCGGCAGATCCTCGACCAGTTCACCGTGCTCGATCCGGCTGAGAACCGAGATGCACTGGATCGTGTGCTCGTCCACCGTGAAGTGGTGGTACATGTTAAACTGCATCATCGCGACGATCGGCTGGAATTCGGGTAGAAACGTGCCAAGGACCCCCAGCTCGTTCATGCGGCGCAACCCACGCTCGGGGTTGCCGTGATCCAGCATCATGTCCAGGAATATGCGGTTGGCCTCGGGGTCGGCGCGCATCTTGTCATCGATCAGACCAAGATTGGCGGCGATCAGCCGCATCACATCGGGGTGCAGCAGGTATCCGGTTCGCAGCCCCTCGTCAAAGATCCTGAGCAGGTTCAGCGGATCCGCCAGAAACGCCTTTGCCGCAACGATGTTGAGCCGGCCCTGATCCAGCCGGTAGCCGGGGTTGATCCGGGTGCGCAGCCGTCGCCCGGCGCGCGACAGTCGCTCGCCGATGCGCGGCTGGCGTTTGACGTGCTGCTCTTCAAGCGCGGTCAAAAAGACCCGTGTCAGATCGCCGACCTGCGTTGCATGGCGGAAATAGTCCTGCATGAAATGCTCGACCGCGCGACGCCCGCCCTTGTCGCGATAGCCCAGGATCGCCGCCACCTCGACCTGAGTGTCGAACGTCAGATGTTCCTGCGCGCGCCCCGCGATCAGATGCAGGTGGCAGCGGACGGTCCAGAGATAATCCTCGGCGGCGGCAAAGACGTCGAACTCGGCTTGCGAAAACAGCCCAAGATCGACGAATGCGCGCGGGTGCTGCACCCGGTGCAGATATTTGGTGATCCAGAACAGTGATTGCAGGTCGCGCAGACCGCCCTTGCCCTCCTTTACGTTGGGTTCGACCATATAGCGCTGGCCGCCCTGACGCCGATGCCGATCGGCGCGTTCGATCAGTTTGGCTTCGACGTATTCGGCTCCGGTGCCGTCAAAAAGCTCGGCGCGCAGCCTGCGTTCCAGTTCGTTCCCCGCGGCGATGTCTCCGGCCAGAAACCGCGCTTCAAGCAGGGTCGTGCGAATGGTGAAGTCGCCTTTGCCAAGGCGAAGGCATTCCGGGATGGTGCGCGTGGCGTGCCCGATCTTCAGGCGCAGGTCCCAGAAAATGTACAGCATCGTTTCGACGATGGCCTTGGTTTCCGCCTGCCGTTTTCGCGGCAGCAGGAAAAGCAGGTCGATGTCGGAAAACGGGGCCATTTCGCCGCGGCCATAGCCGCCAACGGCAAGGATGGTCGGGCCCGAATTGTCCTGATCGTCGCGGTGAATGTGAACGGTGGCGATGCGCCGGATTTCGGATGTCAGACAATCGGTCAACCACGAGAAACTGGCGGTTACCGCGCGGGTCCGATCGGGATGCTCGCGATAGGCGGACGCGATCCGCTCAAATCCGGCCGATCGCGCCGAACCCAGCAGGGCGACCGCGCGGTCGCGCGCCTCGCGAGGGTCGCGGACGTCCGCCAGTTCCGTGTCGATGGCGATCTGCACGGCGGCCATGTCGAAAATTTCGGCCGGCGCGCAGATCAGGCCATCGGTAGCGGCCGTCGGGCCGGCGTTTGAAACCAGATCAGAAACCGGCGGTGCCAAAGCTTCTGGGAGCCGGATCAATGACTTTCACCTGATTGTTTTCGATTTCGACGACCGCCATGGCGCGCTCGTTCGTGCCGTCGGGCAGCAGGCGGAAAACACCGTTCACGCCGGCAAATCCCGATCGCTGGGTCAGATTCTCGCGCGAAAGGGCATTGGATTGGCCGGTCGATATCAACGCACCGATTGCGGCAACCCCGTCATATGCAATGCCCGCCAGCGGATGCGGCGCCTGACCATAGGCCTGCAGATACCGGTCGCGGAACGACCCTGCCAGCGACGGATCGGGCAGGGCGAACCAGCCGCCCTGGAGCCCAGTCAGCGACAATGTCTGGGTCGGGATGTCCCATCGGGTCAGGCCCATGAACTTGATCTTCTTGGGGTCCACGCCGTTTTCCGGCAGCAACTGCGCGAGGATCGGCAGCGCCCCCGCGGTATCGGACGCGAATATGATCGAGTCGGTTTCGCTTTCGCGGACCTGTTCGGCGATCTCGCGCACGGCGGTGATCACGCCCTGTTGCGAGAAGTGATACGAGGCCGAGCCGACGAACGTGCTACCGGCATCCCCTGCCGCGCGCTGCACTGCCTTGCGGCCGACGTTGCCGGTCAGGTTGTCGGCGTGAACCACCAGTACGTTGGCGAACCCTTTCGTGGCGGCAAATGTCACCATCCGCTCGGCGGTATTTTCAAACGTATGGCCCAGCACGAACACGTTCCCACCGGCGATTTCCGAATTGTTGGAAAAGCTCAATACACTGATGCCACGCGAAGAAACCGCCGCGCCGGCCGCATTGGCGGCGTCGCCGAATACGGGTCCCAGAATGATCTTGGCACCGTCATTGGCCGCCTTGGTCGCCGCTTGCGCCGCCTGTTCGGCGCTGCCAGCGGTGGGATAGACCCGCAGGTCGATACGAACCTCGCCGAGATCGCTGACGGCAAGCTGCGCCGCGTTCTGCAGGCTTGTGGCAAGGATATCATTGTTGCTTTCGTCGCTGCCGAACGGCACCAGCAACGCCACCGGAACGGGCGCGCGGGTATTGACCACGGGGCCGCCGCCCGCGATATCCAGTTCGCAGCCGCCGAGCATCGCGACAATCATGGCCAGAAACAACAGGCGCAACGGCAGAAGAGCCTGTGTCATTGCGGAATACATCGGTTCGTGCTCCTAATTGGCTGGTCAGAAATGCCGAAGTTGTGGCAATACCTAATGAAGTGCTGCCCGCAAGTAAATGTGCAGAACGGCGCAAGGGTCTATTGTTGACGGAACAAATGCAATCACTGGAACCGGGGCTCTATTTTGTTGCGACGCCGATCGGTTCGGCGCGGGACATCACGTTGCGTGGGCTGGACATTCTGGGATCAGCCGACGTTCTGGCCGCCGAGGACACTCGAAATACCCGCAGACTGCTCGATATTCACGGGGTCGCGCTGCGCGGAAGGCCGCTGCTGGCGTATCATGACCATAACGGCGCTGTGCAGCGGCCAAAATTGCTGGCGATGATCCGGGAGGGGAAATCGGTGGCCTGTGTCTCGGATGCCGGAACCCCGCTGATCGCCGATCCGGGCTTTGCATTGGCGCGCGACGCGATTGCCGATGGGCAGAAGGTCGTTGCCGCACCCGGTGCCTCCAGCGTTCTGGCGGCGCTGGCGGTGGCGGGCCTGCCGACGGATCAGTTTTTCTTTGCCGGATTTTTACCGCACAAGCCCGTGGCACGACGCCGGGTTCTGGCGGGGTTGGCAGGCATCCCGGGCAGTCTGGTCATTTTTGAAAGCGCCAGGCGCGTTGGCAGATCCTTAACTGATATGGTGCAAGAATTGGGCGGGGACCGGCAGGCGGCGCTTTGCCGGGAACTGACCAAGAAATTCGAAACCGTGGATCGTGGCGATCTTGCGGGATTGGCGGCAACTTATGAAAATTCGACTCCGAAGGGGGAAATCGTCGTGGTCATCGGCCCGGCACCGGATCGGGCGATTGAACCGGAACAGGTCCGTGAAATGCTGATGGAAGCGATCAGTTCCGGAAATTCGCTGCGGGATGCAGTGGATCTGGTTGCCGGACGATCCGGCGCGGCGCGAAAATTCGTCTATCAACTGGCGCTGGAAACGGAGCATCGCAAATGAGCGGCGCAATATCCTATCACAGTGGACTGGCGGCCGAAGAATCGGTCGCGCGGAAATACGAGAATTCGGGACATGAAATCGCGGCAAGACGCTGGCGCTCGAAGGCCGGCGAGATTGATCTGATCGCGCGAAAAGACGGCAACGTCGTCTTTATCGAAGTCAAAAAAAGCCGCAGCATTGCCCGCGCCGCCCAGATGCTCCGCCAACGTCAGATCGAACGGATATACACGACGGCGGCCATTTACCTGGATGGCGAACCCGCCGGGCAGGACAGCGAAGCCCGGTTTGATGTGGCACTGGTGGACGGGCAGGGGCGCATCGACATACTGGAAAACGCCATCTGCGCCTGAGACGGTTGCAACCCGGGCGGACTTCGCTCAGACAGACGACAGCTCTGTCAACACGTGGTGCGCCGGCATGCCATTGAAAATCGCCTTTCAGATGGACCCGATCGATGCAATCGATATTGCCGCTGACAGCACGTTCCGCCTTCAGGAAGAGGCGCAGGCGCGCGGGCATTCACTGTTCTACTACACCCCTGAAAATCTGGCGTACCAACAGGGGCGGGTCACCGCACGGGGCTGGCCGCTTTCGGTTCGTCGCGAAGCCGGGAACCATTTCACGTTGGGCGAATATTGTGAGACGGACCTTGCCGACTTTGACGTCGTATGGCTGCGCCAGGATCCGCCCTTTGACATGGGCTACATCACGACCACCCATATTCTGGAGCTGATCACGGGCCCGACGCTGGTGGTGAACGACCCGGAATGGGTGCGGAATTACCCGGAGAAACTGCTGGTCCTGCAATTTCCCGACCTGACCCCACCCACGACCATCGCGCGTGATCTGGAGACACTGAAGGCTTTCAAGGCCGAACACGGCGATATCATCCTGAAACCGCTCTACGGCAACGGCGGGGCCGGAGTGTTTCGCCTTGGCCCCCGGGACCGCAACCTGAATTCGCTGCACGAACTGTTTACCGGCATCAATCGCGAGCCGCTGATCGCCCAGAAATTCCTGCCCGACGTTGCGGACGGCGACAAACGGATCATTCTGGTCGACGGCGAACCGGTCGGGGCCATCAACCGCGTGCCTGCCAAGGGCGAAACCCGGTCGAACCTGCATGTCGGCGGACGCGCGGAACCGATCGGGCTTTCGGATCGTGACCGTGACATCTGCGGGCGGATCGGGCCGTTGCTGCGCAAGAGGGGCCAGGTTTTCGTCGGGATCGACGTGATCGGCGGCCACCTGACGGAGATCAACCTCACCTCGCCAACCGGCATTCAGGAGCTGGAGCGGTTTGACGGCGTCAATGTTGCCGCGATGATCTGGCAGGCGATTGAACGGCGGGTTGCGGGCCAATGAAAATCCCGTTGCCAACGCTCAATTTCTTGCTGCGCAATGTCGAGAAACCTCATCTGCGTCGGGCCACTGACGTCGTGCGACTGCGGCGGCGTTTCGGGTGCCAGGCGCGGTTGCTGTTTTCCAATCCAGCCGGTGCGACCTATCGCAAAGACCGTTTGCCCGGCGGGGATGGCGATATCGACGCGCTTTGGGCGACCGGGCGGGGTGCCAAACGGGACGGTGTCCTTTTGTACCTGCATGGCGGTGCCTACGTGATGGGGTCGCCGGACACACACCGAGCGATGCTGGCGCGCTTGTCGGAGATGACCGGGTTTCCGGCGCTGCTGCCGGATTACCGGATGGCCCCCGAAAATCCGTTTCCGGCAGGTCTGGAGGACGTATTTGCCGCCTATGAGGCCCTGATTTCGACCGGAACCGCGCCGGGGCGGATCATTCTTGGCGGCGACAGCGCCGGTGGCGGGCTGATGCTGGCGTTGCTGCACCGGATCTGCGCGCGGGATCTGCCGCGGCCGGATGCGGTGTTTGCGTTTTCACCCTGGGTCGATCTGACATTGCGCGGCGGGACCCTGAAATCCAACGCCGCAGCGGACCCGCTTTTGCCGGTGGTGCGCACCGTGACCTCGCGTGATATGTACCTGAATGGTGCCGATCCGGCGGACCCGGCTGCGTCGCCGCTGTTCGGTGAATTCTCCGGTGCGCCGCCGGTTCTGATACAGGTCGGCGATTGCGAAATCCTGCTTGATGACAGCCGCCGCATGGCGGTGACGCTGACTGATCAAGGCGTGGACGTGCGGCTGAAAATCCACCCGCTGGTTCCACATGTCTGGCAGATATTTCAGGGACGGCTGGCCGAGGCCGACGCGGCGTTGCGCGATGTCGCCGATTTTCTGGACGAGGTCCTTGATCCGGCGACAGGGGTGCCGTCTGCACGCTGAACCCGACGCCCGGCGGCCTCTTGCGGTCACTTTCCGCGAGGAATGACCGAATGGGGATGTCGTACCAGTTGACGCGATTACCCGCTTCCCTGCATCATTCGAAACGATATCGCCTCGGCCAGATGGGGTTTGGCGACGTTTTTTGCCCCTTCAAGATCGGCGATGGTCCGGGCGACCCGCAAGACCCGGTGATAGCCCCGCGCGGTCAGGCGAAACCGCTCTGCAGCCTTGTTCAACAGGGCCGCCCCCTCGGCGTCGGGCGCCGCGATCTCTTCGAGCAATTCACCCTCGACATCCGCGTTCACGCGGCATCCGGGATGGGATTGCAGCCGCTTTGCCTGAAGTGCGCGCGCCCGCGCGACCCGCGCCGCGACGCTTTGCGAGTTCTCGCTGGTTTCCGGCAAGGCCAGATCGCCGATACTGACCGGCGGCACTTCGAGCCTGAGGTCGAACCGGTCCATCAACGGCCCTGAAACCCGTCCCAGGTAGTCGTCGCCGCAAAGCGGCGCGCGGTTGCAGGCGCGCCCGGGGTCCGCCAGATGCCCGCATTTGCACGGGTTTGCCGCCGCGACCAGCAGAAACCGGCAGGGATAGCGGATATGCGCATTGGCACGGGCCACCACCACGTCACCGGTTTCAATAGGCTGGCGCAGCGTTTCCAGAACGGTGCGCGGAAACTCGGGAAACTCGTCCAGGAACAGAACGCCGTGATGGGCCAGCGAAATCTCGCCCGGCTTGGCCCCGCGCCCGCCGCCGACGATGGCGGCCATCGAGGCGGTGTGATGCGGGGTGCGAAAGGGGCGGGTGCGGGAAATTCCGCCTTCGCCGAGCAGACCCGCCAACGAGTGGATCATCGAAGTTTCCAGGGCTTCGCTCGCCTCCAGCGGTGGCAGGATGCCGGGCATCCGCGCGGCCATCATGGATTTGCCCGAACCCGGTGCGCCGATCATCAGCAAATGGTGTCGTCCCGCGGCAGCGATTTCCAGCGCCCGTTTCCCGCGTTCCTGTCCCTTGACGTCGCGCAGGTCGCGGGTGCCTTCTTGGGGCGGAACCTCGCCGGGTTCGGCCACCGCAATGGGGGCCCGGCCGTTGAAATGGTTGATGCAATCCAACAGAGTCGGTGGGGCGATCACCTCGACCGAGCCGACCCAGGCGGCCTCGGCTCCGCAGGCCTGCGGGCAGACCAGACGGCACCCCTCGGCGGCGGCGGTCACCGCAGCGGGCAATGCGCCGATCACGGGCACCAAAGCGCCGTCCAGCGATAGTTCACCAAGCGCGACGGTGCGTGCAACATCGTCGCCGGGAATGGCATCGAGTGCCGAAAGCAATGCCAGCGCGATCGGCAGGTCGAAATGCGAACCTTCTTTCGGCAGATCGGCGGGCGAAAGGTTGACGACGATGCGCTTTGCCGGCAGCGCAATCGACATGGCGGTCAGGGCGGCGCGTACCCTTTCGCGCGCCTCGGACACCGCCTTGTCTGGCAGGCCAACGATCGAAAAGGCAGGCAATCCGGCGTTGACGGCGCATTGCACCTCGACCAGTCGTGCATCCACGCCCTGAAACGCCACGCTGTAGGCATTGGCCACCATGTCTTGCCTCTCCGTTCGTAGGGAAAGGGTTAAGGCGTCATGGTTTATTTTTGGTAAATCTTAACGCAACCAGGAAAGTTCAGACCCGAGCGCCGTTACCGGCAAGCCGAATTTCGCGTCGTTTCGTGGTTTCATGGGCGCAATCACCTGCGCCAGGGATGGTCAGACCGATAGCCGATTTCCCTGACCGAAAGCCGCACGGACCGTCATCACGGGCAGTGATTGACCCCCTGCACCCGCCAACCGGGATCGAGGAATTCAAGCCGCGTGACGGAAAGATTGTCGATGCGGAACGCCAGTGCCGCTTTCGCGCTAAGGCCGGCCGCGCGCTGCAACTGGGTCAGGATCACGCCGAAATGCGCGACTGCAACGATGTCACCGCCGCCGATTTCTGCGTTCAGCCGGTCGACAATTCGGTCGACGCGGCGTGCGGTCTGGTTCCAGCTTTCGCCGCCGGGTGGTGCGATATCGCCGGGGTTTTCCCAGTATTGCCGGGAAATTTCGGGATGCGACCGCGCGACGTCAGCCGCCGATTTCGTCTCCCAGTCGCCAAAATTGATCTCGCGCAATTCGCGAAGATGGTGCAGTCGCGCGCGCCCGGACTGGATCGCGTCCGCCGTCGCAACGCTGCGCGATAGATCCGATGAAACCACCTTTGCGTCGGCGGGCAGAAAGCGCGCCAGCCGTCCCAGGGCTGCGGTATCGCTGAGGTCGGCGGGCAGATCGGTCGCGCCGATCAGGCCCTTGGCGTGCGTCGGGCCGTGGCGGACCCACCACCAGGTTGTCATGAGCCCGTTTCCGGCAGGCAGCCCTTCAGGACCAGCGGCAATCCCGCTGTCACGGAAACCACCAGATCGGCGCTTTCGGCAACCTTCTGATTTAGGCGCCCCTGTTCGATCTGGAACCGCCGAGCAAGTGCATTTTCCGCGATGCCGCCGGCGCCGACATCATTGGTGACCATCACGACCGGGACGTTGGCCGAGGAAAGCGCGCGCGTCAGGTGCGCGGCCTCGCGATCGATATCCAACTTGGCCAGCATCAGGTTCGTCAGCCACATGGTCAGGCAATCGATCAGCAGAATCTCGCCCGTGCGCAAGGTTTCGAACCCTTGGTGCAGGTCGATCGGTTCTTCGATCAGGCGCCAAGTCGCATCGCGGCGCGCGCGGTGGCTCGCGATTTTCGCGGTCATCTCGTCGTCAAACGGCTCCGCCGTCGCCAGATAGACGGGTGCCATGCCTGATTGCCGCACGAAACGTTCGGCCTGGCGGGATTTTCCCGAAGACGCACCGCCGATGAACAGCGAAATTTTCGGAAAATTCTGCACGCGGTTTCCTGTAAGTGCTTGCCGGGAAAACTGGTATCAGCCTCAAGGTCCAAGCAAAAGACCCGTCGTGGGCAGCGCGCCGAAAATCCATGCGATGTGCGCGATCAAAAAGGCACCATTGGCGAATTCGGGTGATGTCGGAACCACATGTCCAGCCGTCTGGCCGGCCAGCCGAACAGACGACCCGTCGGTTGGCCGCCCAGCCGCCTGACCGTCTGGCCGTCTAGCCGGCTAGACGAGCGGATTCCTGGGTAATAGGATGATTTATAAGGAAAAACAGACGCATTTCGCCGGAAAGATGGCGGGAAACCGACCGGGCTCGGTACCAGGAAACATGATCGGTTTCGGCCAGAGACAGCTCCGGCAGCCCAGAATTTCAGGTTTCCCCAACGCGGGCGCTTCTTGCCATGCCGCGACCGGACGCTTAGACAGAAACAAGCGCAAAATCAGAGGCAACATGCTGACCGACAAGCGGATATTGCTGATCATCAGCGGCGGCATCGCCGCGTTCAAGGCGCTGGATCTGGTCCGGCGTCTGCGCGAGCGTGGTGCCGAGGTCACGCCGGTTCTGACCCATGCGGGCGCCGAATTCGTGACCCCGCTTTCGTTGTCCGCTCTGGCGGGGCGAAAGGTCTATCGCGATCTGTTTGATTTGACCGACGAATCCGAGATGGGGCATATCGAACTTTCGCGCGCCGCCGATCTGGTGGTGGTCGCCCCGGCAACGGCCGATCTGTTGGCCAGAATGGCGCATGGGCTGGCGGATGATCTGGCCTCGACCCTGTTGCTCGCGACGGACAAACGCGTGCTCGTGGCACCGGCGATGAATGTTCGCATGTGGGAACACGCCGCGACCCGGCGCAATATCGCGCAACTGGCAGACGACGGCGTGCGGATCGTCGGTCCCAACGAGGGCGACATGGCCTGCGGGGAATACGGCCCCGGAAGGATGGCCGAGCCGCTGGAAATTGTCGCCGCGATTGAAAGCGCGCTGCGCGACGGGCCGCTTGCGGGAAAACGGGTTCTGGTAACATCGGGACCCACGTACGAGCCGTTTGACCCCGTGCGATACCTCGCGAACCGCTCGTCTGGCGCACAGGGTGCCGCCATCGCCCGTGCGTTGGCGGCGGCGGGGGCGCAGGTCGTGTTTGTGACCGGTCCGGCCCGCGTGCCGCCTCCGGCGGGGGTAACCGTCGAAAAGGTCGAAACCGCCGCCGAAATGCTGGCGGCGGCGAAGGGCGCGCTGCCGGTCGACGTGGCGATATTTGCGGCTGCGGTGGCCGACTGGCGAGCGGTGCAGGTCGCCGGATCGAAAATCAAGAAAGACGCGAATGGTGGCCCGCCGGGACTGGAATTTGCGGAAAACCGGGACATTCTGGCGACGGTTTCACAGATGAAAAAGGGGCGCCCCACGCTCGTCATCGGGTTTGCCGCCGAAACCGACAATGTAATGAAAAACGCCGCTGCCAAACGGGTTCGCAAGGGATGCGACTGGATTTTGGCCAATGATGTCAGACCTCAAACCGGCAATATGGGCGGGGACGAAAATTCCGTAACCCTGATTGCCGATAACAGGAACGAAAGCTGGCCGCGCATGTCAAAGGATCGCGTCGCACAGAAACTGGTCGCCGAGATCGTCCGGACACTGGCCGCGCCCGCATGACCCCGGTCGTGAAAATCGCTTATGCCGACGGGGCCGACCGGGCGGTCGCGCTGCCGGCCTATGCTTCGGCGGGTGCGGCGGGGGCCGATGTTCGCG
>CAZRLO010000062.1:0-16335 GCA_964600965.1 uncultured Rhodobacter sp.
GCGAGAGCAAGAAGGAGCAGGAGGAGCACGCGGTCGTCGTTCGCGAGATCGAAGCCGCGCTCGCTCCTCTGTGCGACACACTCGAGCACCCCGAATCGCCGAGCCTGCTGAAGCTCGACGGCATCCAGCATCTCGAGACGCCCTTCAGCGCGCGGCTGTAACGTCGCCGCAGAAAGCTGAGCGCCCCGCCAAACGCCGCCTCGCCGGACAATCCCGCAAGCGCTTCGCGCCGGAACGCGCCATCGACGTCGTTGGCCGCATCCTCCAATGCCATGCCGAATTCCCCCCTGATTCCATCGCCTGACGCCGTGAAGTTTAACCGCCCAATCTGCCCGCACCAACCTCAATTGCCGCGGCGCAAGGCGCTGATTTCACCAGTACGCGGCCCGCCATGCCGGCGGTTCGGCCGGGCCACGGTCGAAAACCTTGCGCCGACCATCACGCGGCCGCCGTTGCGAACCGGCATTGCGGCCGAATTTGCGGCCACCAGCGCGGATTTCAACGGAAATCGCGGTGTTTCCTTTGCCTTTTTCGTGCCGGCGATATTTATGGGGTGGGCTTGTGTCCGGCCCGACAAAGCCGACCGGACATTCTGATCAGGAGCGGAACCATGAAATTGCTGCGCGTGGGCGATAAGGGACAGGAGCAACCGGCCATGCTGGGACCGGACGGGGAACTGCGGGCCCTGTCAGGTGTCATCCCCGATCTGACCGGCACCGAACTCAGCAAGGCGTCGCTCGCGCGTCTTGCGGGACTGGACCCGGCCTTATTGCCAGCCATCAACGGCAATCCGAGGATCGGCCCCTGTGTCGGGGGCGTGGGCAA
The DNA here is from genome assembly GCA_964600965.1 of uncultured Rhodobacter sp. Taxonomy (GTDB): domain Bacteria; phylum Pseudomonadota; class Alphaproteobacteria; order Rhodobacterales; family Rhodobacteraceae; genus UBA5972. The sequence goes on from CAZRLO010000062.1 coordinate 826, forward strand.
GATGATCTGCATCGGGCTCAACTACGCCGATCACGCCGCGGAAAGCGGCATGGATGTCCCGCCCGAGCCGATCATCTTCATGAAGGCGACCAGCGCGATTTGCGGCGCGCATGACGACCTGGAAATCCCCCGCGATGCGCGCCATCTGGATTGGGAGGTCGAACTGGGCGTCGTCATCGGCACGCGGGCCAAATACGTGCCCGAAGACCGGGCGATGGACCATGTGGCAGGGTACTGCACGCTCAACGATGCGTCCGAACGCAGCTTTCAGGCCAAGCGCCACGGCCAGTGGACCAAGGGCAAAAGCCACGACACCTTTGGCCCGATCGGCCCCTGGATGGTGAGCCGCGACGAAGTGGCGGACCCACAGGCCATGCGCCTGACCGCCGATGTGGACGGGCAGCGGATGCAGGACGGTACCACCACGACCATGGTCTACGGGGTTGGTTTTCTGGTTTCCTACCTTTCGCGCTTCATGACGCTGGAGCCGGGGGACATCATCGCGACCGGCACGCCGCCGGGTGTCGGATCGGGCCGCAATCCGCGCCTGTTTCTGTCCGCGGGGCAGGAATTGGTGCTCGAGGTGCAGGGCCTCGGGCAGCAGCGCCACCGCGTGGTCGGCGCGCGCGAATAGCCGGGCGGCAGAAATTTCTTGGTTTTCGGGCGCGCCGGGCGCAGACTTGCGCCACAAGCCGCGACAATGTGGCGGCGATGCAGTAACGCGCGGAGTTTGGTTCATGTTACGATTTACCCGGATAATCCTTGCCGCAACGGCGCTGATCATGGCCCTTGCCGGCGCGCCGCAAGCGCAGAACGCCGGGCGCACGATTCTGGTGCTGGATGCCTCCGGATCGATGTGGGGCCAGATCGACGGCAAGGCGAAAATCACCATCGCGCAGGAAGTGATCGCGGCCCTGCTGCAATCCATTCCCGAAGATCAGGCGCTGGGTCTGACGGCATATGGCCACCGCCGCAAAGGCGATTGCAGCGATATCGAAACGTTGGTGGCGCCGGGCAGCGGCACGCGCCAGGCCATTGCCAGCGCGGTGAACGCCATCAAGCCGCGCGGCAAGACCCCGCTTTCGGCCGCCGTGATCGCCGCCGCGGAATCCCTGAAATATACCGAGGAAAAGGCCACGGTCATTCTGGTATCCGACGGACGCGAAACCTGCGATTTCGATCCATGCGAGGTTGGCCGGCGTCTGGCGGAAACCGGCGTCGACTTCACCGCCCATGTGATCGGGTTCGATGTCGCCAAGAAGTCCGACCGGGCGCAATTGCAATGTCTGGCGGAAAATACCGGCGGCACATTCAGAACCGCCTCCAACGCCGCCGAACTGACCGAAGCCTTGAAAGTCGTGTCCGAACCGTCGCCGCCCGCACCGGGGCAGGTGCGCTTCATCGCGACCGAAGGCGAGGGCGGGCCGCGCCTGTCCGACGGTTTGGTCTGGACGCTGACCAATCTGGATAGCGGAGACGTGATCACCGATCTGGAACTTGCGGCGGAACTGGACCTGCCGCTGTTGCCCGGCACCTATCGCGCCGAGGTATTGCGCAGCGATAACGAGACCGAAGCCAGTGCCGAAATCACGGTTTTTCAGAACACCGATACCACGGTTACGCTGGTGCTGCCGCTGATCATTCCCGCGGCAACGCTCGGCACGCCGGCGACGGCATTCGCTGGCGAGACCATCAATGTGGTCTGGGACGGCCCGGACGAAACCGGTGACTTTCTGACCACCGCCAACGTGGACGAGCGCGATTCAGCCTATATCACCTATTCCTACACGCGCTTCGGCTCGCCGCTTGGCCTGCAAATGCCGCCGGAACCCGGCACTTACGAAATCCGGTATGTGCTGGACCAGAGACGCCTTGCGATTGCCCGCGCAACCATCGAGGTGCTGCCGGTCGCTGCCAGCATCCAGATACCGGATCAAGCCAGCGCAGGCGACACCTTGACCGTGACATGGAGCGGCCCGAATTACAAAGGCGACTTCCTTTCGACGGCCCGGCCCGACGTTCGAAATTCACTTTATGAAACATATACCTACACGTCATACGGATCGCCGACGGAACTGACCATGCCCGCCGAGCCCGGCGAATACGAGGTGCGTTATGTGATGTCCCAGGGCAGTACCGTGATTTTCCGCAAGGGCATCACGATCTTGCCGGTCGGTGCGGCGCTGGAAATGCCCGATACGGCCGCCATCGGCGAGCCGGTCCTGATCACCTGGCGCGGGCCGGATTACGAGCTCGATTTCGTGTCGGTTGCCCGGATCGGCGACCGCGACAGCAAGTATCTGGGATATGCCTATACCTCCAAAGGCTCGCCCTTACGGCTTAAAATGCCAACGACTCCGGGGCGATATGAGGTCCGGTATGTGCAAAATCAGGATAGCACCGTGCTGGTGCGGCGTGAAATCGAGATCGTGCCGCTTGAGGTGCGCCTGACCCTGCCGGCAAGCGCGAAAGTTGGCGAGACCGTGCTGGTCGAGTGGGATGGTCCGGGTTACGATCTCGATTACATGACGGTCGCCGAGATTGGCAGTCGTGACAGCAAATACCTGTATTATACCTATACTCGGGACGGTTCGCCGCTGCATCTGCAAATGCCGGCAACCCCGGGGGATTATGAAATCCGCTATGTGGCCAACGCGTCGCCCGATGCGGTGCTGGCCAGCGCGGTCATCACCCTTGAACCGGTCGATGCCGCGATCAGTGCCGCGGCCAGCGGTGCCGCTGGCACGTCGCTGGAAGTGCAATGGCAGGGACCCGATTATAAGGGTGACTATATCGCGATTGCGCCACGCGGCGGCGACCGGTACCAGACCTATACCTACACGCGCGAAGGCTCGCCGCTGGCGGTACGATTGCCGGACGAACCGGGCGATTACGAAATCTGGTACGTCATGGATGTCGGCAGTACCGTACTTGCACGACAGGATCTGACCGTGACCGCGCCATAAAACACGATCATCCCCGGCATCGGAAACCTGTCACCGCCCCGGACGCCACGTCGGTCGCGTAACTCAGGCAGCCGCGCCGCAACTTTGCGCCCAAACTTTTGCAAAAGTTTGGGCCAAATCCTTGCAAGGATTTGAACCAGAGTTTTGCGAAAACTCTGCCCCGCCACCGATTGCGCCTTCAGCACTCTGTTCGACCCATCGAGCCGCGCCCGGCGAATGACGGTTGAACCGGTGGGCGGAAATGCCAGCGCGACCGCGCTCGCTCGGCCCAACCCCGCCAGATCACAGTTTCCAGCGGGTCCATCAACCAAGATTGACACCAGCTTCTGATCCCGGTGGGCATGACCGCCAGCCAACCAGACCCAAGCCGGAATGCTCCCGGCCCGGGCCAACCCGAATGCAGTTTTCCCGCGCCGCAAGTTCGCGCCCAGTGTTTTGCGAAAACTCTGCCTCGCCGCCGTCGACGGTTCGAATCCTGCGGTTCGATCCACTGGTTTTTTGCTTTGTGGATCACATGATCACGCGATTTGAGTTGCCCGAGTGAAATGCGAGGCGCTTGCCGAAGGAGTTCGAATGTCGCGATCCAAGCGCTAGCGGTTGCCTTGCCAGCGGCCTTCGAGGTGCTTGTTGAGTTTCGTCACCTTCTTTTCCTTTTTGTCCCGGAAGGGGTTCTTGTCACTTTGCGAGCGCAGGAACAGCCGGATCGGGGTACCGGGCAGGTCGAAATCCTCGCGCAGACCGTTGATCAGATAGCGCGTATAGCTTGCGGGAACGCTGTCGGGATGCGAGCACATGACGACGAAACTCGGCGGACGGGTCTTGGCCTGAGTCATATACCGCAGACGAATGCGGCGCCCTCCCGGTGCCGGTGGCGGATGCCGTTCCAGCATCCCGGTCAGCCAGCGATTGAGCCGGGCCGTGGATATCCGCACATTCCAGACATCATGGGCCCGCAATATCGCGGCGTGCAGGCGATCCAGGCCTTTGCCGGTTTTCGCCGACACCATCACCATTGGGGCCCCGCGCAACTGCGGCAACAGGCGGTCCAGTTTCTCGCGTACCTCGCGCAGGCGGTCGGCTTTTTCGCGCTCCAGATCCCATTTGTTGACCGCCAGCACGACCGCGCGGCCCTCGCGCTCGGCCAGATCGGCAATGCGCAGGTCCTGTTGCTCGAACGAGGTTTCAACGTCCAGCAGCACGACCACGACTTCGGCAAAGCGCACCGCGCGCAGGCCGTCGGCCACGGACAGTTTTTCCAGCTTTTCCTGCACCCGGGCCTTTTTGCGGATGCCGGCCGTGTCCCAGATGCGCATGTCCCGGTCCATCCAACGGGTCCGAACCGACACCGAATCCCGCGTGATGCCCGCCTCCGGGCCGGTCAGCAGGCGTTCGTCCTTCAGGATCTTGTTGATCAGGGTGGATTTTCCCGCATTCGGCCGACCGACGACCGCGATTTGCAGCGGCCGGTCTTCACCATCCGCATCCGCATCCCCGTCCGTCGTGTCGATGTCGATCTCGGTTGCCGGGGCAAAGTCCGGAATTTCGAGGTCGGACACGATTTCCCCAAGGGCGGCGGCCAGATCGAACATGCCTTCCCCGTGTTCGCTGGAAATCGCCAGCGGTTCCCCGAGGCCCAACTCGAAGGCCTCGTAGAACCCGGCCTCGGCGGCGCGGCCTTCGGATTTGTTGGCGGCGACGATCACGCGGGCCGATTTCCGGCGCAGCAGATCGGCCAGTGCGCGGTCCGTGGTGGTGATGCCAGCGCGCGCGTCGATCATGAAAAGCGCGACATCGGCCATATCGACCGCGCGTTCGGTCAACCGCCGCATCCGGCCCGGCAGGCTGTCGTCGGTCGCCTCTTCCAGCCCGGCCGTGTCGATCACCGTGAACCGAAGCGTGCCGATTTTCGCATCGCCCTCGCGCAGATCGCGCGTGACGCCGGGCTGGTCATCGACCAGCGCCAGCTTGCGCCCGACCAGACGGTTGAACAGGGTGGATTTGCCCACATTCGGGCGGCCAACGATGGCCAGCGTGAAGGTCATGTCGAATGCCTGCCGGTGATTGCGACCTGCCCACTATACCCTTGGTGCGAAACTTGAAAGAGGTGCCGTTCAGCGATAGGCGTGCAATTGCCCGTTATTGGAAAGCACGTACAGCACGCCATCGACGATGGCAGGGTGCGACGCGGCGCCCGACGGGATATCGACCTTAGAGATCAGCGCGCCGTTTTCCGGGTTGAAGCTGCGCAATCCGCCATCGCTGGATGCGACGATCAGCCGACTGCCCGCCAAAACCGGGCCATAATGGGCGAACGCCTCGCGGTGTTTCTTTTCGCGTTTGTAACCCGGCAGATCGACCGCCCAGATGGTTTGGCCATTGCGGGCGTCCAGCCGGACAAGTTGTGCCGCGTCCGAAACCAGGAATACCGAATTGCCCACGGGCCATACCGGGCTGTAGGAACCTTCGTTTGCGGTCCATATCCGTTCGCCGTCCCGCGCGCCGACCGCCGTGATGCGCCCGGATTGGTTGCCGGCATAGACCCGCCCGTCCGCCATGACCGGATCGCTGGAGATATCGCCAATATTGGAGCGCGCCTGTCCGAGCCGCGAGCCCGAGACCGCCACGCTCCAGACCCGCAGCCCGTTGCGGGTCATCGCCGCGACCATTTCGCCGGAGCTGAACGGCAGGATCACGTTCTTGCCCCCGGCAGCGGGTGCCCCGCCGCCCATCAGGCCGGTGTTGCCCGTGGTGCTTTGCTGTTGCCAGTCGATGCGGCCATTGCCGGCCTTGAGCGACCAGGCGCGGTTGTCGCGCGAAACTACATATACCCGGTCCTTGAACACGGTCGGCGCCGAACTGACCGGCGCATCAAGCCGCTGGCGCCACAGGACCTGGCCGTTTTCGGCCCGCATGGCCGTGACTTCGCCAAAACCGGATGTCGCGAAAAGCACGCCGCCGTCATAGGCCAGTCCGCCACCCGTCGCCTCGCCCTGTTTTTCGCTGGCGGGCGTCAGATCGCGCACCCACACCGCCGCCCCGATGGGCGAATGCGCCATGACGCGGGACTGGCTGTCGAGCGTGAAGATCAGGCCACCGGCAACCACAGGATCGGCGGTCAGGCGATGTTTTCGCCCGTTGCCCGAACCGATATTGACCGACCACAGATGGGTCAGATTGCTGCTCAGCGCCGGGTGGCCGGGATGATGATCCGGCCGGCCGTTACGATGGGTCCAGCTTGTCAGGTTGACCGTGCGCGGCAGTTTGATGGCAACGGCCCGGTTCGCTGTGGCGGTGTCGGTCGCGTCGGTATTGGCGTCGGCGAAGGCCTCGGTCAGCGGGGTGCGGACATCAAACCGCTGCCCTTCGAGGATCTCTTCTTTCTTGGCGCAGTTCCCCAGCACCAAGGCCGCGACCGCCGTTATCAGAATTGCCCGCAGAAAAATCACTCGATCCGGCCCCTTGCCTTGCGCGTCGCCCACATTTGCCGGGCGCTGGTCGTCTACCCGTTATCGCCTGCGGCATTTTCCGTGCCCGGAAGCGTGCCGCCCAGCGCCACAATCAACTGTTGCGCCCGTCGAAGCAAGCCTTGTGTCGCGCCGGGTTCGTCCAGAATTGTCAACAAAACCTCGATTGCGGCCTCATTGTTTCCAAATTCGGCATGAACGAGTGCAATCTGTTCCATCGCGACCACGCGAAACGCATTTCCGGGCACGGACAGGGGTTCCAGAGCACCAAGTCGTTCGGCGGTGGTCTGATCGCTGCCTTGCAGGATGACCGTCTTCAGCCGCGCAAGATCGCGATAGGTTGGGGGGGCGTCCGGGTTGGCGATGATTTCGCCCAGCAACCGCAGCGCCGCCGGCTTGTCCTGCGCTTCGGCGCGCGCGGCGGACTGGAACAGGTCCAGAAATACCGCGGCGTCGGCGCTTTGCGGGGTGACGGCGGCCAGCGCATCGGCGCGGGCGGCGGCATCCGGGTCGTCGATGGCGGCAAGGACAGCGTCGCCCAGTGCCTCGGCGGTGCGCCGCTCGGTGGCCTTGCGCCATTCGTTGAACGCCGCGGCCCCCACGATCAGCACCACCACCAGTATGGCAATCCAGCCATATTTTCGCATCAGCCCGAACAGGCGGTCGCGGCGCACCTCTTCGGTGACTTCCTGGATAAATGAATCGGATTCGCTCATGTCGGGCTCCGGTAAAACGCGCCACCTCTTAGCGCGAAGATGCCACATTTGCCAAGCGCCAATGATACGCATCGCCGGACGCGGCCATGGCCGGAAATCAACAATGCAAAGCATCCTGCGCCGCCCGCCTTGTTTCGGGCACAGACAGGGTTTATCTAGGCGAAAATGTCGGTGAACCAGCCGGTCCAGTTGGGCGAAATCACCGTTTTCAAGTGCATGACAGGGGTAGTTTATGCGGTTCTTTCCGGTTTTGACGGCGGTCGTGGTCACGGTGGTGATCTATTTTGCGTTGTTCGAACGCGATCGTCTGGTGGCGTTTGCGCGGGGCGAAACGGTCACCCAGACCGCCGTTGCGGTGCCGGCGGCCGCGGAAATCGGGGCGCGGCCACCGGTCTCGGTTCTGGCGCTGAAATCGGCGGCGCAAGCGGTGGAAAGCGGCATCGTTCTGCGTGGCCGCACCGAAGCGGCACGCAATACCGAAGTGCGCTCGGAAACCAGCGGGCTGGTGATTTCCGAGCCGTTGCGCAAGGGGGCAATGGTGTCGCGCGGCCAATTGCTGTGCGAACTTGATCCCGGAACGCGCGGCGTCGCACTGGCTGAGGCCCGCGCCCGGCTTGCCGAAGCCAAGATCAACGAAACCGCCGCGACCAGCCTTGCCGAAAAGGGGTTTGGCTCGGAAACCACGGCCACCGCGCGTCGTGCTGCGCTGGAGGGTGCCGCGGCCGGGGTCGAACGCGCGAAAAAGGATATCGAGCGCCTGAAAATCACCGCACCGTTTGACGGCCTGCTGGAAAGCGATACCGCCGAACTGGGCGCGTTGCTGCAACCGGGATCGATGTGCGCCAACGTGATCCAGCTTGATCCGGTCAAGCTGGTCGGTTTCGTGCCGGAACAGGACATCGGGCGCATCGATCAGGGTGCGGCGGCCGGCGCGCGGTTGGTGGATGGCAAAATGGTGCGGGGGGTGGTCACGTTTCTTTCGCGCTCGGCCGATCCGACGACGCGGACTTTCCGGGTGGAAATAGAAGTGCCGAATCCCGATCTGGCGATTCGGGACGGTGCCACGGCCGAGATTTTCATCGCTTTTGCCGGGCAAACCGGACATTTGCTGCCGCAGTCGGCGCTGACGCTGAATGACGCGGGCGAACTGGGCGTGAGGGTCGTGCGCGAAGGGACGGCCAAATTCGTGCCGGTGGCCGTGATCCGCGACAGTATCGATGGGGTCTGGCTGGCCGGACTGCCCGATCAGGCGGACGTGATCGTTGTCGGGCAGGAATACGTGATCGACGGACGCCGGGTCAGCGTGACCTATCGCGAGGCGGGCGAATGACCGGTCTGGTCGATTGGGCCGCCGCCCGGGCACGGATGGTCATTGCCTTTGTCATTCTGTCGCTGGCGGCGGGATGGATTGCCTATTTCGGCCTGCCCAAGGAGGGCTCGCCCGATATCGACATTCCGGCATTGTTCGTTTCCGTGCCGTTTCCCGGCATATCCGCCGAGGACAGCGAGAAACTGATCGTCAAACCGCTGGAAACCAAGCTGCGTGACCTCGATGGCCTGAAAACCATGAGCGCGACCGCCGCCGAAGGGTATGGCGGCGTGGCGCTGGAATTCGAGTTCGGCTGGGACAAGTCGGCGGTCATCGCGGATGTCCGCGACCGGGTCAATCAGGCGCAGGCCGATTTTCCGAGCGGTGCAGAGCAATATGCCATCACCGAGATCAATTTCTCCCAATTCCCCATCATCGTGGTCGCGCTGTCCGGGCAGGTGCCAGAGCGTACTTTGTTGCGCGTTGCCAAAAGCTTGCAGGACGAACTTGAGTCGATGCCGCCGGTGCTGGAGGCCGGTCTGGCCGGGCATCGGAACGAGATGCTCGAAGTCATCATCGATCCGCTGAAACTGGAAGCCTACAACGTGACGGCGGGCGAATTGATCAACGTGGTCACCAACAACAACCAACTGATCGCGGCGGGCGAGGTGGAAACCGCCAGCGGGGCGTTCGCGGTCAAGATCCCGTCGGCCTTTGACGAACCGCAGGATGTGTATGACCTGCCGGTCAAGGTGAATGGCGACCGTGTGATCACATTGGGTGAACTGGCCGAAATCCGCCTGACCTTCGAAGATCGTACCGGCACCGCGCGTTATAACGGCGAGGCAACCGTCGCCTTGCAGGTGGTCAAGCGCAAGGGCGAGAACCTGATCGACACCGTCGCGCTGGTCCGCGCCGCGGTCGACGAGGCCGTATCGCGCTGGCCCAATGACCTGAAAGACAGCATATCCGTCGATTTCGCGATGGACGAAAGCAACGAGGTTTCCGGCATGGTCAGCCAGCTCGAAGCCTCGGTTCTGACGGCGATCGCGCTGGTGATGATGGTGGTGCTGGCGGCGCTGGGCACGCGCTCTGCCTTGCTGGTGGGTTTCGCGATCCCGACCTCGTTCCTGTTATGTTTCGCGATTCTGGCCGTGATGGGGATCGCGATTTCCAACATCGTGATGTTCGGCCTGATCCTTGCCGTGGGCATGCTGGTCGACGGGGCCATCGTGGTCGTGGAATATGCCGACAAGCGCATCGCCGAAGGCACCGGCCCGATGAATGCCTATGTCGAGGCGGCCAAACGCATGTTCTGGCCGATCGTCAGTTCCACCGCGACCACGATCTGCGCCTTTCTGCCGATGCTGTTCTGGCCCGGTGTGCCCGGGGAATTCATGGGCATGCTGCCGGTCACGCTGATCTTTGTGCTTTCCGCCAGTCTGGTCGTGGCGCTGATCTATCTGCCGGTGATCGGCGGGGTTGCCGGGCGGTTTTCGCGGATGCTGGGCAACGCCTCGGACGGTTTGCGGAAATACCACTTTGCGCCGCGCCTGGGGCTGTTTTTTGCCGCCGCGCTGTTGGCGTTTGGCGCAACGATGCAGGCCATCAACCCGGCCTGGATGCTGGGAAGCGCGGGTGCGGCCCTGCCTGCGACCATCGCATGGTTGCCGGGGGCGGTTCTGTTCCTGATCGCCGCGGTGGCGCTGTCGATCACGGTGGGTGCGCTGAAATTCCCACCACGCCGGAAACCGATCCGCGCGGGTTACCGGCGCAAACCCATTGGCTGGGTGATCCGGTTCCTGACCGGCAATCCGGTGATGCCACTGGTCGCCATCGTGGCGGTGGTCGTTTTTGTGATCACAGTCTTTTCCACCTTCATCGCCAACAATAACGGCGTCGAATTCTTCGTCGACACCGAGCCGGAGCGCGCCATCGCATTCGTGCGCGGGCGCGGCAATATGAGCCTGGCAGAGAAGGACGCGATTCTTGGCCAGGCCGAAGCCCTGATCTTGGAAATCGACGAGGTGGAATCGGTGTTTTCCTTCGCCGGAACCGGTGGGCTGAACCAGAATACCGGTGGTGCAATCGCCCCTCTGGATACGATCGGGCAGGTGCAGATCGAACTGGAAAGCTGGAAGACCCGCGAAACCAACGGCAAGGTCCTGCTGAACGACATCGAGGCACGGCTGAAATCGATTCCGGGCGTGCAGATCGAAATTCTGAAGGCGGATCTGGGACCGGCGACCGGCAAACCGATCAATCTGCGCCTCACCGGGCCCGACTGGGACGACCTGCTGGCCGCCGCCGGCATCGTCAGTCGCAAGTTTCAGGACACCGACGGGCTGATCCGCATCGACGACACCCGCCCCCTGCCCGGCATCGACTGGCAGATCGACGTCGATGTCGAAAAAGCCGGGCGGTTCGGGGCCGACGTAGTGACCGTGGGCGCGATGGTCCAACTGGTGACGCGCGGGCTGCTGCTGGACACGATGCGGGTGGACAGTTCGGATGAAGAGATCGACATCCGAGTTCGCCTGCCCGCAGAGGACCGGCTGCTGTCCACGCTGGACACCCTGCGGGTTCGCACGCGCGACGGGCTCATTCCGATGTCGAATTTCATATCGCGAAAACCGGTGCAGAGCCTTGGGCAGATCGACCGGGTGGATACCGAACGCACGTTTCAGGTCAAGGCCGACCTGACCGAGGGGCTGAGCAACGACGCGGGCGAACCGATTACCCCTGCCGAGCGGATTGCCCTTTTGACCACATGGCTGGAAGACGACCAGCCCCTGCCCGCAAGCGTGGCCTATAGCTGGGTCGGCGATCAGGAGGAACAGACCGAAAGCATGGCGTTTCTTGGCCAGGCTTTCATCGGCGCGCTGGGGTTGATGTTCGTCATTCTGCTGGCCCAGTTCAATTCGGTCTACAACTCGGTTCTGGTGCTGCTGGCGGTGGTTCTGTCCACGACCGGGGTCTTGATCGGAATGCTGGTGATGGGACAGGCGTTCTCGGTCATCATGACGGGTACCGGCATCGTGGCACTGGCGGGGATCGTGGTGAACAACAACATCGTGCTGATCGATACCTATCAGGAATATTCCGCCTATATGCCCCGGCTCGAAGCGATCACCCGCACGGTCGAGGCACGCATCCGCCCGGTGATCCTGACAACGGTCACGACCATGGCGGGGCTGACACCGATGATGTTCGGCCTGTCGGTCGATTTCATCAACGGCGGCTATTCCATCGATGCGCCGACCGCGCTGTGGTGGAAGCAACTGGCAACCGCGGTGGTGTTCGGGCTGGGCATTGCGACGGTGCTGACGCTGCTGTTCACGCCCTCGCTTCTGGCGCTGAGGGTCTGGATCGCGGCGGGCGCCTACCGCTCGTTCACGCGGTTGCGCGTGCTTGCGGCGGGCAGCGGCAGCCGCGAGGCACGGGACCTTGCGCTTGGCCGGTTGTCACGGCAAACGGCGCCGCCGGAACTGACTTGGGACGACGGCATGTTCGCCCCTCTGATCGGGGACGTGGTGCCCGAAGGCGACGGGCTGCGCGCGGCGGAATAGCGCGGTCGCAGCGGCCACGGGCGGGCCTTAGCGTCGGGGGCGTTGGGGGCGTCGGGTCAGTGCGCGGCAGGCGCCAACGTGCGGGACGGAAATCCAAACCCGGGCAACCGGCGCCTGACGGCACAAATTCGACGACCGGCAGAGGCAAGCAGACGATGATGCCGCCCCGCGATGGATTTCGCGCGCCGACCGGCCCCGACCCAGCAACGCGCCGGATCCGGCGGATCGGGCGGGCGGGCTTTGCCCGGACAGGCATCGCGTGCGTCATCCATGGTCAACCCGTCTGACCGCTTGGCCGTTCAGGCGTCTGGCTGTCAACCCGTCCGGCCGTCTGGCCGCTCGTTTAGCCGTCTAGCCGTCTGGCCGATTAGCCGTCCGGCCGTCTAACCGTCTAGACGAGCGGCCAGGAATCACATGATTTTCCGTTGACAATCATCGTCTTACGCAATTTACGAAGGTTAACGCCAATTCGCAGGGTCGGCGAAGCCACCGGTCCTGCGTCCCTGCCCGTGCCCGATTTACGCGCCGGCGATCCCGCCTGATGCCTGCATTCGCGCGCGCGAATTCACGCGGCGGTGACGTCTGCGGTTTCCTGGTCTGCAAGCTGGCGATGCCACATCTTGCTGTACCGGCCCGCGCGATCCAGCAGCGCCTCGTGCGTGCCCTGCTCGATGATCCGCCCCTCTTCCAGCACCACGATCAGGTCGCTTTCGACCACGGTGGAAAGGCGGTGTGCGATGGTGATCACGGTGCGCCCCTCGCCCATGCGGCGCAGGCTTTCCTGAATGTCCCGCTCGGTTTCGGTGTCCAGCGACGAGGTCGCCTCGTCCAGCAACAGAATCGGTGGGTTTTTCAACAGCGTCCGCGCGATGCCGACCCGCTGTTTTTCGCCGCCTGACAATTTCAAACCGCGTTCGCCTACGGTCGTCTTGTAACCGTCGGGCAACTGCGACACGAAATCGTGGATTTTCGCGGCCTTTGCCGCTTCGATCACTTCGGCCTCGGACGCATCGGGGCGACCGTAGCGGATGTTGTAGCCAATGGTATCGTTGAACAGGACCGTATCCTGTGGCACGATGCCGATCTCGTGGTGCAGGCTTTCCTGCGTGATGTCTCGCAAATCCTGTCCATCGATCCGCAGCGCCCCCGCCGCCACATCATAGAACCGGAACAACAGGCGCCCGATGGTGGATTTGCCGCTACCCGAAGGCCCGACAATCGCCACCGTCTTGCCGGCATCGATTTTCAGGTCAAATCCGTGCAGAATCCCACGTTCCGTGTCATAGGCAAAATCGACCTGATCAAATTCGACCTGTCCGCCGCGCACGCGCAGGTCCCCGGCGCCGGGTTTGTCCGTCACCTCGGCGGGTTGTTCCAGCAGATCGAACATTTCACCCATGTCGACCAGGGATTGCCGGATTTCGCGATAGACCGTGCCCAGAAAATTCAGCGGCAACGTGATCTGGATCATATAGGCGTTGACCATGACGAAATCGCCGACCGTCAGATCACCGTTCTGAACGCCCAGCGCCGCCAACACCATCACCCCGACCAGCCCCGTCGTGATCAGAACCGACTGGCCGAAATTGAGAAACGCCAGCGAATACGAGGTCTTGAGCGCGGCCGCGGCATAGCCGCGCATCGACTCGTCGTACCGCAGCGCCTCGCGCTCCTCGGCGCTGAAATACTTGACGGTCTCGAAATTCAGCAGACTGTCGATGGCTTTCTGATTGGCATCGGTGTCCTGATCATTCATTTCCTTGCGGATTTTCACCCGCCACTCGGTCACGCGAAAGGTAAACCAGATATAGAGCCCGATCGTCGCCACCACGATTGCCAGATATCTGGCATCGAAAACAACGAACAGGATCACCGCGATAAAGGCCAGTTCCAGGATCAGCGGGCCGATCGAGAACAGCATGAAACGCAGAAGAAATTCCACGCCTTTGACGCCGCGTTCGATGATCCGGCTCAACCCGCCGGTCTTGCGCGTGATGTGATAGCGCAGGCTCAGCGCGTGCATGTGGCGAAAGGTTTCAAGCGCCAGCAACCGCAGCGCCCGCTGGCCGACCATCGCAAAAACGGCGTCGCGCAATTGCTGAAAGCCGACATTCATCAGGCGGGCGACCCCGTAGGCGACCGTCAGCCCGACCGCCCCCGCGACCAGCGTGAATACCGCCACCTCGGCCCCGCCGGCCGGTGCCAGCGCGTCGACCGCACCCTTGTAGAAAAACGGAGTCGCCACCGAAATGACCTTGGACAACGCCAAAAACAGCAGCGCGACCACGACCCGCGTCTTTACCCACGGATGATCCCGCGGCCACAGATATGGCAGCACTTTGCGGATCGTGCGGAATCCGCTCTGCTGTTCGTGCTGCGCGAGGGATTCCCCGTTGCTCATGCCCGTCTCCTGACCCCCCTTGTGGTTCGAATCCTATGGTCCGATCCACTGGATTTTTGCATTATGGATCAAATTATCACGACAATTGAGTTTCTTGGGTGAATGGTACGGCGCTTACTGAGGGACCCGAATATCGCGTTCGACCCCCTAGATAGGATGTGCATGCCGGGATAACCAGTGCCGCTATTCGGGAATCGTGAAAATCTGGCCGGGATAGATCAGGTTCGGATCCTTGATGAAATCACGGTTGGCGTCGAATATCTGCATATAGAGATTTCCTTCGCCGTAATTGGCCTTGGCCAGCGCCCATAGGGTTGCGCCGGGCTGAATCGTGATCTTTTCTATTTTCGGCAATCGGCTGCCGCCGGTCGCCTCGTCCAGGCCGCCGTTGCTGGTGACGCGGCGCACGTCTTCGCTGAATTCCTTTTGAAACGGGGTTTCCACGCGCGAGGTCACCTGACCGCTGGCATCCAGTTCGTCCACCCGCAGCGTATAGCGGCCCGCATCGACCTCGTGCAGGGTCAGTTGCCAGGACCCGTCGCCCGCCACCTGCCCGGTCTTGATCGGGCGGTCGTCCACATAGACGCGGACATGCCGGTCGGGTGCCGAGCGTCCGGTCAGCACCACTTCGCCCTGTTCGTCATAGGAAATAAGGTCAAGCGAGATGCTGGCCACCGCCTCGGGCGGCGTTTCCTCGTCGATGGCGGACTGTACCACCTTGATACCGTCGTCGCTTGCGATGATTACCGCCGGCGGCGGCGAACTGGCGGGTGTTGGGGCGTCGGGCGCATCCGGTGTTTCGGTGGATTGTGCGGGTTCGACGACATCGCGCCCCATCACGATCACCCGGTCGCTGCTGGCCCCGCCAGGGCCGTGCAGAGTCAATAGCTGGGGCACGGCGGAATCCGGCAGATCGAACAGCGCAACGAACGCGCCGCGCGCATCGGCCTCAACCTCGGCGATCGCCACGCCATCGACCCGAACCGTCACCTTCCGCCCCGGCGTCGATTTCCCGGCGATCACTGCACCGCCATATTTGTCGACCCGCACCAGATCGAAACGCAAGATTTCTGACACGGGTTTTG
>CAZRLO010000063.1:0-16232 GCA_964600965.1 uncultured Rhodobacter sp.
CTTTGACCAGACAATTCGCTCGGCACCATAGGCGGCCAGCAGCCGGGTACCGATCTCTTTTTTGTTCATTCCGGGATTGCGGTTCGGGTTTACCCAGGAACTTTCGTGGGCGATCAACGAACCGTGGCCGTCGTGTTCAACGCCGCCCCCTTCGCCAAGAAGGCCGCTGTCAAAAAGCGGCAGGTCCAACCGCTCGGCCAGGCTCTTTGCAATCTCGCCGTCCCTTCGGTGGACCTGTTTTCGGCCCCACCCGTTGAACCGGATCAGGCTGACCGCCAGTTTTCCGTCGGGGCCAATAGCAAAAATCGGGCCGCTGTCACGGCACCACAGATCTTCGGTCGGGACGTCCCAAAGCTCTACATTCGCGGCGAGCTTTTTTCGCGCGCCCGCATGGTCCGCCTTGGCGGCCAGCATCGCGACCGGCTCGAACGCAACGATGGTATTGGCGATTTCAGCGACCGTATTTTGGGTCTGGTCAAGAAAGGAGCGGCTTGAATATACCCGTCGGCTGACAGGCCATTGCATGAAAGTGCGGGCGTGGCGGCGGTCTTCCGCAGGGACGTACCATTTTTCCGGCAATGCGGCGTGCGCCTCGCGCGATCCGGTCAAGGCATGGGTTGCCGCCAGTCCGGTCGCAATGAATTCTCGGCGTCGCATCATCCGGAACGTTTAACACGAGTGGCAGTTGCAACACAAATCGGCCCGGTCCGGTACGCAACGGACACAAAAAAGGCGGCCATTCCGGGCCGCCCTTACAGCATACAGATCAGGTCATGCGTTACTTGATCTTGCCTTCTTTGTATTCGACATGTTTGCGCGCGACCGGGTCGTATTTTTTGACCACCATCTTTTCGGTCATGGTCCGGGCGTTTTTCTTGGTCACATAGAAGTGGCCGGTATCCGCGGTTGAATTCAGGCGGATCTTGATCGTGGTTGGCTTGGCCATGTTATTTCTCCTCGTCGCGGATGCCCGCCGGGCGACGATTTGCCACCGCTAAAACTGAAGTCCGCCATGTAACCGTTCTGCACGTCGAGTCAACCTCAAACGCGTGGATATCCTGTATCGTGGCAGTGAGGGAAACCCCGACCCGGTGCTATTTCGGCTCCACCGTGCATACGACGTCATAAGGGCTTGAATTCTCGCGGATATAGATATTTTCACCCTGGTTGATGACGTTGTGGCCCGCATCGAGGCTTGATTGCGAGGAATAGAATTGCGCGCCGCAGAAATTGCCCCATTCGCCGCAATCGATCCCGTGCCCGCAGCCGGGATTCACGTAAAGCGCGTGCTTGTTGTTGCTGACCCCGACAAAATAATAGGGATGATGATCGGCCAGCAGTGGCCCGCCTGACCCGATGCCAACGAGCGCCGCGATCAGGCCGACGGCTACCGGTTTGTTAATAAGTAATGCCATGATCGGAACCTAGGTATGTTTTCGCCATTTGTATGCCCAGCGCGTTGCCGGGCAGGATGGAAGGAGTCTGCGTGAACTCGCACCTACTGTCAAGATTACCCGCCGACGCAGGAACCTGCTTTGTTCGGAAACATTCATGATTGCGCGGATGGCCTGTAAGCCGGATTCTGTTCGCCCAGGACCGTGGTCCGGGGTCTGATGACCATTCCTCTGGCCCCGGTGTTACCACCGGGATCTAGCTGCCGACCCGGGCCTCCGGGCAGAAGAAGCCGTGGCGCGAACGCCGCGAGGCCCCTATTTGGCATTGCTCCGGGCGGGGCTTGCCATGCGGGCCCTGTTGCCAGTTCCCCGGTGGGCTCTTACCCCACCTTTTCACCGTTACCCTGCACGCAGGGCAGTCTGTTCTCTGTGGCGCTTTCCCTCGGGTTGCCCCGGCCGGGGGTTACCCGGCGCCCTTTCTTCATGGAGTCCGGACTTTCCTCGCCCCGAACCGGGTCCGGAACGCGGCCATCCGGCCATCCGCGCGCCGCAGAACTAGGGATCGGCAAAGGCCACGTCAACCGGGAAGCTGCGTTCGGCCTGCACGGCCAGCGCCATATCGCCAGCGTTCAACGGTCCCGTGGCCTGGGGGTGGAACCTCAGCCGAAAGGCGGCAAGCACCAATTCATCTCCGACGGAGAGGTCATAACCAATACCCGCGCAGCATCGCGAAAACGCCGCCTGATCCGGCCGGATGGGCGAGCCGTCATCGGGCCAGACCGCCAGCCCGGCCCGCGCCAGCCGCCGCCAGTCGAATTTTGGCCCCGGGTCGGATTTTCGCGCCGGCGCCATGTCGGAATGTGCGATCACGCGTTCGGCACGGATTTCGTGCCGTGCCAGTATGTCGCCCAGCAAGGTCACGAGCGCGGCCATCTGCGGTTCAGGGTAGGGTGGCCAACCCTCCAGCGGTCCGGAATTCGCAATTTCGATCCCGACCGAATGCGAATTGACGTCGCTGACGCCACCCCAGCGCCCCGCGCCCGCGTGCCAGGCGCGATTCTCTTCGTCCACCAGCGCGAAAACCTCGCCGGGTTCACCGATCAGATAATGTGACGATACTTCGCTTGCAGGATCGCGCAGCCGGCGGAGCGCCGCATCACAGGTCTGCATCGCGGTGTGGTGCAGAACCACCATATCCGGCCCGCGCCCGTGCCGCCGTGGCCCGAAATTTGGCGAGGGGCGGGCGGTTGGTGCCACAATGAGGTTATTCCAGCAATTTGCGATAGGCGTAGGGCGTCCAGTCGCAGGCAAATCCGTCGCCGTCCGGGTCAAGGCCGCGCACATCGCGCTTGGGTCCGCCGGAATTCAGAAACGCGGCCTGTGCCTCGTCCGGAACCCGATACTTCTTGCAGTTGCGTTTTTGTAGCGCTCCGCCCAGAAGGCCGGGACGCTTGTAGCGCTTCTCGCCCACATCATTGGTGGTGTTCAGCGCGTAATCCACAACATTCGCCTCTTGGGCTTCCCGGGTTGGAAGCGCGGTTTCTTCGACGATGGCGAATTGCTGTCGCTGGGCCTCAAGCCGCGCCTTGTCGTCTTCGATGGACGAACGTTCGCTCACGGCACCGAAATCCTGCGTATCCGAAATATCGGGATTGTCGTTCAACACGGCGCCGTCGGTCGTGGCCGCGTCCCGGGGGGCTGTTTCACTGACTTCGGTCGTGTCCTCGATCAACGTTTCGTCACCGATACTCAGCCGTTCCACCACGGCACCATCGTCCGGCGTAACCGAGGTACACGCTGCCAGCGCCGCAAAAACCACCATCGTCAGAACAAAACGCATCGTCAAACCTTTGTCAGAACCATTCGAATTCAGTCTCTTACCACCATTTGTTCGGTTTTGAAACAAATCCCGCCGCACGTTCCAGCGCATAAGCGGAATTCAGCAGATCGGCCTCGGCCCAGGGGCGGCCGATCAGTTGCAGCCCCAGTGGCAGGCCGTCGGCGTCCAGCCCTGCGGGCACCGATATTCCCGGCAGTCCCGCAAGGTTCACGGTGACGGTGAAGACGTCGTTAAGGTACATTTTCACCGGGTCGACATTGGCCATTTCGCCCAGTCCGAAAGCCGCCGACGGGGTGGCGGGTGTCAGGATCGCCTCGACTCCACTGGCGAAAACCTGGTCGAAATCCTGCTTGATCAGGGTGCGCACGCGCTGGGCGCGGCGGTAATATGCGTCGTAAAACCCGGCGGACAATACGTAGGTGCCGATCATGATCCGGCGCTGCACCTCGGGGCCGAAGCCTTCGGCGCGGGTCCGTTCGTACATTTCCGTGATCCCGTCGCCCGGCAACAGCGCCGCACGCCGACCGTAGCGAACACCGTCATACCGTGCGAGGTTCGACGATGCTTCGGCCGGGGCGATGACATAATAGGCGGGCAGCGCGTACCGGGTATGAGGCAGGCTGACATCCACGATTTCCGCCCCCGCGTCGCGCAGCATTTCGGCCCCGTCGGCCCACAGTTTTTCAATCGCTTCCGGCATGCCGTCCAACCGGTATTCCTTTGGAATTCCTATCTTTTTCCCACGAATGTCCCCGGATAATGCCGCCTCGAAATCGGGCACAGGAATGTCGGCGGACGTGCTGTCCTTTGGGTCGTGTCCACACATCGCGCCCAGCATGATCGCAGCGTCCCGCACCGATTTCGTCATCGGCCCGGCCTGATCCAGCGACGAGGCAAAAGCGATAATGCCCCAGCGCGAGCAGCGGCCATAGGTGGGTTTGACGCCAACGATACCGGTAAATGCCGCCGGCTGCCGGATCGAGCCGCCGGTATCGGTGCCGGTCGCCGCCAGACACAGATCGGCGGCAACAGCGGCGGCGGAACCCCCGGACGAGCCACCGGGCGTCAACGCCGCGTCGGAACCGGCGCGACGCCACGGGCTGATGACGTTACCATAGGCCGAAGTCTCGTTGGACGAACCCATCGCGAACTCGTCCATGTTGAGCTTGCCCAGCATCACCGCGCCCTGCTCGCGAAACCCCCGGGTGATCGAGCTATCGTATTCGGGTTTGAATCCGCTCAGAATATTCGATGCCGCCTGCGAAGCCACGCCTTGGGTGCAGAACAGATCCTTGATGCCAAGCGGTATTCCGCACAGATCCGGCGCATCGCCTGCGGCAATGCGCGTATCCGCCGCTTTGGCGCTTTCGCGCGCGCTTTCAAAGCACTTCGTCGAGACAGCATTCAAGACAGCGGCCGAATCACTTGCGGCGATGCACGCCTCGGTGATTTCGCTGGAACGCAGTTCACCGGAACGCATGGCATCCCGCGCGCCGGCGATCGTGAGTTCGTTCAAACCGGACATGTCGATTACTCCACCACTTTCGGCACGGCAAAAAATCCCTCGCGCGCATCGGGCGCGTTGGCCAGAATCCGGTCGGCATATCCGCCGTCGCTGACCACGTCCTCGCGGCGTTTCAAGGCCATCGGTGTTACCGAGGTCATCGGTTCGACGCCCTGAACGTCCACCTCGTTCAACTGCTCCATGAACCCCAGAATATTGCTCAACTCGCCCGCCAGTTGCTCGAGCTCATCCTCGGCCACCGCGATCCGCGCCAGTTGCGCGACTTTGCGGGCGGTTTCGCGATCTATCGACATGGCATTCATCCCTGGTTCGTCCGAAC
The DNA here is from genome assembly GCA_964600965.1 of uncultured Rhodobacter sp. Lineage (GTDB taxonomy): Bacteria > Pseudomonadota > Alphaproteobacteria > Rhodobacterales > Rhodobacteraceae > UBA5972. The sequence continues at coordinate 5,079 of CAZRLO010000063.1, forward strand.
GCCCGTTTACCGCTGCTTTGCGCGGGCTGCAAGGCAGTGCCCCGGTTGACAGGCCGCTTTCATTGTTCTCCAAATACTCTCGCCGAAGGCTCCGGTCATTTCATGGCGCGGGCCCCTCGCGTTCCGGGGGTTGTCGGTCTAATTTTCCCGAGGAAAAGGGGGCGATCATGAAAATCACATGGCTGGGCCACTCCGGCTTTCGCATCGAAATCGGCGATCAGATGCTGCTGGTCGATCCGTGGCTGAAAGGCAACCCGATGTTCCCCGAACCACGACGTGCCGAAGCGATTGCGGGCGCATCACATATTCTGGTCAGCCACGGGCACGGTGATCATTCCGGCGAGGCCCTTGAAATATCAAAGGAAACCGGCGCGCCGTTGGTCGGGATATACGATCTGATGAACTGGTGGGAAAATACGCGCGCTGCGCGGGTCATCGGGATGAACAAGGGCGGCACCGTGGCGCTGGGCGATGTGTCGGTGACGATGGTCAACGCGGTCCATTCCTCTTCGGTTCTGGATGCGGCGGGTGGGCCTGCCTATGCGGGGGCCGAGGCGGGTTTCATGATCGCGGGCGAAGGCCACACCATCTATTTCAGCGGCGACACCGATGTCATGGCGGACATGGAGCTGTTCAATGAACTGCATGCGCCCGATATTGGCATTCTGTGTGCGGGGGGGCATTTCACCATGGACATGAAGCGCGCGGGCTTTGCCGCAAAACGGTTTTTCGCCTTCAAAACCGTGATCCCGTGCCATTACCGCACCTTCCCGCTGCTGGCACAATCGGCCAAAGTCCTTTCGGGCGCATTGCCCGGTGTCGATGTCCGGGAGCCCGAGGTGCTGGTGCCGATCGAATTCTAAACCACCATATGCCGCGCCCTTGCGCCGCGCTCGATTGCGGCACCGTGCAGGCGATCGATGTTCAGTTCCCAGCGGATTTCTTCCAGAAAACGCAGTTCGGTTTCCTGCAAGCGCCCGTCGGCCGCGGCGACGTCGCAGGCCAGTGCATAAGCGGTTTCAAACAGCCGCTCGGGCAGGCCGTCGCGCAGCAGGCCAAAAAGGGCGTCAAGACCGTCCTCTTCCTCGAACAGGTCGAAGACGGTCTGGGACGTCGTCTTGATCCGGTCGGCGTCGTAATTCGCGAATACCGGAAGATGGTTCACGATCCGCTCGATCGTGAGCAGTTCGGACGTCTTGATTCTTTCGTCGGAAATCGAAACGGCAACCATGACGGCGACAAGTGCGTCCTGTGCGGTCAGCGAAGCGGGGGCATTATCGGTCATGTGCTAAAGAGGCCTTGGGCAGGGGGTTTATCCATCTCAGATTATTGACGCTGGCGGGCAGGAGCAATAGGAAGCTGGCGCATTGCCCCGAATTCCGCGGGGCCGATCCGAAACGCATGGAATTTCCGATGTCCGACCTGCGCGAAATTGCGATGAAGTCCAGGGCGTGGCCGTTCGAAGAGGCCCGCAAACTGCTGAAGCGCGTGGAAAAAGCTGCCCCGAAAAAGGGGTATGTGCTGTTTGAAACCGGCTATGGCCCGTCCGGTTTGCCGCATATCGGCACCTTTGGCGAGGTGGCGCGCACGACGATGGTGCGCCGCGCCTTCGAAACTCTCTGCGACATACCGACCAAGTTGATCTGTTTTTCCGACGACATGGATGGCCTGCGCAAGGTGCCGGGCAATGTTCCGAACCGCGATGCGATGGCCGCGGACCTGAACCTGCCGCTGACCCGCGTGCGCGATCCGTTTGGAACCCATGACAGTTTCGGTGCACACAATAACGCCCGCCTGAATGCGTTTCTGGATGATTTCGGTTTTGACTATGAATTCGCCAGTTCGACGGAATACTACAAATCCGGGCGATTTGACGAAATGCTGATCGTCGCGCTTCAGCGATACGAAAAAATCCTGGAAATCATGCTGCCGACGCTCGGCCCCGAGCGGCGCGGGACATATTCACCGTTTTTGCCGGTTTCGCCCAAGACCGGCCATGTCCTTCAGGTGCCGACGCTGGAGCGGAACGTGGCGAAAGGCACGATTGTGTATCAGGAACCCGATGGCGAGCGTGTCGAAGTTCCGGTCACCGGCGGCCACGTGAAAATGCAATGGAAACCCGACTGGGCCATGCGCTGGGCCGCTTTGGGCGTGGACTACGAAATGTCGGGCAAGGATCTGATCGACAGCGTCACCCAGGCATCGCGAATTTGCCGAGCGCTGGGATGTCCGCCGCCGGAAACACTGACTTACGAGCTGTTCAACGACGAGTCGGGACAGAAAATCAGCAAATCCAAGGGCAACGGGATTTCGATGGAGGAATGGCTGACCTATGCCGCACCCGAAAGCCTGAGCCTGTTCATGTATCAGAAACCGAAATCCGCCAAGCGGCTGTTTTTCGACGTGATCCCCAAGACGGTCGACGAATATCACCAGCATTTGCGCAGTTTTTCCGGGCAGGAAGACGACGCGCGTCTTGGAAATCCGGTCTGGCATATTCACAACGGCCAGCCGCCCGAATCCAATCTGGCGGTGCCTTTTGCGATGTTGCTCAATCTGGCGTCGGTGGCGTCCGCGCAGCAAAAAGAGCAGCTTTGGGGGTTTATCCGCCGTTATGCGCCGGAGACTTCGCCCGAAACCCATCCCGATCTGGACGCCGCCGCCGGATTTGCGGTGCGGTATTTCAACGACTTCGTGGCTCCGGCACGCGCCTTTCGCGCCCCAGATGACCGCGAGCACGCGGCACTTGCCGATCTGGCCCGACGGTTGCGGCTGTGGGAAGGTGAAACCGGGGCAGAAGCGCTGCAAACGCTTGTTTTCGCGGTCGGCAAGGACCACGGGTTTGAGCCATTGCGGGACTGGTTCAAGGCGATTTACGAGGTTCTGTTGGGGGCATCGCAGGGGCCGCGATTTGGTGGATTCATTGCATTATACGGCATTGCCGAAACGATCGCTCTGATCGAAAAGGGGCTGTCGGGCGCACTTGTTGCAGCGGCCTCGTCATAAAGTGATTTGAACTGGCGGCCCGATTTCCTACCATAGAGGGCAGGAGGACGACGCCATGAAATACTTGCTAGCCCTCGTTCTGGCCCTTGGCCTGACGGGACCGGTCCCGGCCCAGGAGCCGCGCAATCCCGACATCGAAGCCGTGATATCGGCGCAGATCGACGCCTTTCTCAAGGATGATTTTGTCACCGCTTTCACGTTCGCGTCGCCGATGATCCGCGAAATGTTCGGCACCCCGGAACGGTTTGGGCAGATGGTGCGTAACGGCTATCCGATGGTGTGGCGCGCGTCGCGGGTCGAGTTTCTGGATCTCGCGGATTTCGGCGGTCAACCGGTACAGCGCGTGCTGCTTGAAGACGCTGGCGGGGCTTATTTCATCGCCGAATATGCGATGCACGCAACCAAGGACGGCTGGCAGATCAGCGGCGTGCGGATTTTGCCGGCGGACGAGATTTCGGCCTGAAGGCGCGTCAGCCGAAGTTGAGAATCGCCAGACCAACCGCACTGATCGACATCAATCCCATGATCATGCCCGCGCGTTTGGCGTAGGCCGGGTCCATCGGCGTACCGCCTTTGGCCGCCCGTACGCCGCGCCGGTTGAGATCGACGGAAAGCCCGGTCAACACGATGACGGCTGCGATTTTCGCCGTGAACAAGGCGCTGGCATCGCCGCCATAAAAGGCCTGCCACATCCAGAAACCGGTGATCCACAGCAAAACGATTGCCGCCAGCGCGATCTTGCTCAAAACACCCTGAGCCGAGCGCAGGGCACCCATGACCGGACCTTCGGCGGCGGCCGCGCGAATGCCCAGCACCATGTTGGCGATGCCAATCCCGATCCCGGCCGCGAGGCTTAGAAAATGGACGAATTTCAACAGGGATAGCATGTAGTTCTCCTGACCATGAACGGCCCGCAGGATCGTCATTCCAGGGCGACGTGTCAATCGTGCGATACCGTTCGCATTAACCGCGAATTTACCGGTTTTTGTTAAGGGACCGGCAACCGGTCGGGCGGACCGGATTTCCAACACGAGATTATTTGATGCCGAAGACCGGCTTTCGCGGTCTGCAAGGCGCGGCCTTGGGTCGTTTATCTGTTTGAACCAAAGAAGGAAATTGTTGATGAACAAGGTTATTACCGACGGCGTAACCCTGATGCCGCCTGCTTTCGGCGACGGGCTGACAGTGTGGTCAAACCAGGACGGCACCCCGGGTTCGACCACCTACGACGGTTCGGCGAACGCGGTCATTGTTCCGGCGGATGCCGATTTCGGCAATTGCCTAGAATTGCTGAAGGATGCCGCCACCCAGAAGGTCCGGCATATGGGACAAACACCGATCCTGCCCGGATGCTATCTGAAAGTTACCGCGCGACTGAAAGCGATCAGCGGCAATTTGCCATCGGTGCGCATTGCGGCCTGGGCGGGCGACGCCTTTGGCACCCATGTTGCCGGACTGGTCGAGACCGGGACCTCGGTGGCGCTGACCGCATATGGCGAAGTGGTTGAAGTCTGGGCCATCATCGGTGCCGGCCAGCGCACCGGCGTTGATATGGTGTGGGGGACGGTCCCGACCTATGGCCATTTCGGTCTTGATCTGACGGGGGCCAACGGTGGCGTCGTGCGCATCGACGATATTCGCATCGAAGATGCCACCGACGTCTTTCACCGTAAACTGATGGATTGGGTCGACGTGCGGGATTTCGGTGCAACCGGTGACGGCGTGACGGATGACAGCGCCGCGTTCGACGCCGCCGACGCCGCCGCCGCCGGGCGTACGGTCCTGGTGTCTGAGGGTACCTATCATCTGGCCGCCAGCGTTACGTTCGGGTCGCGCGTCCGGTTCGCCGGTACGGTTACCATGCCCGCCGACAAGCGCCTGTCGCTCAACCGCAATTTTGATCTGCCGACCTATGTCGAAGCCTTCGGTGACGAGGAACTTGCCCTGAAAAAGGCCTTGCAGGCATTGTTCAATTTTTCCGACCACGAAAGCCTGGATATGGGCGGGCGGCGGGTAAAACTGACCGCGCCTCTGGACGTTCACGCGGCCGTCGGCAATCTGGACACCTTTGCCAATCGCCGGGTGTTGCGCAACGGCCAGGTAGAGCCCGACAGCAGCATCAATTGGGACTCCGAGACCTTCAGTTCACTTGCGGACTATTCGGCGGCCTCACCGAATGTCTTGAGCAATGTCGCGAATGTGTCGCAAATCCCGCCCGGTTCGCTGGTTACCGGAACCGGGGTCGGGCGCGAGGTTTACGTGCGCTCGACCAATGTGGCGGCTGGCACGATCACGCTGAGCCAGCCGCTTTATGCCGCCCCGGTGCAGCAGAATTACACGTTCACGCGGTTCAAATACCTGCTCGATTTCGGGGGCTTCGTTTCCTTGCAGCGCTTCGTGATCGAGGATTTGGAGTTTCTGTGCGAGGGGACCTGTAGCGGGCTGATGTTGCCCGAGGCAGGTTTGATCTTTCAGATCAAGGATTGTTTTTTCACCAAACCCAAGGATCGTGGCATCACCTCGGTCGGGACGGCCTGTTCGGGGATGCAACTGGACCGCAATCAGTTCCTGTCAAACGAACAGGCACTGGATGCGCAAAACCGGGTCACCATCGCGTTCAACACCAATGCGAACGACGCAAAGATCCGCAATAACCGGGCAGTTCGTTTCCGGCATTTCGGTATCGTCGGTGGTACCGGGCATCTGATCGAAGGCAACCATTTCTTTCAGGGCGACAATGCCACCGCCGGGCAGCGAACGGCAGGCATCGTTCTGACGTCAAGCAACTGCAAGATCGTGGTCAGCGGCAACTACATCGACAATGCTTCGATCGATTGGGCCAATGAACACGATGCCACGCCCGACGGGGCCGGCACGTTTTCGTTTGGCGGGCTGACCATCGTCGGGAATATCTTCATGTCCGGCGGCTCGGCCTCGTGGTTCGAGTTCATTCGCATCAAGCCGCACGGTACCGGGCATACCATCAACGGGCTGAACGTTTCGGGCAACATATTCAAACATGTCGGCGGCGGTTCGCTGGTGCGGGTCGAGGGTGTCGATACCTCCATTGCTGCGCTGGACACCAATACTTTCCGCAACGTGATCTGGCAGGGCAACACCTACAACGCGGTGGACGACAGGACGTATAATCCGGTGACGGTGACGATGCAGGAAATCGTGGCGACCGACGTCTGGAACACGGACTTCGCGCGCTTCCTGCCGTTTGGCGGGCGTGTCCGCCGGGTGATCGCGGCCTTGCCCGAGGGGCAGATCAAAGGCGCGGGCGGCACTGGAGTTTTCACTATGCCCTACGCGCAATCCAATCAGGGGACGACGGGTTCGGGGGTCAACCTGCGCTGGTCCGAACCGGTGACGGGCAAGGTGCGCACGACCGTCCGGGTGGACAATCCGACCTGACCCGGCGTCGGCATACCTCAAATTCAGGCGTGCCCTTGTCGGGCGCGCCTTTTTTTTCGGACACCCTTGCCCGCAGCGCGCCGTTTGCGCAAACTTCGCGTCGGTTCAGATGGGGGCAGTCATGGAATATCAACAACCTCGCGTTGGCGCCGCGATCAGCCTGCTGGATTTGCCCCGCCTGAAACCCTGGCTGCTGGAGGGAATGCGAGATCTTGAGTTGCAGGATTTCTGCTTTGCCAGCATTCTTGACGGCGATTGGCAGGGATTGGCGGCGCAAGCGAAAAGAATGCTGGACGGATTCGCGGGGCGGCTGGGCATTCACGGGCCCTTTCGGGGATTTGAGATGGATGCTCGCGACCCGGATATTCAGGCCGTTGTCGCGCGGCGCATGGATCAGACGGTGGATGTCGCGGTTGCCTTGGACGCGCGGCAGATCGTGATCCACTCGCCCTATCGGACCTGGGACTTCCACAATATCGACCTGCGGCCCCGCGCACGGGATCAGAAGATCGAAGCGGCGCATGGCTGTCTTGCGGCGGCGGTCAAACGTGCCGAAACGGCGGGAGTGGCGTTCGTGATTGAAAATATCGCGGATATCGATCCCAATGACCGGCTGGTTCTGGCGCAGAGTTTCGGTTCAGAGGCGGTCAAATTATCGGTGGATACGGGACACGCCCACTTTGCCCACACGATGTTGGGCGCACCTCCGGCAACGGATTTCATCCGTAGCGCCGGGCGGTTTCTGGGGCATGTTCACCTGCAGGATTGCGACGGCCGTGCCGACCGGCACTGGGCGATCGGCGCCGGCAATATCGACTGGGCGGGGATATTCCAGGCGCTTGACGAAACCCGCGCCAACCCGCATCTGGTGCTGGAACTGAACGACAGCGGCGATATCCCGGCGTCGATGGCGGCACTGAAAGGGCTGGCGGTTTGACATCTTTGCCAAGGGAGCCATCATCCGCGCGCCTTCAAACAGCATCGGGAACAGGCATCCGCTGAAGAATGGATCGCAGCGTCACGAAACGGCGCCGGATTGGGGATCAACGCGTTTTGGGGTTGTGCATATCCGCCATCGGTCACACCGATCCGCTTTTCAGCCGTCATCCCAAGCCATATGACTCATCCGGATGGGGTGTCACGAACAGTCTGGTCAGTTCAGAACATTCGCGTTGCAAACCACTTCGCTGCTGTCGGCCAGTTCGACATAGACCACACGCCGGTCGGAATTGAACACGAGCTCGGTATTCGCGGTGTTTCCGACAATCCGACCGCGCGTGGTGATCTGGTTCACCCGCCACGTATCCAAAACGGCCGTTTGCAGATTATTCAGGTAAACGTGCCCACCGCGCGGCCCGGTGCTGTCTTCGTAGAGCACGAAATGCAGCGTGGTGTTGGTGTCGGTGCAGACGAAAACCTCGTCGGCAAGCGCGGGCGTGGCGAGCATGGCAATACCGGCCAATGCGGAAAGGATCGGTTTCATGACAAGTTCCTTTGTTGAGGCGATTATTGGACAGAGACGACGCGCATGAAACCGGCGCCGTCGTTATAGACGTTCACGGTGAAATCACCGCCGGATTCGATCATGCGGTAGATATGCATCAGGTTCTGGTCGACCGAATTGAACGAGCACGCAGTGCCCTGACAGAACATGAAAATCTGACCTGAGCTTTCATAAAGGATGAGGTCGGGCTCGTTGTCGTCAACCCCCCGATCCTCCCATGCGCAATAGCCAACGCCGATTCCGTAAAGCGCAGCGCCGTTCTGACGCAGAAAGCGGATGTTCAGGCTGACGGTGCTGGCGCCGGGATTGGCGATGACCGTCGTTTCCATCCCGCCGCCGCCACGGCAGACCAGCGGATAGGCTTGCTGGGCATGGGATGAAACGGGCAACAGCGTGACAAGAAGGGCGAGGGATTTCAGGGTTTTGTGCAGCATGGCAGGCCTCCGGTTATGCCCACGGTAACCATTTCGCGCGCTTGGGGCAAATCGGGCGGAGATCGTGGGGGGGGGGACCGATGGCCACCCGTTACTTTTGCGAGAGCTTCCCGGGTCGCGGCAGCCTGTGGTTGCGTGAAAGGCCGATATCGGGCATCTTGATGGATATTTTCGGAGAGTTGGAGAGGATATGCGGAATTGGAACTCTTTGGCGGTCGCTGTCTTTCTGGTGTCATTTCCGGGTGCAGCGCTGGCCGATGACGATTGTTCGGACGGCGAATGCGATGTGGATTGCACCAGCATCGTGATCAACGTCATCAACGAATCGGATGGCCGGGTGCCGGACTCTCTCAAGGGCTATTTGAGAATTGATGTACGCGGGGCTGACCTGATCGGTCGCAACTATACTTACGGCAAGGAAATCTGGGTTTGCTTGCAGGAAAATCTCGATATCCGCATGTTGATCGCCGGGCAGAACATCGCGCTTGAATATAGGGGAAAATTGAGTGGCGACACGGTATTCACCTATACGCTCAAACCGTGAATGGCGGCGGACAGGCGGTCGCTCCGGCGATTGGCGGAATTGGCGTTTTGAATGCCGCGCTACAATTGCCGACAGGTACCGGTCGCCTGGAGTGTCCCGTAATTCCCCGTGATCGAAGACAGATGCGCCACGGTGTGACCGTCTTGATAGATGCGATATGACATGCGACTTTTGACGATTCTTCCCTGTTTGTCGGTCGCGGTTTTTGTCCAGATATAGGCGGTGAATTCCGGTGCGGTGGTGATTTCCGCGATGCCGTCGGGCGTCGCCCAACCCGCCGCCCAGCCGCGCTGGATCAGTCGTTTTTCGGTGTCGGCAAAAAACTTTTCGCCCAGATAGGAGGCAACGACGGCGTCCTGATTTCGCTGGGTATGGCCAAGCTGGCCATAACTTTCAAATGCGCACAGGTACTTGGCGGCAAAGACGGGTTGCGCCATGAAAACGCTTATCAATGTTGCAATCAACGCATTTCGCACAGCAAATTCCTTTGCATCCATAAGGTGTTCGTTGCGAGACAAGATCACCATTGTTGATGGGTCAAGGTCAAGGGGTGCGTCGGTCGGTGTGCCCGACTTTACACTTCCCGTTCTCCCGGTGTGAAGCGGTGCTGTCAAGACACTGCGACGTCAATGCGACATGCCGAAATCCTCAAAGAATTTCGGGGCGCTTTCTTTTGAAGAAAAGCGTCCCGGGCGGGGCGGTCAACCATCGGATCGGCGCGCGATTGCAGAAGATGACGAACTGGCCCGAATTTTCCGCAACGCGATACCCGCGCCGGTCGATTTCGGCCATGAAGCGCCCCATCCCCGCAAACCGCTCAACATCCCGTGCCTTGCGCCGGATCACGCCGCCCTGCTGCACGGCCTTGGAGGTGAAGAGGTCCATCAGCCAGACCTCGGGCGAAAGCGGAGAGTTGTGGTTTTGCATGAACGCATGGTGGGGGTAGATTGTTAAGGGCCAATAAATATGGTGGAGGCGGTTTGTTTTCGCTGATGGGTGGATTTGGAATGCAGCGCATGCAGCGCACCCAACCGGCGGATGCAACGACTGTAGGTTGGCAATTATCCCACCTGTCCACTATCGGATCGGTGCAGTTTTCGCCACGCAGCGATTGAAGATGTTGTATTCGCTGAAAAAAAATTATGCTTCTGTCATGCTGCAAAAATCACAGGCCGAGAAGGAGACACTATTCCCAAACTCCGCGCAGTCGGCCAATGCGGCTAGAGCTCAATATTTCAAAGACGTTCATTTGGCCGAACACTCGGTTTTCTGGAACCGCTTCATCGCATTTAGCGCCCTTAGCGCAAGTCTTCTTGTGTCAATCGACGCCATTCTTTCGCCGGAATGGGTTTCGGGCGCGGGGCTGTTCTTATCTTTGATTTGGCTATTTGTTCAATTCAAAAGCCGTGGTGATGCTTCGCAGTGGAAACCGTCTTTTCACGCAACCCGTAAAGTTGCGGGTTTTTTTAAGAATGAACAGGAAAGGATTGATTACTTGGATCCTGCAGTCGACGACGTATCCGCAGATAAACGAAAGAGGTTTTGGCAATTTACCACACTGGACATGGGTGCAATTGTTCCCGTTGCAGTTGCGATATTCTGGATTTCCGAATTGATTCGGCGCACAAGTTAGAAAGACTCAATAAGACTTCCTCCGTTTCCCTTTTCCCGCCCTACTCCCAGCCTTCCCTGCCATCGACCGCCCGCTAACTGCAGCCTCCCCCGCTGCCGCCACCGCCGCCTGCCGGGCCAGCGGGTCGTCGGCCACGGCCAGTTCCACCGCTTCCAGCCGCTTGACCTCGTCCCTGATCCGCGCCGCTTCCTCAAATTCCAAATTCTCCGCCGCTTTCAGCATCGCCGCGCGCAGCCCTTCCAGATGCGCGGACAGATTGGCGCCGACCAAAGGTTTCTCTACCTTCGCCGTCACCCGCGCCTGATCGGTGTCGCCTGCATAAAGCCCTGATAACACGTCGGAAACGTTCTTTTTGACCGTTTCGGGCGTGATCCCATGCAGCGTATTATACGCCGCCTGTTTTTCGCGACGCCGGTTGGTTTCGTTGATCGCCCGCTCCATGCTTCCGGTGATGCGGTCGGCATACATGATCACCCGCCCGTCCACATTCCGCGCCGCCCGCCCGGTCGTCTGGATCAGCGAGGTTTCCGACCGCAAAAACCCCTCCTTATCCGCGTCCAGAATGGCCACCAGCCCGCATTCGGGAATATCCAGCCCCTCGCGCAGCAGGTTGATG
>CAZRLO010000064.1:0-15821 GCA_964600965.1 uncultured Rhodobacter sp.
ATCCAGACCGACGCGGCCATCAACCGCGGCAATTCGGGTGGCCCGCTGTTCAACATGGACGGCGACGTGATCGGCGTGAATACCGCGATCCTGTCGCCCAACGGCGGCGGGTCGATCGGGATCGGGTTCTCGATGTCCTCGGCCGTGGTTTCCCGCGTGATCGAGCAGTTGCGCGAATTCGGCGAAACCCGGCGCGGCTGGCTGGGCGTGCGCATTCAGGATGTGACCCAGGATGTGGCCGATACGCTTAATCTGGACGAGGCCGCCGGCGCGATGGTTACCGACGTGCCCGAAGGCCCGGCCAGAGACGCCGGGGTTCTGCAAGGCGACGTGATCCTCACCTTTGACGGCGCGCATGTCCCCGATACTCGCGAACTGGTGCGCATGGTCGGCCAGACGCCGGTTGGCAAAACCGTGCGAATCGTGGTGTTCCGGGATGATTCGACCAAGACGCTGAAGGTCGTGCTGGGCCGCCGCGAAGAAGCCGAGGGCGAGCAGATCGTCCCTGCGGTCGCGTCTCCGGCTGAACCACGGGAACAGGAATTGCTGGGGCTGCGGCTTCAGGGGCTGGATGCGGATCTGCGCGAACAGCTTGGCCTTGAAGCCGATGCCGGTGGCGTGGCCATCAGCGACGTCGATGACACCAGCCAGGCCTGGGAAAAGGGCTTGCGACCGGGCGACGTGATCACCGAAGCCGGTCAGCAAAAAATCGCAAATCTGGCCGATCTTGAAAAACGGCTGGATCAGGCGCGCGAAGCCGGGCGGAAATCCATCCTGCTGCTGGTGCGCCGCGCGGGCGAACCCCGCTTTGTGGCTTTGTCGCTGGGTGGCTGAAACCACTGATTGCAACGCGACGGGGGGCGTCCGGACGGGCGCCCCTTTTTGTTAAACGGCATCGCCGCGATCGACCGGTGTGCCCTCGGTCGGACCCGCCGGGGCGCACCCCGGATCGACCGGGCGGCCTTGGCCGGTGATCGCGGCGGGCGCGTTCGTGACGTGCGGAAACAATATCGAGTTTGCTGCCTGGTTGAGAACGCCGATGGCCTCGTGCGGCCTACGATGGTGGTGCGGCGTCTTTGATCGTCGCATTTGGCATTGCGAAAGGGACCGGCGGTGCGATCGCCCATCGTCGACCGGAAATCCGGCGCAACAACAGGTTGGCAGATCGAAAATCCGGTGTTCCCTTAGCCCGGCAGGCCGATGCACCGGAAGACCGGCAGACCCGTAAATCAGTAATACCACCAGCCAGAATAGCCGAACCACATCGCGTGGGGGTATCGGCCGCGATTCCGGCCTTCAAGACCTGCCGATGGCGCGGGATCAGGGGCGCCAGCCCGCCGCGCACTGTCGACCTCTGGCACGGCGATTGGCCGAGGCGGGCGCAATCTGTTGGGATCGCACGGGTTTTGCCGGGGTAACGTGGCCGTCACTTGCACCGGTTCACCGCACCACGGCCCGTCGGCACACGGCTCGGTGGGGGTCAGGTTCGGGGTCCGCCAACGGATCAAACGCGACATTGGAGTCCCCCGGGCAAGCGCCACGGAATTCGCCCAAACGATTCAATTGCCATGATCATTTGATCCAAAAGGCAAAATTCCAGTGGATCGAACCACAGGATTCAAACCACCATGAAGCTTGAGCCGTTCAATAGAGAAAGGTCGGTCCTTGGGTCCGTTGGTATACCCCGTTAAACCGGTCATCCGGTTGACCGGTCATCCGGTTGACCGGTAAACCAGTAATCCGGCGGACCAGAAAACCAACGCACCAGTAAACCGATAAACCGGCAGACCAGAAAACCAACACACCAGTAAACCGATAAACCAGTAAACCGGTAAACCGATAAACCGATAAACCGGTTTTCCGGATCATTCCCCGATATAAGGGATGCTTTTCAATCCATTAGGCCAAATCGGCCATTTTTGGAATCGTGGCCATGGCCGTTCTTCGCCGTGCGCGCCCGGTTGGGCCGGGGCGTCGGTGATGCGATTGGCGCAGCGCTGAAACGCCCGCCGTGCGCTGGGATGCCCGCACATCACGGGCACCTGCCGCAACCGACGGCCAAGCCGCGAACCTGCAACGTCGGCACGTTCCCGACAGGTCTTCGCCGCCAGACGCCGGTTCGGCGCTATTTGTTGATTTCGTTGCGCACCCCGACGACCGTACCGATCAGTTGGAACACTTTCTGAACCGAGGTCGCAGCGCTCTCGGTAACCAGCACCACATCGCCCGGCTTGATCGGAAACTCTCCGGCGCTGAACAGACCGTCCGCCGAGGTCAGGTCGATCGTGAAAACCGTCCGGTTCTTGGACGGGCCGGAATTGTCGTCGCGCACCGCCCGGTCGGGGTATTCCCGCAGCACCAGAATGCCCTGCGGGTTGGCGTGACTGTCGGAAATGCCGCCAATCATCGACATGGCTTCCAGCGCGGAAACCTTGTCTTTGTCGAAATAGACCATCCGCTCGGTTTCCGCGGCTCCCAACGCCATGAAATAGCGCTCGTCCTGGCTGACGATCACCTTGTCGCCCCCCCGCAGGGTCGTATCCATGGCCGGGTGCGCATAAAGCAACGAGGCCGAAGTCGCGTAGACCTTGCCGCCGCGCACCAGCCGCACCTGCGGGTTGCGCATGGTTTTCGGAATGCCGCCGCCAAGGCTGACCAGCCCCAGCACCGTGAAGTCGCGGTCGGGCAGGGGATAGTTGCCCGCTTTGGCCACCCCGCCCACCAGATCGACGGAATTGCGCCGACCGGCGTCCAGCATCAGTTGCACCTGTGCCGAGGCGATGATCCCTTCGAGCTGTTTCTGGATGCTCTCGCGGGCCTTTTCCGGCGTCAGGCCCGAAACATAGATCTTGTCGAGATAAGGCACGAAAATGGTACCGTCCGGCTGGACGATCACCTGGTTCATGGCCACGCGTTTTTCCTCGGGCGCAGTCAGCAGTGAATTGTCGTTGCTGTCCCAGATCGAAAGGTTCAGCCGGTCGCCCGACGCGATGACCTTGCTGGTCGGGCCCTTGCGCCGCGAAATCCAGCCCTCTTTGTACATGTCGTCGGTTGGCGGCCAGCCGGCGATGATGGGCAACAACGCGCTGTTGACCTCGTAAATCGCCATGTCCGCCTGTTTGATATCGGACTGAGACAGGATTTCGGTTCTGAGCGCGGCACCCCGCGGCAGCGTGCAGGCCGCCAACGCCACGGTCAGTGCGGACAAAGCCACAATAAGAGATTTCCGCCGCCGCATTTCGATTTCCCACTCCAGATCGGATGAAATCCGTTTAATTTCACCCTGCTATGCAAGATACTATGCTATGAATCGACGTCAATGAATACGGCCCCGAACTCCATGCCCAAAGGCAATATTGCGCGAAACTGTGTGATTCTTGGCGCAACCGGGCGCGTAGGGCGGCTGGTGGGGCGGGCTTTTGACCACCATGGCAGCTTTGATCTGGCGATTTGGCGGCAATCCCGGCGCAGTACGGCGCGGCGCGGCGAACGCTGGGCCGACTGGGACGGAACCGCGGAACCGGCCGCATTGGCGCGGGTCACAAGGCAAATCGGCGCCATCGATTCCCTGATCGTTCTGAACGGCGTGACCGAGATTGCAGATGACAACCAGAAGGTTAATTCGGACCTCGCGCTGGCGGCGCTTGACGCGGCCAAGGCACTTGGGGCGCGTCAGGTTTTCCTGCCGTCCTCTGCCGCCGTATATGGCAGACCAGCCAACGATGCCCCGATTGCTGAAACCGCCGATTGCCGGCCGGTTTCGCCCTATGGCAGATCGAAACTGGCCATGGAGACCGCCGCGCAGGAATGGAGCGCGCGCCAGACCGGGACCACCCCGCATGTCACGCTCTTGCGTCTGGGCAATGTCGCGGGGGCCGATCAACTGACAAGAAACGCGGTCCGCGCCACCCGCACGGCACCTCTGATCCTGGACGAATTTGCCGATGGTACGTCCCCGCTCAGATCCTATATCGGGCCGGAAACGCTGGCGGGCGTGCTGGTGTCCCTTATCGGTGCGGCAGCGCAGGCGGCAGAGGTGCCGCGCATTCTGAACGTGGCCGCCGCCGTCCCGGTCCATATGGCCGATCTGCTGGAAGCGATGAAATCGACGGGTGATCTGGCATCCTGGCAGACCCGGCGTGCGGGTGATCAGGTTTTGCGTTCGGTGGTGCTGGACCTATCGCGATTGCGGAAATTGCACCGCTTTGCCGCCACGGATTCCAATCCCGATGAAATGATACGCCAATGGCGCAGATGTCGGGGGGCTTCGTGACACCGGGCAAACGCCTGTTCGATCTGGCACTGGCGCTGGTGCTGGGGCTGGTGCTGGCCCCGGTCCTGCTGGTGCTGGTCGCCGTGGTGCTGCTGATCGATGGCCACCCGGTATTTTATGTGTCCGAACGGATGCGCGCCCCCGAAACGGCGTTTTGGCTGGTGAAGCTCAGAACCATGAATCCGGCCCGGGGCGCTGCCAATGCCGGGGTTTCCGGCGGCGACAAAAGCACACGCATCACGCGAACGGGGCGGTTTCTGCGCCGGACCCGGCTGGACGAGATTCCGCAATTGTGGAACGTTATTCGCGGCGACATGAGCTTTGTCGGTCCCCGGCCACCCCTGCGCCGCTATGTTGAGGCCCATCCGGCACTGTATCGCCGCGTTCTTGCCAGCCGCCCCGGAATCACCGGGTTGGCGACGCTGGTTTTTCATCGCCACGAGGAAATGATGCTGGCCGCGTGCCGGACCCCGGCCGAGACCGAGGCGGTCTATCTGCGCCGCTCGGTCGAGCGCAAGGCCCGCATCGATCTGATCTATCAGGGGAACCGCAACCTTTGTTTCGATCTGGCGCTGATCGTGCGCACCGGGCTTCGGGTCTTGCCCCTGCAGCGAAAAAGGTAACATTGCGTTCTGTTGCAGGTGATTCCTGCCTGATAGGCTTCAAAGCCGACGGAAACCGAAAATCGTGCCATGACCTCATATCCTCAAAGCAATGGTCCGGTCATCGACCCGCTCAACGCGCTTGTCCGTGCTGAAACCGACGGCGTGCTGGCGATCATCACCGGGATCGAAGGGCCGTCCTACCGACCCATGGGCGCATGGATGGCGTTCCTGCCCGATTCGCGCCGCGTGGGCACGCTGTCATCGGGTTGCATCGAAAGCGATCTTGCGCTGCACGCCGCGCGCGCCCTTGAAACCGGGCGGCCGGTACCGGTTCGCTATGGGCGTGGCTCGCCGTTTCTGGACATCTCGCTGCCCTGCGGCGGCGGACTGGATATCGTCCTGCTGCCGCGGCCCGATCTGCGGGTGCTGGCGGAACTTGCGCGCGAACATGTGGCCCGGCGGGTGGCGGTTTTGAATGTCGATCTGCACAAGGGCGCGCTGTCGCTTCAGACAACGGGTGATACCGGCATGAACGCCGGGCGTTTTCTGGTGCGCTGCCTGCCCGAAATCGACTTTCAGGTGTTTGGCAAAGGCCCCGAGGCCCATACCTTTGCCGCTCTCGCGAAATCCGTGGGTTACGGGGTGCAATTGCTGTCGCCGGATGCAGAAACGCTTGAAAACGCGCGGAATTCTGGCTGTCGGACGGTCCACCTAACCGGCCCGGAATTCCCGGAAACACTGGCGGTCGATGCCCGTTCGGCCATCGTGCTGTTCTTTCACGATCACGAATGGGAACCCGAAATTCTGCGCACTGCGCTGGCGACGTCTGCGTTCTACATCGGCGCGCAGGGCAGCCAGCGCGCGCGGGATCAGCGGCATCTGGAACTGACTTCCATGGGCGTCACCGCTGCCGATCTGGCGCGGCTCTGTGGCCCTATCGGGCTGGTGCCTTCGGCCCGCGATGCCCGCACGCTGGCGGTCTCGGTTCTGGCCGAGGTTTTGGCCGCCGCCGCGACCGCCGCCTGAATCGTTTTTCGTTTGATCCGGCGCAATGCGGTTTCGCAAAACGCGCGCTGGCGCATGGGCGAACAGGGTTTCCCGGTACCAGCAACTGATTCGGGAAAAAGGCAAACTGCTTTGGCCCAAAAGACAAAGGCGGCAGGTTGCCCCGCCGCCTTTGCCGATTGTTTGTCGCTGTGTGATCAGCCGTCGATCCACCACCGCTCTGGCGCTTTGGAGCCGTCAAGCTCCCAGTTGCCGGCGACCTGTTCGCCGTGTTTGACCTTGGAATCCAGGCCCATGATGTGGTTGGCGAACATCGGAATGATCGCGCCGCCGTCATCGTTGACCAACACCTGCGCTTCGTAATACATCGCGCGCCGCTTGTCCTGATCCAGCTCTTTGCGGGCCAGGACGACCAGCTCGTTGAACCGGGCAGAAGCGTCGGTGCCTTTCCAGGCGGTGTCGTTCCATTCGGTGTCGTTGGTATAGGCCGCCGAGAACATCCAGTCTTCGGTCGGACGACCACCCCAGTAACACGCGCACCAGCCCTTTTTGTTCCAGACATTGGACCAGTAGCCATCGGAGGGTTCGCGAACCACCTCGATGTCGATGCCCGCTTCGGCGGCAGAGGCTTTGATAAGCTGCGCCGCATCCACCGCACCGGCAAAGGCCGCGTCGGCGGACGACAGTTGGATCGCACCGGAATGACCGGATTTCTTGTAGTGATGCGCCGCTTTTTCCGGATCAAACTCGCGCTGTGCCATTTCGCCGTTGTGATAGGGATTCGCGGTCGAGATCGGCGTGTCATTGCCAATCACGCCATGGCCCAGCAGGATCTTGTCGACCAGTTCCTGACGTTTCACCGACAGTTTCAGCGCCATGCGCAGGTCGTAATTGCCAAACGGCTCTACGTCCAGACGCATCGGGAACGTGTAATGCAGCGTGCCGGTGGACTCCAGAATCCGGACCGTCGGAACTTTTTCCAGCAGGTGCACGGTTTTGGGGTCAACGCGGTCAATCACGTCCACATCGCCGTTCATCAGCGCATTTTGCCGCGCCGTAACGTCGATGATCGAGAGTTGCAGCAATTCGTCGACGAAGCCGACGCCCTCTTTCCAGATGTTCGGGTTCTTGGTGTATTCGGCCCGCACGCCCGGTTCGAAATGGTTCAGTACAAAGGACGAAGTGCCAACGCCGCTGGCCCAGTCGATGGTGCCGTCGCCGTTCGACGGGCGAATCGCAAAGTGGTAATCCGAAGCGATGAACGGGAAGTCGGCATTGCCGTCCGTGAGCTTGAACACAACGGTGTCGCCATCCGCGGTAATCGATTCCACGGCCGTCAAAAGACCCTTGGCGGCCGATTTGGATTCCTCGCCACGGTGGTGGTTGAAGCTGTCGATCACGTCTTCGGTGGTCAGCGATTTGCCATTGTGGAAGGTGATCCCGCTTCTGAGCTTGAACCGCCAGGTTGCCGCATCTGCCGAGGCTTCAAAGCTTTCGGCAAGCTCGCCGCGCAATTGCCCGTCGGGTCCGACTTCGGTCAGGTGGTCGGCAAAGGCAACGCCCAGAACCGAGGTGAAACCGTTCTCAAAGGTCGCGGGATCCAGCGAATCCGTCGTCGAGCCGTGGCCCTGACCCAGCCGCATTATACCGCCACTTTTCGGGGTCGCGGCTTCGGCTCGGACGGCCAGCATCGATGCCGCGGAAATCGTCAGGCCAAGCGCGGTCGCGCCCTGCATGAACGTCCGGCGGCTGACTTTGCCCGCAGCGTAAAGTTTCGACAGTTGGTCGATGTTTTTCATGGTAATCTCCCTGTTTTTTGGTGTTTCCGGTCCCGCTGATCTGCGTCGGAAAGCGGGGTATGCGGTTGCAGTACCGGTACCCGCGCCAAGTCTGGGCGCAAACAGACGGTTTTGGCAAGGATAATTTCCGGCAATTTTCGGTGAGACGCCCAGCGGTTGCACACCCGGATTTGCCCTTGCCGCACCAAGTCCCCGCAGAAATGCCTTTACAAGTCCCGCTGTTGCGCTAGCCTGACGTCATTCCCGATGGCTGCCACCAAGAGGTTTGCCACCATCGAGAATTGGGGGGGCTAGCACCGGGTTCTGCAAGGGCAACCAGCCCGGTTATCCCATTTTGGCCGCGCGCAAGCGCTTGAACAGGCGGAGGGCACCCGTGCATCCTGTCGTACGTACGATCCTGCAACGCCTGCTGCTGGGTCTTTTCACGCTTTTCGTGGTCTCGCTGATCATTTTCAGTTCCATCGAATTGCTGCCCGGCGATTTCGGCGAGGCGGTGCTGGGGCAGGCCGCGACCGAGGACACCGTGGCCGCGTTCCGCCGCGAGCTTGGCCTCGATCTGCCGGCATATCAGCGCTACCTGAGCTGGGTCGGCGGTGTCGTCCAGGGGGATTTCGGCAATTCGTTTTCGGGCCGTGCGTCGTCGGGCATCGACCGCTCGCGCTCGGTTGCCGAACTGATCGGTCCGCGCCTCAGCAATACGCTGTTTCTGGCCAGCATGACCGCCATCATCGCCGTGCCGCTTGCGCTGTTTCTGGGAATCACCGCCGCACTCTACCGCAATTCGATCTACGACCGCGTGGTCAACGCCGCGACCCTGACGACCATCGCGACGCCGGAATTTTTCGTGGCCTATATCCTGATCCTGTTTCTGGCCTCGCTCAATCCGATATTTCCAAGCCTCGCCAATATCGACGCAAGCCTTCCGCTGGGGCAGAAAATCTACAAGTCGGCCCTGCCTTCGCTGACCCTGACGCTGGTGATCGTGGCGCATATGATGCGGATGACGCGGGCGGCGATCATCAATCTGCTGGCCAGCCCTTATATCGAAATGGCGCGGCTCAAGGGGATTTCGTCGTCCCAGGTGATCCTCAGACATGCGCTGCCAAACGCCTGGGCCCCGATCGCAACGGTGATTGCCTTCAACCTGGCTTATCTGGTGGTCGGCGTGGTCGTGGTCGAGGTGGTGTTCGTCTATCCCGGTGTCGGCCAGTTGATGGTCGATGCGGTCAGAACCCGTGACATTCCGGTAGTGCAGGCCTGCGCGCTGTTCTTTGCCGGCACGTATATCATTCTGAACCTGATTGCCGACATCATCGGCATCATCACCAATCCAAGGTTGCTGCACCCGAGATGAGCGAAGAACAGACATATTCGGCCGCGGCCGAGGTTGGCCAGGTCCGCCTGCGACGCACCCGGATGCAGCGCATCTGGATCGACCTGAAAAAGGCCCCGCCAACCGCGATATTCGGGATGGTCGTGGTCTTTCTCTATGCCTGTATGGCGATATTTGCACCGATCCTGGCGCCCCACGGTCAGGCCGAGATTTTCGTGCAACCCTATGCACCCTGGAGCAGCGAACACCTGTTTGGCACCGATCAGATCGGCCGCGATGTGCATTCACGCCTGATTTACGGCGCGCGCAATACCATCGGTATCGCGCTGACAACGACGCTGCTGTCCTTTGCGATTGGCGGTGGTTTCGGGCTGATGGCGGCGATCAATCAAAGCTGGCTTGATCAGATCCTGTCCCGGTTCGTTGACGTGCTGATGGCAATTCCGTCGCTGATCTTCGCGTTGATGCTGCTGTCGATCTTTGGCTCCACAACCGGGGTTCTGATCATCATCATCGCGGTGCTGGACAGCACACGGGTGTTTCGGCTGACGCGCGCGGTATCGCTGAACGTTGTGGTCATGGATTACGTCGAGGCGGCCCGGCTCAGGGGCGAGAAACTGCCGTGGATCATGCGCCGCGAAATCCTGCCCAACATCCTGCCGCCGCTGGTGGCGGAATTCGGGCTGCGGTTCTGCTTCGTTTTCCTGCTGATCGCGGGATTGTCCTTTCTTGGCGTCGGCATTCAGCCGCCAACGGCCGACTGGGGATCGATGGTGCGCGAGAACGCCTCGCTCATCCAGTTCGCCAAATACGACATCAAGGGTGCCATCACCCCGTTGTTGCCTGCCGGGGCCATCGCGCTTTTGACCATCGCCGTCAATTTCGTGGTCGACTGGTTCCTGCACAAAACCTCGGGGTTGAAGGAATGAGCGCGCGAAAACGAGGCAGCAAGGGCGAGGTCCTGCTGGAGATGAAAGACATCGTCATCGACGGGTTTTCCGATGAACGCTGGCACGAGATCATCAAGGGTGTGAACCTGACCCTCAGGCGCGGCGAGGTGCTGGGGCTGATCGGTGAATCCGGGGCGGGCAAGTCGACGCTGGGGCTTGCCGCAATGGGGTTCGCGCGGCCCGGTTGCCGGTTGACCAGCGGTGAAATCCATTTCGACGGGATGGAATTGCGCGCGATGCCGGAAAAGGAAAAACACGATATATGGGGCACCCGCATCGCCTATGTCGCGCAATCCGCCGCCGCCGCGTTCAACCCCGCGCACAAGCTGATCGACCAGACCATCGAATCCGGTTTGCGCCACGGCAACGCCAACGAATCCGACGCCAAACGCGACGCGATCGAGCTGTACCGCGCCATGCAATTGCCCGACCCCGACCATATCGGATTTCGCTATCCGCATCAGGTATCCGGCGGTCAGTTGCAGCGGGCAATGACTGCGATGGCGATGGCGTGCCGGCCCGATCTGATCATTTTCGACGAGCCGACAACGGCGCTGGATGTCACGACCCAGGTCAACGTGCTGGCGGCGATGCGCGATGCGGTCGAACAATTCAACACGGCGGCGATCTACATCACCCACGATCTGGCGGTGGTCGCGCAGATGGCCGACCGGATCAAGGTTCTGCGTTACGGCGAAGAGATGGAAGAGGCCGAAACCCGCAAGATGCTGAAATCGCCCGAACATCCTTATACCAAGTCCCTGTGGTCGGTCCGGTCGATCCAGAAGGAACCCGAGACCAGCGACGATTACATTCTGGAAATTGATGCCATCGATGCGGCCTACGGCAAGGGGGTCAAGGTGCTGGACGACGTCTCCATCTCGGTGCCGCGCGGCAAGACGGTGGCGATTGTCGGTGAATCGGGGTCGGGAAAATCGACCACGGCGCGGGTGGTGACCGGTCTGCTGCCCCAGTCAAGGGGCGAAGTGCGGTTCAACGGCGAGCCGCTGCCCCCCGAACTGAAAGACCGCGACAAAGGCCAGCTTCAGCGCATCCAGATGATCTATCAGATGGCCGACACCGCGATGAATCCACGTCAGACCGTCAACGAGATCATCGGGCGTCCGCTTGAATTCTATCTGGGACTGCGCGGCAAACGGCGCGAGGCGCGGGTGATCGAGCTGATGGAGATGATCGAGCTTGACGAAAGCTTTATCGACCGGCTGCCGGGCGAACTCAGCGGCGGGCAAAAGCAGCGGATTTGCATCGCCCGCGCCCTGGCCGCCGAGCCCGAGCTGATCATCTGCGACGAGGTGACCTCGGCGCTGGATCAGATCGTGCAGGAAGGAATTCTGAAACTGCTGCTGAGGTTGCAGGAAAATCTAGGCGTCAGCTACATTTTCATCACCCACGACATTGCCACGGTTCAGGCGATATCCGACGAAATCGTGGTGATGTATCAGGGGGCAGTGGTCGAACAGGGGCTGAAGACCGAAATCATGGCGCCGCCGCATCCCGACTACACGCAATTGCTGCTTTCCAGCGTCCCCGAGATGGACCCCGACTGGCTGAGCAACCTGCTGGCCAAGCGGGGCGGATAAGTCCAACAGACCCAGGGGGCGATTTTTTTGTTGGACGCTTGGGGCTGCCTGGCGGACCTTATCCCTGACGTCCACAGCGCCGGCATCGCCGTGCCGATGGACCGCCCAATGATGCACGGCGGGATTGCGCCGTTGTTCCTGCGCCATCGACATGTCTTTCGCGCCGGATGCGCGGCCGATGTCCGGCGCGCGATGTGGTTCGGTCATTGCCGCCATCCATTTCGCGAAAGCTCTGTCAGGTCTTGCCCAATCCGGCGCGCATCAGCGTTCTTTTCAGCGGGCCGGTCCGCTCGATCGCCAGCAATCCGGCGCGGCGCAGATCGCGCAGCAGCGGATTTTCCGCCATCGAGGCCCGGTTCAGCAGGTCGACACCATGGACCCGCTTGCGGATGGCCGACCAGCGCTGCGACTGGTACGTGGCCAGAACCCTATCAGCGCCGGGATCGTCCGGCGCGTGCCCGGTAGCGTTCAGCAAAGTGGCGATATCAGCCAGGCTCATGTTCAGACCCTGCGCCCCGATCGGGGGCACCACATGCGCGGCCTCGGCAATCAGGGCGGTGCGCCGGGCGGTCAGGCGCGCGGCCAGCCGGCTGATGATCGGCCACACCGCCCGACCAGAGACCAGCCGCAAAGGACCGAACATCCCTGCCGAACGTTCGGTAATGGCGGCCTCGAATTCCTCGACGCCAAGGGCGGCCAGTTCGAGCGCGCGCGGCCCGGTTTCCATCCAGACAATGGCGGAATGCGCCAAGCCCTTGTGATCGGCCAGCGGCACCAGCGTGAAGGGCCCGCCGGTGCGGTGAATTTCGGTCGAAACGTCGTGATGAGGCTCGGGGTGGGTCACGGAAAAGACCAGCGCCTTTTGGCCGTAACGCCACGTCTTCGCGTCGATCCCGACCGCGGTTCGAACCGCGGATTCCCGGCCATCGGCACCGATCAGCAATCGGGCGTTGACCTGCCTGCCGTCCGACAGGCGGACGATCACGCGGTCAAGCCGGGTCGTGACCGACCCGAACGCCACGCCCTGCAACAGCGTCACCTGCGCCAGGGCCGCGATCCGCGCGCCGGTGGCCTTTCGAAGTTCGGCATTGGGGAAATTCCAGCCGAAAGGTTCGTCCGAAATCTCGTCCGCGTCGAAATCGACGATTTCGCGGGTTTCCGCCTGCGCCCCGCCCGCGTCCACGATCCGCATCATTTGCAAAGGCGCCGCATGGGGCGCGAGCGGTGTCCACAATCCGGCGCTTTGCAACAGGTCCCGTGCCGGTTGCCAAAACGCGGTGCTGCGCAGATCGACGATGGCCTTGCCGCTGGCGGGCTGGGGATCGACGCACAGCACAGAGTAACCGGCGCTGCCAAAAGCGCAGGCGGCAATGCGCCCGGCGATGCCGCCGCCGGAAATGAGAATATCGGTGTCAAGCTTGCCCATCCCCCGCAGGATAGAAAAGATTGGCGGGCGCGAAAAGG
This sequence comes from uncultured Rhodobacter sp., assembly GCA_964600965.1. Lineage (GTDB taxonomy): Bacteria > Pseudomonadota > Alphaproteobacteria > Rhodobacterales > Rhodobacteraceae > UBA5972. Next base: position 13,031 of record CAZRLO010000064.1, read on the forward strand.
CTCAGGCGGCAATCTGCGACAGAAAGCCGGTCAGATCCTCGGTCTGGTGATGGATATGGGGCGCCGGCGCTGACATCGGCGGGCCGACCAGGATGCAGGCCATGCCCAGATCATGGGGAACGACAAGATTGCGCGGTTCGTCCTCGAACATGGCTGCCTGCGACGGGTCGACCCCGGATTTCGCAAAGATCGCCTGAAACGCCGCAGCTTCGGGTTTCGGCAGAAATCCGGCCTGTTCAACGCCGTAAATCCCGTGGAAAATCCCCGCAAGGCCGCGCGCACGGCTGACCCGGTCGGCGTGCATTCTGGGGCCGTTGGTATAGATGAACCGTTTGCCGGGCAGACGCGCGATCGCCGCGCGCAGGCCGGGATCGACCTTTATATGGGTCAGTGAAATATCGTGAACATCGTCCAGATACGGCCCCGGATCGACATCGTGTTCGCGCATCAGTCCCGCCAGCGTGGTGCCGTGGGTCCGCCAATAATGATCGCGCAGGTGGTCGGCGGTTTTCGCGTCCACGCCCAACGCCTGCATGACGTAATCGGTCATCCGGGTCTCGATCTGGTCAAACAGCCGCGCCGAGGGCGGGTAAAGCGTGTTGTCCAGATCAAAGACCCAGTACCGGACATGGGAAAAATCCGGGTGCGTGGCCGGGCGATCGTTCTCGCGCAATGTGGCTCAGGTCCCGCGCGACCACCAGCCGCGCCGCTTGGGCTTGGCGGGCTCGGACGGCGGGGCGGCGGCTTCCGCATCGGCCAGCGCCGGCTCAAGGGGCGGCGTTTCGTCTGTCACACTCGCCGGTTTTGACGCCGCTTTCCTCCGTGTACGGGGTTTTGGCGGTGCCGCCTCGGGTTGGCTCGCGCTTGGTGGGAGGGCGTCGTTTTCGGGCGATGGCCCGGTGTCCGGAACCGCCGCTTCGGAGACGTCCGCCGCCTTTTTGGGCGCGCGCGATGGGCGTCGCTTGGGTTGGGGGGCCTCGGCCTCGACGGGCGCCTCGGTGGGTGCGGCTTCTGATTCCGCGGGTTGGTCGCCCGGTGAATCCGGTTCCGTTTCAGCAACTTCCGCGGCTTTCTTCGAGCTGGCACGACGCGTCGTTCGTTTCCGGGGTGCCGGTTCGTCCTTTGGTGCATCGCCGGGCGCTTCGCCCGCAGCGTCAGGGGACGTTTCGACCTCGTTCACCGGCGACCCATCGCCGATTTCCGGTGCATCCGGATTTGCGGCGGCGGTTTCCGAATTTCCGTCTGACGTTCGGCCGCGCCCGCCCCTGCGACGACGGCGACGGCGTTTCTTGCGCGGTCCGCCTTCCTCGTCAGAGGCCGGTTCCGGCGTCTCTGCCTGACTTTCGTCCGGTGCCACCAGTGCCGATTCCATCGACACGACATCGCCCGTGGGCTCCGGTACTTTTCGGGTCGCGGTCTTGAAGCGGTCGACGGAGTATTCGGGGCTGATCAGGGTGCCGCTGGCTTCGATGCGGATCGAGATGCCATAGCGTGCCTCGATCATCGCCACATGTTCGCGTTTCTGATTGAGAATGTAGTTGGCAATTGCCAGCGGTGCCGTCACCAAAATTTCGCGCGAGCGATGGCGAACGCCTTCTTCTTCCAGTTCGCGCAGAATCGCAAGCGCCAGATTGTCGTCGGAACGCGTAAGCCCGGTTCCGTGGCAATGAGGGCAGGGCGCCGTCGTTGCCTCGATCATGCCGGGGCGCAGACGCTGGCGTGACATTTCCATCAGCCCAAAGCCGGATATCCGGCCGACCTGAATACGGGCGCGGTCGGTTTTCAGGCGATCCTTGATGCGTTTTTCGACCGCCAGATTGTTGCGGCGGTCCTCCATGTCGATGAAATCGATCACGATCAGCCCAGCCAGATCGCGCAGGCGCAATTGACGTGCCACCTCTTCGGCGGCTTCGAGATTGGTCTTCAACGCGGTTTCTTCGATCGAGTTTTCCTTGGTCGCGCGACCGGAATTCACGTCGATCGCGACCAGCGCTTCGGTCACGCCGATCACGATATAGCCGCCGGATCTTAGCTGCACATTCGGGTTGAACATGCCACCAAGATAACTTTCGACCTGAAAACGCGCGAAAAGCGGCAGCGGGTCCGTGTACTGTTTCACGTTCTTGGCGTGGGACGGCATGAGCATTTTCATGTAGTCCTTGGCCATGCGATAGCCGGATTCGCCCTCGATCAGAACTTCGTCGATCTCGCGGTTATACAGATCGCGGATCGAGCGTTTGATCAGGCTGCCCTCTTCATAGATCGGCGCGGGAGCGATGGATTTCAGCGTCAGGTCACGTACCTGTTCCCATTGCCTGAGCAGGTAATCATAGTCGCGCCGGACCTCTGATTTGGTGCGTTTTGCCCCGGCGGTGCGTATGATCAGGCCGGCACCTTCCGGGACTTCGATGTCGCCGGCGATATCCTTGAGCTTCTTGCGGTCGGCTGCATTGGTGATCTTGCGGGAAATGCCACCGCCCCGCGCGGTGTTGGGCATCAGAACGCAATAGCGCCCGGCCAGCGAAAGATATGTCGTCAGCGCCGCACCCTTGTTGCCGCGCTCTTCCTTCACCACCTGAATCAGCAGGATTTGCCGAACCTTGATGACTTCCTGAATCTTGTAGCGGCGCGGGCGGGGCTTGCGGCGTGGCCGGATTTCCTCGGCCTCGTCTTCCTGCGCGACCGATTCGATGTCGCCGCTGGCGGCCCGGCGTTTTTCCGAACTTGCCTTGGCGGCTTCTTCCGCGTCGTCGTCGTCGTCGCCGTCGGTCCATTCGCGAACCTGATTGTC
>CAZRLO010000065.1:0-15763 GCA_964600965.1 uncultured Rhodobacter sp.
CTGCCCGATATCCACCTGTTCGGCGAAAGCTCGATGCGGTTTGATATCAGCCTTGATCTGATGCTGTTTCTGGTCGCGCTGATCGGCGGCATCATTGCCGCGCGCTTTGTCAAACGCCGCGCCGACCGGATACAGGAGGCGACGGGCAACCGGCCAACGACCTGGTGGCAGCGGCTTGGGCTGATCGTTGTTCCGCCGGCGATCGTGCTGTTCTATCTCGGGTTCTATCTGGGGTATCCGGAACTGAAAGGTTTCAACTTTGCGGGCGGCATCTATGCGCGAAACTCCTTGATCGCGCTATGGCTGGCCCTGTCTCTGTATACGGCCGCGTTCATCGCGGAAACGGTGCGCGGCGGCATTCAGGCGATATCGCATGGCCAGACCGAGGCGGCAGCGGCTTTGGGCCTGCGCCCGGGCAAGATCATGAGCCTGGTGGTATTGCCGCAGGCGCTGCGGGTGATCATCCCGCCGCTGATCTCGCAATATCTGAACCTTACCAAGAACTCGTCGCTGGCAATCGCGGTGGGGTATATGGACATCACGGGCACGCTGGGCGGCATCACGCTGAACCAGTCGGGTCGGGCGATGGAATCGCTGATGTTGCTGATGCTGATCTATCTTACGATCTCGTTGACGATCTCGACGGGGATGAACTGGTACAATAAATCCGTAGCGTTGCAGGAGCGTTGATATGGCTGATATCGAATATGTCCGCACCGAGATGCTGGACGAACAGCTTCCGCCGGGTTCGACCGTCGGGATCATCGGCTGGCTGCGCGCGAACCTGTTCAGTAGTTGGGTCAATGCGGCACTGACCATTCTGGCCGCCTATTTCATTTTCAGCGTGCTTAATGGTGTTCTGCCGTGGATATTCCGGTCGTCCTGGACAGCGGATTCGCTGCATGGCTGCCGCGCGGCCATTGCCGCCGCTTATGGCGAACATGTCGACGGGGCCTGCTGGGCGGTGATCCGCGAGCGCTATTTGCAACTGTTGTACGGGTTTTACCCGGCCGAGCTTTATTGGCGCATCAACCTTGCATTCGTCGGCCTGCTGGTCGCGCTCGCGCCGGTTCTGTTTGCCGGGCTGCCCCGCAAACTGCTTTGGTTTTCTGCCGTGGCACCATTCCTGATCTTCTGGCTGCTGTGGGGCGGATCGATCTGGATGCCGATGGTCGCAATCGGCGGATTTGCTGCGGGTGCCGCTGCATTCGTGGTTCTGGATCGCACAGCGGGTTCGCTGATGGGAACGATCGGCGCATTTCTGGCACCGGTATTGTGGTGGGTCCTGCTTGCCGGCCCGGTTGCCAATGGATTGAACAACATAGTTCCGATTGGGATCGAAGCGGTTGAAAGCGCCAGATTCGGCGGGTTCATGTTGTCGGTCACCATCGGCGTAACCGGGATCGCCCTGAGTTTGCCAATCGGGATCGTCCTGGCGCTGGGGCGGCAGTCGAACCTGTGGTTCCTGAAATCCATTTGCGTCGGGTTTATCGAATTCATTCGGGGTGTGCCCCTGATCACGCTGCTGTTCGTGGCGTCGACATTGCTCAACATTTTCCTGCCGCCGGGCACGAATTTCGACATCATCCTGCGGGTGATGATCATGGTGACCTTGTTTTCCAGCGCCTATATGGCCGAGGTGATCCGGGGCGGTCTGGCGGCCCTGCCGCGCGGTCAGTACGAAGCGGCGGATAGCCTGGGTCTGGATTACTGGAAGGCGCAGCGGCTGATCATCATGCCGCAGGCGCTCAAAATCTCCATCCCGGCCATCGTCGGCAACTTCATCGGTCTGTTCAAGGATACCACGCTGGTGTCGATCATCGGCCTTCTGGACCCGCTGGGCCTGACGCAGGGCATTCGGGCCAATCAGGAATGGAACGGCATTCTGTGGGAGCTTTACGGCTTTATCGCCCTGATGTTCTTTATCTTCTGTTTCTCGATGGGACGCTATTCCATGTATCTCGAGCGCAAGCTCAAAACCGGCCACTAATTCGCAGGAGCACGTTATATGTCTCAGGTCATTGAACGCGAAATCGACCGTTCGCAAATGCAGGTCTCGGACGAGATTGCCATCCAGATCACCGGGATGAACAAGTGGTACGGTGCCTTTCACGTGCTGCGCGACATCAACCTGACGGTTCAGCGCGGCGAGCGGATCGTGGTCTGCGGGCCTTCGGGTTCCGGCAAATCCACGCTGATCCGGTGCATCAACGCACTGGAAGAACACCAGCAGGGCCACATCGTCGTGGACGGGACCGAATTGTCGTCGGACCTCAAGAACATCGACAAGATCAGGTCCGAAGTTGGCATGTGTTTCCAGCACTTCAACCTGTTCCCGCACCTGTCGATCATGGACAATTGCACGCTGGCCCCGATCTGGGTGCGCAAGACACCGCGCCAGGAAGCCGAAGAAACCGCGATGCATTTTCTGACCAAGGTGAAAATTCCCGAACAGGCCGACAAGTTCCCCGGCCAGTTGTCCGGTGGTCAGCAGCAGCGGGTGGCGATTGCGCGGTCGCTGTGCATGCAGCCGCGGATCATGTTGTTTGACGAACCGACATCGGCGCTGGACCCGGAAATGATCAAAGAGGTGTTGGACACCATGATCGAGCTGGCCGAGGAAGGCATGACCATGATCGTCGTGACCCACGAGATGGGTTTCGCGCGGCAGGTCGCCAACCGGGTGATCTTTATGGATCAGGGTCAGATCGTGGAACAGAACGAGCCCGAAGAGTTTTTTGGCAACCCGAAAAGCGACCGGACCAAGCTGTTCCTGAGCCAGATCCTGGGGCATTGACGCCTGTGACATCGGCACAATTTGGCGTCCTTCACGGGTCTCGCCGGGGTCGGATTACATCTCGCCCAATCGGGATCATGCGGGCGGGTTGGCGTCGGCGGGGCCTTTCCACCGGATAATTTGATTCGGTTAATACCCGATGGAATTCATCCGGCCATTGCCATGATGCTGGTGAAGGCACCTGATTCCGCAAATTGATTTATCGAGTGGTTTCAAATACTTGGACCACCAAAGAATCTTCATCATTACCTTAACGGATCGCCAACGTTGGGTTAACATTTCCAATGATCCGGAAATCCGGATTACCGGTAGACCGGTAGACCGGTGGATCGGATTACCGGTAATCCGGTATGCTGGTGGACCGGTATGCTGGTGGACCGGTAAACCGATAGACCGATACACCGATCGACCAGCAGACCGATATACCGATAGACCAGCAGACCGGTTATCCGGCATGCCGGACCTGCGGTCGGGCGCAATCGGTGGCCCGGCGCTTTGGTGGCATCGATCGATCCGGGATTGCCCTAACCCTGCGCCCGCACTGCGCGCGCCATCTTTCGGGTCGCCAGCAGCAGGTTGGTCTCGCTGGTCGCGATCCCGTCCAGCAGTCGGATCTGGCGCAGAATGCCGTCCAGCGACTCGAGCGATTCCGCGCTGAGTTCGGCGATCAGATCCCATTTGCCGTTCGTGGTGTGCAATGCGTCCACCGCCGCCATCGCCGATAACTGGCGGATGACCCGTTCGGTTCCGCGTCCCGCAATCGCGATCATCATCTGGCCGCGAACCGGGGCGTGCGCTGCGTCCTCGCGCAGAACCGTGGTGAAACCAATGATCTCGCCGCTGGCAATCAGCCGGTCAAGGCGGGCCTTGACCGTGGTGCGCGAAAGGTCGAGGTCCTGCGCCAGCATGGAAATTCCGGCGCGACCATTTTTTCTGAGCGCCGCAACGATCAGGCTGTCGGTTCTGTCCATAATGCCTATATAAACCCTCCGAAACGCCTAGTCACGCGATAAAGTGACCAAAGTTTCGGGTGCTTATTGGTAATTTCGCACAGTAATTTGCCGTTGAAACCCAACCCCGGAGGGCGCGCATGGGCAAGCATTGCATTCTGATCGGAGCACCGGTTGAAACCGGGGCAAGCCAGCCGGGCTGTATCATGGGCCCGGCCTCGTTTCGCACGGCGGGGCTTGGGACGGTGCTGGCCGGTCTCGGGCACACCATCGAAGACCGTGGCGACGTCACGCCGCGGATCGATGCGCTGCCGAAAGACGCGTTGCCGGGCACCCGCAACCCCGAGGCGATGATCGGTTGGACGGCGGCACTGACCGAGGCCGCCGAACAGGCCGCCGCCGATGGCGTGCCGATCTTCATGGGCGGCGATCACTGTCTGGCGGCGGGTACGGTTGCCGGTCTGGCACGGCGCGCGGCCAAGGCCGAACGTCCGCTTTTCGTGCTGTGGCTGGATGCGCATCCCGATCTGCATTCGCCCCATACGACCGACAGCGGCAATCTGCACGGGGTGCCGGTGGCCTATTTCACCGGGTTGGACGGTTTTGCGCCCCATTTTCCGCCGCTGGCAAATCGGGTGCCGATGGAGAACATCTGCATGATGGGCATCCGTTCCGTCGATCCGGCGGAAAACGCGCGACTGGCCGAGCATGCGATCGATGTTCAGGATATGCGGTCGATCGACGAAAACGGGGTCGTTGCCCCGCTGGCCGGGTTTCTGGACCGGGTCCGGGCGGCGAACGGGTTGCTGCATGTCAGTCTGGATGTCGATTTCCTTGACCCCGCCATTGCGCCGGCGGTCGGCACCACGGTTCCCGGTGGTGCGACGTTCCGCGAGGCGCATCTGATCATGGAAATGCTGAACGACAGCGATCTGGTGACCTCGCTGGACCTTGTGGAGCTGAACCCGTTTCTGGATGAACGCGGGCGCACCGCGCAATTGATGGTCGATCTGACCGCCAGCCTGTTTGGCCGCAAGGTGCTGGACCGGCCGACGCGGAGGTTCTGACATGGGAAAGCAACCGTCGAAACTGGCGATGGTGCCGTTCGTTTCGGTCGACCACATGATGAAACTGGTTCATGCGGTCGGGATCGAAGAGATGCTGGCCGGGCTTGCCGAATACATCGAACAGGATTTCCGGCGTTGGGAGTCGTTTGACAAGACCCCGCGCGTCGCCTCGCATTCCACCGAGGGGGTGATCGAACTCATGCCCACCAGCGACGGGCAGGTCTATGGGTTCAAATACGTAAATGGCCATCCCAAAAACACGCACGAGGGCCGCCAGACCGTAACCGCCTTTGGCCTTTTGGCCGATGTCGGCAATGGCTATCCGGTGCTGTTGTCCGAGATGACGATCCTGACCGCGCTCAGAACCGCGGCCATGTCGGCGCTTGCGGCGCGGCATCTGGCACCAAAGGGCGCGCATGTGATGGCGATGATCGGCAACGGTGCGCAATGCGAGTTTCAGGCGCTGGCATTTCGGGCGGTGTGCGGGATCGATGCGGTGCGGCTTTACGACATCGACCCGGCGGCAACCCGCAAGGCGGCGGAAAACCTGAAGGATACCGGCCTTGAAGTCATCGCGTGCGCGACACCCCAAGAGGCCGTCACCGGGGCCCACGTCATCACCACCTGCACCGCGGACAAGCAATACGCCACCATCCTGACCGACAACATGGTCGGTGCCGGGGTTCATATCAACGCGATTGGCGGGGATTGTCCGGGCAAGACGGAATTGCACCGCGACATCCTTCTTCGGTCCGATATTTTCGTGGAATACCCGCCCCAGACCCGAATCGAAGGTGAAATTCAGCAACTTGCCCCGGATCACCCCGTCGCCGAATTGTGGAAAGTGTTTTCCGGCACGGCAAGCGGCCGGACGGACGACCGGCAGATCACGCTTTTTGACTCCGTCGGCTTTGCGGTCGAGGATTTTTCAGCCCTCAGGTTCGTGCGGGATCATCTGGCGACTTCGGGGCAGTTTCTTGAACTGGACATGCTGGCCGATCCGGACGACCCACGCGATCTGTTCGGAATGGTCCAGCGGAATGCGCCGCAAGCGCCGATGATGCGGGCCGGATCGGGGGTTGCGCCGTGATATGTCAAACATTTCTTTCTTGCGCTGAACCGGATTCTGCAACAGTCTGGGCGGGTTCCGGCAAGCGGGTGGCTCGATCCGCCTTCGATGCGACCGGAACGAAAGCTGGGGACCCTACGTGACCGACAAACCCATTGCCCTGATCGCGGACGATATTCACAAAAGCTTTGGTTCGCTCGAAGTTCTGAAGGGCGTGTCGCTCAGCGCCAGCGAAGGCGACGTGATCTCGATCATCGGATCATCGGGTTCCGGCAAAAGCACGTTCCTGCGTTGCATCAATTTCCTGGAGACACCGGACAGCGGACGAATCGTTCTGGATGGCGAAGAGGTGATCGTGCGCCAGGACCGGCGCGGACGACTTTTGGGTGCCGACGCCAAGCAGATACAACGGCTGCGGATGCAGCTTGGCTTTGTGTTCCAAAGCTTCAATCTGTGGTCGCACATGACCGTTCTGCAAAACGTCATGGAAGGCCCGGTTCAGGTGCTGGGCCGCGACAAGGCCGGGGTCGAGTCCGAAGCCCACGATATTCTGCGCGAGGTCGGCATCGCCGATAAGCACGGCTCGTATCCCAGCCAGTTGTCCGGTGGCCAGCAACAGCGTGTGGCGATTGCCCGCGCGCTGGCGATGCATCCGAAGGTTCTGCTGTTTGACGAACCAACCTCGGCGCTGGACCCGGAACTTGTGGGCGAGGTGCTGCGCGTGATGCGGCAACTGGCAGATCAGGGCCGAACCATGATCGTGGTGACGCACGAGATGGGTTTTGCCCGCGAAGTAAGCTCCAAGACCATCTTTCTGCATCAGGGCAAGGTCGAAGAAGAAGGCCCGCCCAAAATGGTGTTTGAAAACCCGAAATCAGAACGTTGCCGCGCCTTTCTGGCCAGCACGTTGTGACAATACCAGGAAGAACCAACAGCAAGGGAGAATATCCATGAACTATCTGGTAAAACTCGCAGGGGCCACCGCCCTTGCAGCACTGGCCGCAACGGCGCTTTCGGCGCAGACGGTGCGGATGGGAACCGAGGGCGCGTACCCTCCGTACAACTTCATCAACGATGACGGCGAAGTGGACGGGTTCGAGCGCGAGCTTGGCGACGAGCTGTGCGCCCGTGCGGCACTTGACTGCACCTGGGTGACGAACGATTGGGATTCGATCATTCCGAACCTCGTGTCCGGCAACTACGATACCATCATCGCCGGCATGTCGATCACGTCTGAACGCGACGAAGTCATCGACTTCACCGCGGAATACTTCCCGCCCGATCCGTCGGCCTATGTCGGTCTGGCCGGTGGTTCGGTCGACACGATGGGCGGTGTCATCGCCGCGCAAACCGCGACGATCCAGGCTGCCTATGTGGCAAGCTCGGGCGCGACGCTGGTTGAATTCGCCACCCCCGAAGAAACGGTTGCCGCCGTGCGTTCGGGCGAGGCGGATGCCGTTCTCGCGGATTATGCCTATCTTCAACCGCTGGTCGAAGCATCGGGCGGCGAACTGGCCGTGGTTGGTGACCGCGTCTCGATCGGCGGCGGCGTCGGCATGGGCGTTCGCGAAAGCGACGGCGAGCTGAAAGGCAAGATGGATGCGGCAATCGCGTCGATGAAAGCCGACGGTTCCCTGTCTGCGATGATCGCCAAATGGTTCGACGGACGGGTTGTCGAGTACTGATCGCCCACGAATAAACCGGGGGCCGCGCCAGTCGCGGCCCCCGATTCATCACCGGAACCGGTTTCATGTTTGAATTTTGCGCCGACCCTTCCCTGCTTGAAGGCACCGACTGGTGGATGTGCTATCTGTCGAATGGCAAGCACATGGGCTTTTACCGCAGTTTCGGGGTGGTGATGATGCTGCTGCTGGTGACCGTGCCGTTCATCATGGCGCTGGGATTTGGCGGCGCGTTGGCGCGCCGTTCGTCGCTGCCGCCGGTCAGATGGCTGGGTCTTGCCTATACATCGATGGTGCGCGGCGTGCCGGACATCATTTTCTTTCTCTTCGCGCTGATCGCGGTGGATCAGGGGATCGAATATCTGCGCCACCTCTATTTCTGCCCCGACTGGACCGAACCGATCCGGCAGGGCAACGATTTCGTGGTCTGCGCGCGGGCGAAAATGCCGCTTTCGGATGCCGATGCCTGGGTTCACAAGACCTATTCCTTCTTTCAGGCCGTGCTGGCCTTTGCCGTGGTGTTCGGGGCGTTTGCCGCCAATACCCTGTTTGGCGCCATGAATGCGGTTCCCCGTGGACAACTGGAAACCGGCGATGCGTTCGGCATGACGCCGCGGCAGGTGTTCCGCCGCATATTGCTGCCCCAAATGTGGGTCTATGCGCTGCCGGGATTGTCGAACCTGTGGATGATCTTCATCAAGGCGACACCGCTTCTGTTCCTGCTGGGCATTCAGGACATCGTCTACTGGGCGCGCGAACTGGGTGGCACCAAGACCGCACTGTTCGCCTATCCGCACCCCGATTGGCGGCTGGGCTATTTTCTGTTTCTGCTGGTGTTCTATCTGTTCCTGACCTGGGTCAGCGAACGGGTATTTGATCGATTGCAACGCCGGGTGTCGCGCGGTCAGCCAACCGTCGGAGGCACGGTATGAGTTGCGCCGACACGTTCTTTGGGTACGCGCTGCGGTCGATCGGCATGGGCGAGCGCCTGTTGCCCAAGACCGACTTCACGCTTTGCGAGCACTTCATCCTGATCGGATCGGGTTTGGTCTGGAACCTGTATTTCGCGTTTTTCGCGCTGACGCTGGGATTCTGTCTTGCCATCGGCATCGCCGTTGCGCGTGCCAGTCCCAACCCGCTGCTGCGCTGGCCCTCGCGGGTTTTCATTTTCGTTGTGCGCGGGTCGCCCTTGTTCATCCAGTTTTTCATCGCCTATGAAACGTTCGTTCTGATCCCGAAACTGGGAGTGGATATCAACCTGGGCTTCATCGAGATCACCGCCGAGACGCGCTGGCTGACCAAGGCGTGGCTGGGTGCGCTGATCGTTCTGATGCTGAACACGTCGGCCTATAGCGCGCAGATTTTCCACGGCGCGCTGCTTTCGGTGCCCAAAGGCGACATCGAGGCGGCGCAGGCGATCGGAATGCCCGCCGGCAAACGCTTTCGCCGCATCGTGTTTCCGTCGATGCTGCGGCTTGCCTGGGCGTCGTATACCAACGAGGCGATTTTTCTGTTTCATGCAACCGCGCTGGTTTTCTTTTCCAGCTTTCCCGCGTGGCAGCAAAAGGGCGATGCGCTTTATTACGCCAGCTATTTCGCCGACAAGACGTTCAATCCGTTCGTGCCATATCCGATCATCGGTCTGTATTTCATCATCTTCACGGTGATCCTGATTTCGATATTCGGGTTGATCAACCGGCGTCTCAACCGGCATCTGACGCTATCGCGCTGAACGCGCGGCCATAGACCGATCGATTGGAAACATGCCGTGGCCGTTCATGGCCGGCTTGGCAAATGCTCATAGCTTCGGAATCGCCCCGATGACCAACCTGAACAATCTGCGCACCGAAATCCGAAACGCCCATTTGGACGATGAAGAAACGGTTCTGTCCGATCTGATGGCCACCACCCCGACCGGACCCTCGCTGCAAGGCCGGGCGACCGCGCGGGCCGTCGATCTGGTTCGCGCCATTCGCACGCAGGGCAACCCGGGCCTGATGGAGGTCTTTCTGGCGGAATACGGGCTTTCGACCGACGAAGGTGTGGCGCTGATGTGCCTAGCCGAGGCGCTGTTGCGCGTGCCCGACCCCGAAACCATCGACGCGCTGATCGAGGACAAGATCGCGCCATCGTCCTGGGGGTCGCATCTGGGGCGGTCCTCGTCGTCGTTGGTCAATGCCTCGACCTGGGCGTTGATGCTGACGGGCAGGGTTCTGAACGAGGGCGAAGGCGCGGGCATCGCGGCCACCCTGCACGGTGCGATCAAGCGGTTGGGAGAGCCGGTGATCCGCACCGCCGTCGGTCGCGCGATCCGCGAGATGGGGCATCAGTTCGTGCTGGGCCGCACCATCACCGAAGCCGTGTCGCGCGGGCGCAAATTGCAGCGTCAGGGGCACACGTTTTCGTATGACATGCTGGGCGAGGCGGCGCTGACGGCGGGTGACGCCCGCAAATACGCCGATGCTTACGGCGCGGCCATTCGTGAATTGGCGGGTGAATGCAAATCAGGCGACATCCGCGAGAATCCCGGAATCTCGGTCAAATTGTCGGCGCTGCATCCACGTTACGAAGTTGGCCAAAGGGACCGGGTGATGCGCGAACTGGTGGCCAGCACGCGCAAACTGGCGCGACAGGCGGCGAAGGCGGGCATGGGATTCAACGTCGACGCCGAAGAATCCGACCGACTGGATCTTTCGCTGGACGTGATCGAGGCGGTCTTGCGCGACCCCGATCTGGCCGGCTGGGACGGGTTTGGCGTGGTCGTGCAGGCCTATGGAAAACGCGCGGGGCGGGTGCTGGACTGGTTGCATGCGCTGGGCACTACATTGGGCCGCAGGATCATGGTCCGTCTGGTCAAGGGCGCCTACTGGGACACCGAGATCAAGCGTGCCCAAGTCGAAGGCTTGACCGGATTTCCGGTCTATACCCACAAATCCGCGACCGATGTGGCCTATATCCTGTGTGCGCAGAAACTGCTGGGCATGACCGACCGGATCTATCCGCAATTCGCGACCCATAATGCCCATACCGTGGCCGCCATTCTGGAAATGGGCGCGGATGCCGAGGCTTACGAGTTTCAGCGGTTGCAGGGCATGGGCGAGGCGCTGCACACCATCGTTTTGAAAGACCGGGGCACGCGCTGTCGGATATATGCCCCCGTGGGAACCCACCGAGATCTGCTGGCCTATCTGGTCCGGCGGTTGCTGGAGAACGGCGCGAACTCGTCGTTTGTGAACCAGATCGTGGACGCGGACGTGCCCGCCGAAACCGTGGCCGCCGACCCGTTCGCGACATGGGCGGCGGCGCGGGGAAACCCGGCGCGCGCGGTGGCGCGACCCGCCGATCTGTACGCGCCGTCGCGGCGCAATTCGCGCGGATGGGATTTGCACAATGCGCGGGACCTTGGTGAAATCGATCTGGCGCGCAAACCGTTCGTTACCCATCAATGGCACGCCGAACCGCTGATGGCAGGCACGGCGACGGGCACGGAATCGCATGCGGTTCTGAACCCGGCGGATAATCGCGATGTCGTCGGGTCGGTGACGCTGGCCAATGCGGCGGACGTGGACACCGCCATTTCAGCGGCGTCCGACTGGAGCACGGCCTCGGCAGAAGAGCGCGGGCGCATCCTGAACCGGACCGCCGACCTGTACCAGGCGAATTTTGGTGAATTCTTTGCGATCCTGTGCCGCGAGGCCGGCAAATCGCCGATGGACGCGATTGCCGAGCTGCGCGAGGCGGTGGATTTCCTGCGTTATTATGCGCTTGAAGGTGCCATGGCAGAGGGCGCGCCACGCGGCCTGTTCACCTGTATCTCGCCCTGGAATTTCCCGTTGGCGATCTTCACCGGGCAAATCGCGGCGGCTTTGGCGGCGGGCAATGGCGTGCTGGCAAAGCCCGCCGAACCCACCGCGATCACCGCGACGCTGGCGGTACGTCTGATGCACGAAGCCGGGGTGCCGCGCGAGGTGCTGCAAATGCTGCCGGGGTATGGTTCCATCGTGGGGGCAAGGCTGACTTCGGACCGGCGGATCAACGGCGTCTGCTTCACCGGGTCCACCGCAACGGCGCAGCGGATCAATCGCGCGATGGCGGAAAACCTGAACCCCGCCGCCCCCTTGATTGCGGAAACCGGGGGGCTGAATGCGATGATCGTCGACAGCACGGCGCTGCCGGAACAGGCAATACGAGACATCATCGCGTCGGCCTTTCAGTCGGCGGGCCAGCGCTGTTCGGCGCTCAGAATGTTGTACCTGCAAGAGGACATTGCCGAACCGTTTCTGGAAATGCTGTTTGGCGCGATGGACGAACTGGTGATCGGTAATCCCTGGAATTTCACCACGGATTGCGGCCCGGTGATCAACGCGGAGGCCCTGGCAGGCATCGCCGCGCATATCGAGACCGCGATGGCCGAAGGCCGGGTGCTGAAACGATTGCAGATACCGGAACGCGGTACATTCGTTTCCCCGGCGGTTTTGCGGGTGAACGGCATTGCCGATATCAAAAAAGAGATTTTCGGCCCGGTCCTGCATGTCGCGACCTTTGCGGCCAGCGAAATCGATGCGGTGGTGGATGCGGTCAATGCCACCGGGTACGGGCTGACCTTTGGGATGCATTCGCGCATCGATGATCGGGTGGAACAGGTGACGACACGCATCCGTGCCGGGAATATCTATATCAACCGTAACCAGATCGGCGCCATCGTCGGATCGCAGCCTTTTGGTGGGCAGGGTTTGTCGGGCACCGGTCCAAAGGCGGGGGGGCCTGCCTATGTCCCGAATTTCCGCCATTCAGCACGCACCCGGATCAAACCGGTGGGTGGCACGGGGCTCGCGACCAAAGCGGTGCAACGCGCTCTGGATGCCACGCGCGGCGCGCATCCGTCGTGTTTATCGTCGGACGCGCTGCCCGGACCGACCGGGGAATCCAACCAGCTTTCGGTGTGGGGGCGCGGCACGGTGCTGTGCCTCGGTCCGACTGCGAAAGCCGCACAGGATCAGGCGGATATCGCCACCGGGAACGGCTGCGCCACCGTGATCGCGGCGCCGGGCGTGGGACTGGACGGCCATCTGGCGCGCGCGGCTCTTACGACGCTTGGCGGGTTTGACCTTGTCGCGCTTTGGAGCAGCGAGGAAGACTGCACCGCCGCGCGCAAGGCGCTTGCAGCGCGCGATGGCAGGCTGATCGGATTGGCAACGGGGGCTGATCTGGCGGCGAAATGCCGGTCCGAGCGGCACGTTTGCATCGACACAACCGCCGCCGGAGGCAACGCCAGCCTGCTGGCTGCGGCGGGGTGAACCACCGGACCGATCAACCGAACCGCATCACGTAACCGGCACCGGCCGCGCATCCGGCTCTTGCGACCAGCCGATCGCGCGGGGTCACGGGCGCAAGCCCGCCGCGCGGCCGGATTGAGTATTTTGGAACAATGAAAGGCGGGTCTATTCTGCGGCCCAGCCGCTGACCGCCTTGACCTCCAGGAAATCCTCCAGCCCCCAGACCCCGCCTTCGCGGCCGTTCCCCGATTGTTTGTAACCCCCGAACGGTGCGCCCGCGGCGCGACCCTGGCCGTTCATTTCGACCATGCCCGCGCGCAGGCGGCGGGCGACACGCGCGGCCTTGGCGCTGTCTTGTGTCTGGACGTAGTCCGTCAGGCCAAAAGGGGTGTCGTTGGCGATTTCGATCGCCTGTTCCTCGGTATCAAACGGAATGATCGACAGGACCGGACCAAAGATTTCCTGACGCGCGATGGTCATCTGGTTGTCGACATCGGCAAACACGGTCGGGCGAACGAAATAGCCGCGTTCCATGCCATCCGGGCGGCCCGGACCACCGGCAACAAGGCGCGCGCCTTCGGTGATGCCCGATTGGATCAGCGTCTGGATTTTGTCGAACTGGATTTCCGATACCACGGGGCCGACATGGCGACCCTCGTGCGCGGACAGGCCGACTTTGACCTTGTCGGCCGTCGCGGCGGCGGTGGCGACCGCGGCGTCGTAGATCGGACGTTGCACCAGCATCCGGGTCGGGGCGTTGCAGGATTGTCCGGTGTTGTTCATGCAGTGCAGCACACCGCGAACCACCGCTTTTTCGTCGGCATCGGCAAACACGATGTTGGCACCTTTGCCCCCGAGTTCGAGGCTGACGCGCTTGACCGTGTCGGCGGCGTTTTTCTGAATGGCGGTCCCGGCGCGGGTCGAGCCGGTAAAGCTGATCATGTCGACATGCGGATGGCCGGAAAGCTGGGTGCCGACCCCGGGACCATCGCCATTGACCAGATTGAACACGCCCGCCGGAAACCCGGCGGCATCGACGATTTCGGCGAACAGCATGCCCGAAAGCGGCGCGATTTCCGAAGGTTTCAGCACCATCGTGCAGCCCGTGGCAAGTGCGGGAATTGCCTTTAGCGCGATCTGGTTCATTGGCCAGTTCCAGGGCGTGATCATGCCGACGACGCCGATCGGTTCCAGCAGGATGCGGTCGTTCGGCGCGTGGTCGCCCAAACGGCGATCGAAGTCGAACCCTTTGAAAGCACGGATGAAATTTTTGATATGATAGCCACCAGCCGTCACCTGCTGTTGCCGCGCCAGATCGATCGGCGCGCCCATTTCAAGGCTGATCGCCTGGGCCATATCCTCGGCGCGGGACTCGTATGTTTCCAGCAGTTTTTCCAGCAACGCCAGCCGATCCGCCTTGGGCGTCGTCATCCATGGAATGAACGCGGCCTGCGCGGCGGCCACGGCGGCGTCCGTGTCAGCATCGGTGCCCAGCGAGATTGTGGCGCAGGGAGACTCGGTCGAGGGGTCGATGACATCAAAATCCTGTGACCGCGACGGCGCAACCCATTGCCCATTGATATAGAATTGGCGCTTGTCCAGCATGGCCTGTTCTCCTGTAATTCGGGAATTTGGCGGCACATTGTCAAAACGGCGCGGTGGATGCAAGGGTGTACGCGGCGTCGGATATCACGTCGTTTTTGATTGCGAACCGGCGTGGAAAATCATGTAGTGTCGTCGGAATCACCTTGGGGGAAATCATGGCACTTCGCATCAACGATACCGCACCCGACTTCACCGCCGACACAACCGACGGCGAAATCAGTTTTCACGACTGGATCGGCGACGGCTATGCCGTCTTGTTTTCGCATCCCAAGGATTTCACCCCGGTCTGCACGACCGAGTTGGGAGTCATGGCGGGCATGGCCGGTGAATTCGCCAAACGCGGCGCCAAAATCCTGGGAATTTCGGTCGATCCTGTCGAGGATCACCATCGGTGGAAGGCGGACATTCAGGCGATTTCGGGCAACAGTGTCAGCTATCCGATGATCGGTGACCCGGACCTGAAGGTGGCCAAGGCGTTTGATATGTTGCCCGCATCCGACGGCGACTCCTCTGAAGGGCGCACGCCTGCCGACAATGCCACCGTGCGGTCGGTATTCATCATCGGGCCCGACAAAAAGATCAAACTTTCGCTGACCTATCCGATGACGACCGGGCGGAACTTTGACGAGCTGCTGCGGGCGCTGGACAGCATCCAACTGACCGCGAACCACAAGGTGGCCACACCCGCGAACTGGCAGTCGGGTGACGACGTGATCATAACCCCGGCGGTATCGAACGAAGAGGCGGCTGAGCGGTTTGGGGATTTTGAGACGGTGTTGCCGTATTTGCGGAAGACGAAGATGCCGGGGTGATATAGAGGTAAGATACGCAGTCGTTTTGGCTGGGATTTGCTCTTTCTTGCATTTTTTGGATGTTCAACGGAGTTCAATTTGGTGGCCAGTTTATGGGCGGCGAGTTAGCCGATTGTCCATATTTTGTGTGAGTCTTTCATTCTGAAACAATTTGTCTATTTGTCAGGTACAAAGTCCGCTTTAGGATTGTACTTTCAGGATAGAAACGTACAATGTCCGCCTTAGCAGTGTACTTTAGGATGAAATGGAAGCTTCAGATTTCAAAAACCAAGCAACTGGGACGCTCGTAAATACACCACATGGTGTGCAAGCATTTGTTCCAAAACCGCTTCCACCAATTCTTGACTTTGCTGCTCTGAGCGTTCCTTTAATGAAAGCCGCCGCAGCAACAGGGGAGTTGAATGGTGCAAGTCGAAGATTAACAAATCCCTATATTCTTGTCCGTCCATTGCAAAGACGAGAAGCTTTAACATCATCTGCAATGGAAGGGACATTTACGACCGCA
>CAZRLO010000066.1:0-15728 GCA_964600965.1 uncultured Rhodobacter sp.
ACCGACAGCATCCAGTCGAGATAGTTGCGCACGACCGTGCTTTCGGCCGACATCGGCGACATGGACTTCAGCTTTTTCAGCTCGCCCTCGGCCTTTTCACGGGCTTCCTTGCTAAGCTTGGTGTCGGCGATTTTCTCTTCGTATTCGTGAACCTCGTCCTGATCGTTGCCGCCGTCACCCAATTCCTTCTGAATCGCCTTCATCTGTTCATTCAGGTAATATTCGCGCTGGGTCCGTTCCATCTGGGTCTTGACCCGCGACTTGATCTTTTTCTCGACCTTCAGCACCGACATTTCGCCCTGCATCAGACCGAGGATTTTCTCCAGCCGTTCGGAAAGGTTGAGGGTCTCCAGCAACCGCTGTTTTTCATCGACGTCGACGCCCAGATGGCCGGCCACGGTATCGGCCAGCTTGGCCGCACCCTCGGTTTCGGCGACGGCGGCCAGGGCTTCTTCGGGGACGTTCTTGTTGAGCTTGGCGTAGCGCTCAAATTCCTTTGCGACCGAGCGGCCAAGCGCCTTGACCGAGACGGGGTCGCCAAAGCTTTCTTCCATCGGTTCGGCCACCGCCTCGAAAAATTCATCATTTTCAAGGTATTCCGTGATCCGAACCCGGGTGCGGCCTTCGACCAGCACCTTGACCGTCCCATCGGGCAGTTTCAGCAGTTGCAACACATTGGCCAGAACGCCGACGTCATAAATGCCTTCGGCGGTCGGGTCATCGATGCTGGGGTCGATCTGGCTGGACAGCAGAATTTCACGATCATCGCCCATCACCTCTTCGAGCGCGCGAACCGATTTTTCGCGGCCCACGAACAGGGGCACGATCATATGCGGAAAAACGACGATTTCGCGCAGGGGCAGTACTGGATAGGTCGTTCTGCTCGCATCAGACATGTGGTTTCCTTGATTTGGCAAGAATGCGCTTCCCCGGTCATTCCGGCAGTTTCGGCATCCTTCGTTTACTTGGTCTTAACAGGTGGGAGGCCCGCGACATTCTGTCAAGCACCTGAATTCGACTCGATTTCCGGCATTTTGCCCGTACCGTCAACGCCGGGCAAGCCGTCTTGGGCGAAAAATGATGAGAAAACGGTAGGTTTGGCGGTGCGTGGCCTTGGGTCGACAGGCGCAAGGCAGGGCACGGAATACTGCCAGTGCCACGAAGTTAAATGGCGGGTAAGGCGTTGATGTTTATTGTGAAAACCGGGGTCAGATTGCGTGACTAAAATATTTTAGTCACGCAGGGATCGTGACCAAAATCCCCCTAAGACGGCCCCTTCGCCCGCCGCAGAAACCATCAGTCGAGGAATATGGCCCGTAACGCCATGATCCGAAAATTCGGGTCCGATTGGCCCACCATGATCACAAATCTCAGCCCCGTCGCGTCAGATCGCCCCGATCCTGCATTTCCCGGAATTCCCGCGAAAATCCGGAGAGCGAACCACCGGCGATTGCCCCACGTAGTCCATCCATAAGCTCTTGATAATAGTGGAGGTTATGCCAAGTCAGCAACATTGACGAGATCATTTCCCGCGCTTTGAAGACATGGTGCAGATAGGCGCGGGAATAATTCCGGCATGCCGGGCAGCCGCATGCCGGGTCCAGCGGGCGCGGATCGTCCGCATGGCGCGCGTTCTTGATGTTGACCGCGCCGAACCGCGTCAACGCCTGCCCGGTACGCCCCGATCGCGATGGCAGTACGCAGTCAAACATATCGACCCCGCGCAGCACCGCGCCAACGATATCGTCAGGCTTGCCGACCCCCATCAGATAACGCGGCTTGTTCTCAGGCAGTTGCGACGGCGCAAGGTCAAGCGCTTCGAACATCGCCGCCTGACCCTCGCCGACCGCCAGTCCGCCAATCGCATATCCATCAAAGCCGATGCGGCGCAGCGCCGCCGCGCTTTCTTCGCGCAGGTCGCCAAAAACCGATCCCTGTTGAATGCCGAACAATGCGTGGCCCGGCCGGTCGCCGAACGCAGCGCGCGAGCGTTCGGCCCAGCGCATCGAAAGACGCATCGACTTGGCCGCCTGGGCCTTTGTTGCGGGAAACGGAGTGCATTCGTCGAACGCCATTACGATGTCGGAACCCAGAAGGCGTTGAATTGCCATCGAGCTTTCGGGGCTCAAGCGGTGAAGCGACCCGTCGATGTGGCTCTTGAAGGTCACGCCGTCGTCGGTCAGCTTTCGCAGATCGGCAAGGCTCATCACCTGAAATCCGCCGCTGTCCGTCAGGATCGGCCCGTTCCAGTTCATGAATTCATGCAGGCCGCCCAGCCGCGCGATCCGTTCGGCACCCGGGCGCAGCATCAGATGATACGTATTGCCCAGCAAGATGTCGGCCCCCGTGGCGGCCACGTTTTCCGGCAGCATCGCCTTGACGCTGGCCGCCGTGCCGACCGGCATGAAGGCGGGCGTGCGGATGTCGCCGCGCGGGGTTTTCAGCACGCCGGTGCGGGCCTTGCCGTCGGTGGCCTGAACAGAAAACTGGATTTGCGTCGACATGGCTGGAACTTCCCGGTCCGAGCCGCCTTCATAACCGATTTCACCCGGAAGCCAAGGCGGCGCGCCCGCGATCGCCGCACCTTTACGCGGCGGGGTCTATTCCCTATATATTCGGTCAGGAATAACTCTGGTGCGATGATGGATATCTCTACCCAACCGCTGGAAGGCACACCGTTGATCCGGCCCTCGACCACGGATCACGCGCTTTACGAAGATGTCGTGGCCGCCTGCCGCACGGTACATGATCCGGAAATTCCGGTGAATATCTATGACCTTGGCCTGATCTATACGATTGAAATCAACGCCGAAGGACATGTTGAAGTCGCGATGTCGCTGACGGCACCCGGCTGCCCGGTGGCGGGCGAAATGCCGGGCTGGGTGGCCGAGGCCCTGCTGGGCGTTCCGGGCATCGCCACCGCCAATGTCGAACTGGTCTGGGAGCCGCAATGGGGCATGGACATGATGTCCGACGAGGCGCGGCTGGAACTCGGATTCATGTGAGGCACGGCCCGTATCCGGCCCATCGTGTCGCAAATGGCGGCGAATTCGGTGCCCGACCGGGCAACAAATACCGTGAAACCGTGCCATACCCCGAGCGATCATGCCCCTGAAAACCACCACCATCGGCGCCTTTCCCAAGCCGGCCTATGTACCGATCAAGGATTGGTTTCATGTCGACATGGCGGAGGAAAACTATCAGTCTGACGTGGTCGACAACTGGTCCGACGATACCGCGCTGGACCGGGATTTTCGCCGCGCCACCCACGAAGTCGTCGCCGAACAGATCGCCTGCGGCATCGACATCCCGACCGACGGCGAACAGCGCCGCGAGAATTACGTGCACTATCAATGCCGCCATTTCAGCGGTTTCGATTTTGTAAATCTTGAACAGCGGGTGATGCGCAACGGTGCCTATGTCACCGACTTGCCCGCAATTCGCGGAAAGATCAGTGCGGGCACCCCGGTTCTGCCACGCGATTTTCACGAGGCACAGACCGCCAGCGACCGCCCGGTCAAAATCACCCTGCCCGGTCCGTTGACCATCATGGATACCACGGCCGACGCGTTTTACGACGATCCGCGCCGATTGGGCCGTGATCTGGCCGAGGCACTGAACGCCGAGGTTCTGGCACTGGCAGCGGCGGGCTGCCGGTATATCCAGATCGATGAACCGGTTTTTGCCCGCAAACCCGTCGAGGCACTGGCCTTTGGCGTCGACAATCTGGAACGGGTGTTTCACGGCCTGCCCGGCCACGTGAACCGCGTTGCGCACATGTGTTGCGGCTATCCCGACCGGCTCGATAATCCGGACTATCCCAAGGCCGATCCGGTGGCCTATTTCGATCTGATCGCTGCGCTGGACGGTCGGATCGACGCACTTTCGATCGAAGATTGTCACTGCAACAACCGTTTGGAATTGTTTGAAAGTTTCGAAAAAACCTCGGCAATTGTCGGATTCGTCGATATCGCCGTCAGCCGGGTGGAACCGGTCGATGAAATCGTTGAACGCATGGCCAAGGTGCTTGGTATCCTTCCGGCGGCGCGCGTGATTGCCGCGCCGGATTGCGGGCTCGGATTTCTGGGCCGCGATCTGGCGGTACAAAAACTGACCAACCTTTGCCTTGCGGCAAAATTGGTCTGACGCGCGGCGCGTTCTTGTTCTTGAGGCGCGAAAGGCCTAAATTGCATGGGAACCCGATCGAAGGAAACGCCATGTTCGGCATCCCCGGAAAGACCGCCGTCACCATGACCGATGCCGCGCAGGGCCAGATCGCCCGCCTGATGGCCCAAGGCGGCAAGAAGGGGCTGCGGATCGGGGTCAAGAAAGGCGGCTGCGCGGGCATGGAATACACGATGGAATACGTGGATGCCGTTGACCCACATGACGAAGTGGTCGAGGCGGGTGCTGCGCGGGTCATGATCGCGCCCATGGCGCAGATGTTCCTGTTCGGGACCGAAATCGACTATCAGACCGGCCTTTTGGAATCGGGGTTTGAGTTCCGAAATCCGAACGTGACCGAGGCATGCGGCTGCGGGGAATCGATCAAGTTCGACGAAAGCCTGTCCGCCGGCGCATGAGCATCTCGGACGCCGACATCGCTTTCGCGCTGGAATTGTTCGCGTCCCTTGGCGGCCTGAGCCACCGCAAGATGATGGGCGGCGTCACCCTTTACCGCGACGGACAGATCTTCGCGCTGGCGGGCAGTACGGGCACGATATATCTGAAAGCGACCGGCGCGTTTGCCGATCGATTGGCGGGCGAGGGCGCGCAGAAATTCACCTCGACCGGCCGGAACGGCAAATCGCAGAGCATGGGATACTGGACGCTGCCCGACGCCGCGCATGACGATCCCGAAGTCGCCTGTGACTGGGCCCGGCTCGCCCTCGAACATCTGGGGAAATAACCACATGCGCCGCAAACTCGCCGCCGGGAACTGGAAGATGAACGGTTTGCGCGCGGCGCTGCACGAGGTCGAAATTCTGGCCGCTGCCCATACGGAACCCGCCAGTGAAATTGTGCTTTGCCCGCCGGCAACGCTGGTGCGGGCGACGGCACGGATCTGCCGCAGCAACGCGGTGACCATTGGCGCGCAGGATTGCCACGCCAACCCGAATGGTGCCCATACCGGCGATATTTCCGCCGCGATGCTGGCCGATGCCGGGGCGGAATACGTGATTCTGGGTCATTCGGAGCGCCGCGCGGCCTATGGCGAAAGCGACGAGCTGGTGCGGCGCAAGACCCATACCGCGTGGCAGGCCGGTCTGCGCGCCATTCTGTGTGTCGGCGAGGACGCCGCGCAACGACAGGCCGCCAACACGCTGGACATCATCGGCGGGCAGCTTGCCGGATCGGTGCCCGATGCGGCAACCGGCGAAAATCTGGTGGTCGCCTACGAACCCGTCTGGGCCATCGGCACCGGCAAGGTGCCCGACCTGCACGATATTGGCGAGGTGCACGATTTCATCCGCACCCGGCTTGAACGGCGCTTTGGCGCGGGTGTCGGGCGCAGCGTGCGCATTCTGTATGGCGGGTCGATGAATCCCGGCAATGCCGGCGCGATCGTCTCGGTGCCCAATGTCGATGGCGGGCTGGTGGGCGGCGCGTCGCTGAGGGCGCAGGACTTTGCGGCGATCATCGGCGCGCTTGACGGGGCGTGAACGATAAACCCTCCCGAAGAGCAGTCTTCGGAAGGGTTCGTTGTCAGGCACAGTTTGGTCTGAAACTTTCCGGTCCAGCCCCCGGGGACCGCGCCGAAAAGCGTTTTGGTGCCAGACCGGTGTCGAATGGAATCACTCGGCGAGAATGCGTTCCCGCACCAGGATTTCCAGATCGTAGTGCAGCCCAAGGGCAAAAAACACCACGGACGCGACACCGATCAGAGCCACAAGCTCTGGGTACATCGGCAGCATCCTCGAATCGGACTTAACGGTGCGCAGTTTAACACACGCTGGCGCATTTTCGCCACAGGTCGCCCATTGCGCCCAAAGGGTGATGCAACGGCGCACTAACTCCCCAGATGTTGATTTTTTCGAAATTTCCGATACCATATCGGCCCCGCCATGGGCGTCGTATCCAGATGCGGCCGCGCGGCCCGCGAGTTGTCCACAGGATTTCCATAGTTCTGTCCAATTGAAGGGAATCGCGCCCTCTGGGATACCGGAAACCGGGAAGTGGGGTTGTTATGAGTGGCATCGCGGCATTGCGCGACGGGCAGACGCCCGGAGAGACGGCGGGCGAACCCGGCCCGGGCCTTCCGCATAATATCGAAGCGGAACAGGCGCTGCTGGGGGCGCTGCTGGTCAACAACGACGTCTATGACCGCGTGGCGGGGCTGGTGACCGAGGCGCATTTCTTTGACCCGGTGCACGGTCGGATATTCGGGATTGCCGCGCAGCGCATCCAGCGCAACGCATTGGCCTCCCCGGTCACGATAAAGGCCTTTATGGAGGACGATCCCGGGCTTGCCGAACTTGGCGGCCCGGCCTATCTGGCGCGCCTTGCCGGGGCGGCGATTTCGGTCTTTGCGGCGCGGGATTACGCGCAGATGATCTACGATCTGGCGATCCGGCGCGACCTGATCTCGATCGGGCAGGAAATCAGCGAAAAAGCCTCCAAGGTCGACGTGCAATCCGAACCCGCCGAGCAGATCGTCGAGGCGGAACAGCAACTTTACCAGCTTGGCGAAGCCGGCAGCGCCGATACCGGGTTCCAGTCGTTTCTGCATGCGGTCACCGACGCCGTGAATATCGCCAACGCCGCCTATCAGCGTGACGGCGGGATGGCCGGGGTCGCGACCGGTCTGGCCGATATGGACAAGAAACTGGGCGGGCTGCACAAGTCGGACCTGCTGATCATTGCCGGACGGCCCGCGATGGGGAAAACCGCGCTTGCGACGAACATCGCGTTCAACATCGCCAAGAAACACAAGCGGGGATTGTTGCCCGATGGCAGCGAAGGCGCGGTGGACGGTGGCGTGGTCGGCTTTTACTCGCTGGAAATGTCCGCCGAGCAACTGGCCGCGCGGGTGTTGTCAGAGGCGTCGGAGGTTCCGAGCGAGCAGATCCGCCGCGGCGACATGACCGAGGCCGAGTTTCGCCGGTTTGTGGAGGCGGCCAAAGCGCTGGAGGCCTGTCCGCTTTATATCGACGATACCCCGGCGCTGCCGATCTCGACGCTGGCGGCGCGGGCGCGGCGGCTAAAACGCCAACACGGGCTGGATTTGCTGATCGTCGATTATCTGCAACTGGTGCGCCCGGCAAAGGCGCGGGACAGCCGGGTGAACGAAGTCAGCGAGATCACGCAGGGCCTGAAAGCCATCGCCAAGGAACTGGACATTCCGGTGCTGGCGCTCTCGCAGCTTTCCCGTCAGGTCGAAAATCGCGATGACAAGCGCCCGCAGCTCAGCGATCTGCGCGAATCGGGCTCCATCGAACAGGACGCCGATGTCGTGATGTTCGTGTTCCGCGAGGAATATTACAAGGAACGCGAAAAACCCGGCGACCACGATGTCGAGGCGATGATGAAATGGCAGGACGACATGGAGGCCCTGCATGGCAAGGCCGAAGTCATCATCGGCAAACAGCGCCACGGCCCGATCGGCACGATCGAGCTGAGCTTTGAAGGGCGGTTCACCCGTTTCGGCAATCTGGTCCGGGCGTTTCAGGCGGGCGGGCCCGGCGATTTCGACTGAAGCCGAGCGGCCCCGTGCGGCGTATCAAACCGCGGGCGGGCAGATGTGTCGGATCGGGGCCACGCCTTTTTTTTGGTCGGCTGGGCGGTGTTTCAGGGTCTTGCGAAGGATACCGTCCTGACATCTTCCCGGTGCGCCTTTCACGGGGCGGGGTATCGCCTGGCGGGTGGGTGCTTTGCCCACCGCGGGCCTTTGTGCGCGTGATCGGTGCACGGCCTTACGGCCGGCTGCTCCGAGGTGCCAGTCGGTTGACCGGCAGCCTTGCGCCGACCGCGACCGATACCGCGCGGCGACCCATGATTTCCCCCACACCATTGGCCGCCTGTCGAGCCGTCCTCTGTTGGACGATCCAAAGGATGAGTGGGTTCTCGGGGCGACCGGCCCATCGGAGTCCCGGCGCTCCGGATGTCCGGAATTCTGATGGCCCGGATATCCCGAGTGCCAGCCGATCTGATATCGGGAAAAGTGGCGGCTCTGATATCGGAAATTCTGGCCGCCCGGACGCCCGGATTTCTGGCGCTCCGGACTGCCGGAATTCTGGAAAATTGGTCCACTGATCGACCGGTAGACCGATCCATCGACAGACCGATGGACCGACAGACCGATCGATCGAAAGACCGATGGACCGATCGATCAGTCAACCGGTAGACCGGTCAACCGGAAAACCAATCAACCGGAAAACCGGTAATCCGGAAAACCGGATATAGTTTGGGTCAGCCTGTTGGTTTTCAAGGATTTTTCCGGTTTGGGGCGGATGGCAAATTCCGCGAATTTGCGCGATCTGTCCGCCGTCATCACTGGCAAAATCCGAAATCCCACGACGAGCGCCGACGCGGCTGGACGATGCCCGCACGGCGATGCGGTTATCTGACAGGTTTATCGGGGTGGATTGCCGCCTTCGCGTGGTTCTGCCACCTATGCGGCAAGCCGTGGGGTTTCACATGTGGATGACCCGGCCATAGGCATCCAGCACGCTTTCGTGCATCATTTCCGAAAGCGTCGGGTGTGGGAAGACCGTGTTCATCAACTCGGCCTCGGTGGTTTCCAGCGTGCGGCCGACCACGTAGCCTTGAATCAGTTCGGTCACTTCGGCACCGATCATGTGGGCACCCAGCAATTCCCCGGTCTTGGCGTCGAAAACGGTCTTGATCAGGCCCTCAGCCTCGCCCAGCGCAATCGCCTTGCCGTTGCCAATGAACGGAAAGCGACCGACCTTCACATCAAACCCCAGTTCACGCGCCCGCGCTTCGGAATAGCCGACGCTGGCCACCTGCGGGTGGCAATACGTGCAGCCCGCGATGCTTTCGGGTCGCACCGGGTGCGGCTGGCCGCCCGCGATCGCTTCGGCAACGGCGACACCTTCGTGGCTGGCCTTGTGCGCCAGCCAGGGCGCGCCGGCAATATCGCCGATCGCATAGACGCCGGGCACGTTGGTCCGGCAGTGCTCATCAACGACGATATGAGTCCGATCCACCGTAACGCCGATGGTTTCCAGCCCCAGCCCCTCGGAATTGCCGACAATGCCAACGGCCGAAATCACGGTGTCAAATTCGAGGGTTTCGGTCTTGCCGCCCTTCTCGATATGCGCCGTCACGACGCCCGCACCCCGCTCGAGCCGGGTCACGGTGGATTTTTCGCGAATTTTCATCCCCTGTTTGGTGAACGCCTTTTTCGCCAGTTTCGATATTTCGGCATCTTCCACCGGCAGCACCCGGTCCATCACTTCGACCACCGTTGTATCGGCACCCAAAGTGTTGAAAAAGCTCGCGAATTCGATGCCAATGGCGCCAGAGCCGATCACCAGCAGCCGCTTCGGCATCCGGGGCGGTTCCAGCGCGTGTTTATAGGTCCAGACCAGATCGCCATCTGCCTCAAGCCCCGGCAATTCCCGGGCGCGCGCGCCGGTCGCGATCACGATGGATTTTGCTGAAAGTTCTCGGGTCTTCCCGGCCCCGGCGACTTTCACGCGGTCCGCGGCGATCAGGGTGGCTTCGCCCATCACCACCGTCACCTTGTTCTTTTTCATCAGGTGCCCGATGCCGCCGGACAATTGCGCCGCAACCCCGCGCGATCGCTTGACCACGGCGGCCAGATCAAAACCGACCTTGCCCGCGGATAGCCCGAATTCGCCGGCGCGCTGCATCAGCTGAAAAACCTCGGCGGAACGCAACAGCGCCTTGGTCGGTATGCAGCCCCAGTTCAGGCAGATGCCCCCCAGATGCTCGCGTTCGACAATCGCGACGTTCAATCCAAGTTGCGCGCCGCGAATCGCCGCCACATAGCCGCCAGGCCCCGCGCCAATCACGATCATATCATAGGTATTCGCCGCCATGCTGCCCTCCGGGGAAAAACTAGTTTGATATTAAACTACCATTCGGCATCCAGCAATGAGCCGGGCTGATCGCAGGGATCACGCGAAACGTCGCTGTATCGAAATTCATGATAGGCGCAATCCGCCGCGAATGCCCAGCGCTATCGTTCCGGTGGAAATCGGATGCGGGCGTTACGGACTCACCGGGTCTGCATTTCACGCATCGTCTCGGAATAGCCGCCGGCATCCAGATAGGCGCGTTCGGGTTTTGTCAGATCGCGTTGCAGCGCCTCGTTGCGATACGGAAAGCGTCCGAATTTGCGGATCACCTCGCGGTGAACCTTGGCATGCAGCAGATTTCCCTCGCCGGTTTGCGGCATCCGGGTCTTCATCAGCCGCACACAGCGTTCCTGGTCGGTCAGGCTTTCGGAATGCATCAAGGGCAGATAATAGAATTGCCGCTGCGGTTCGGCCACGCGCATGTCAAAACCGGCATCGATGGCTTTCTTGGCGACACAGACCGCTTTGCGGTCGGTGACAAAGGCGCGCCCGGAGCCGCGGAACATATTGCGCGGGAACTGGTCGAGCAGGATCAGCAGTGCCAGTGAGCTTTCCGGATCACACGCCCAATAGTGAAACTCGCCGGCCGCAGCCTGTTCCCAGATTTCGCCAAATCGCTCCTGAATTTTCGCGTCCAGTTCCTCGGTCGCATTGTACCAACCCTCGGGGCCGACTTCTTCCACCCAGAATCGAATGATTTCACCCGCATTCGCCACGGCACCCTCCAGCAATCACGCCACGCAACTTTTGCGCAGCTTTTGAAAAGAATTGGGCAATATCAAGGCAATTTTATTGCGTTCATGAAATTGCATCCACAGTGTTGCTTTCTTCCTCCAGTGCCATGTCGATTGCGATTTCCTGAGCAACTTCAACAGCTACCGGCGACGAGGATGGCCCGATGGGTCTGTAGGACGAAGTTTCGTCCACAGACGGCGCCGCGCGCTGGGTCATCCGGTATACCGCATATGCCGTCATCAGCGCCATGACGCCCCCGATATAGCCAAAAAAGCTGAACGGACCCCAGCTATCCATCATCCATCCAAGCACCAGTGGCCCGGCGACCGCCCCGATGCCGCTGAGAAAAATTAGCCCGCCGGAAGCCGCCGCCATGTCCTCGGCCTCCAGAAAGTCGTTGGTATAGGCAATATAGAGCGAATAGAGCGGATTGGAGATGCCGCCGATGACAAAGGCGACAAACAGCAGCCAGAGAAAATTTCCCGGCACCAATAGCGCGACCGCCATCACCAATACACCCGCCAGATTGAGGCCGGTGATCAGCAACCGGCGGTCCATGCGGTCGGAAAACCAGCCGATCGGATATTGCCACAGCATGCCGCCCAGATAGATTGCGGCGACAAAGATCGAGATTTCCCGAACCGACAGCCCGATCTGCGACGCGAAAATCGACGACATGCCAAACAGCGCCGAAAAAATCGCACCCAACAGAAAGGCACCGACAAATCCGACCGGCGAGACCGCAAAAAGGTGGCGCAGGGTCATTGGCTTGGTGCGCTGAAATGCCGGGGCGGGGCTGACGCTCAGCAGGATCGGGGCGAACGAGATCGACACCAGCACCGAGGCGATGATGAACAGATCATACCCGCCGGGATCCGCGACATTCAGCAGCCCCTGCGCCGTGACGATCCCAAGCATCTGAACGATCAGATAAAGCGACAACGTCTGCCCGCGGTTTTCATTGGTGGATGTGTCGTTCAACCAGCTTTCGGCCACGACATAGACCCCGGAAAAACAGAACCCGATCAACACCCGTCCCAGCGCCCAGGCAATCGGATGCGGCGCGACCGCGTAAAGCACCAGAATTGCCGATATGAACGAGCCGAGTGCCGCGAATACCCGCACGTGACCCACCCGGCGGATCAGTTCGGGCGCCAGCCGCGAGCCGCCGAGAAAACCGACGAAATAGGCCGACATCACGATCGCCATCGAGCTGGTGGAAAACCCTTCCGCCGCGCCGCGAACGCCCAGCAACGTGCCCTGCAAACCGTTGCCCAGCATCAGCAAGAGCATGCCCAACAGCAAAGCCCATGAATTTCGTGCGACAGCCAGCATGTCAGCGAATCCCAATTTTCACGCCGCACTTAGCAGAAACGAATTCGCCCCGAAATGCCCAAAATACACTATCCGTCGCGGCGCGACGCGGCGCGCGCGGCGGGGGTCAGTTGCGCCGAACCAGTTTTCCGGGGTTCAGGATGTTGTCGGGATCAAGCGCGCGCTTGATGGCGCCCATGACATCCCAACCGTCGCCGTGTTCGGCGTTCATGAAATCAAGCTTGCCCATCCCGATGCCGTGTTCCCCGGTAACGGTACCGCCCAGCCGCAAACCTCGTTCGGCCATGGCGTGCGACAGGCCCAGCGCCGTCTGCATTTCCGCCGGATCATCCGGCGCAACCAGCAGGATCGCGTGAAAATTGCCGTCGCCGACATGGCCCAGGATCGGCCCCGCCAGCCCGCTGGCGGCAATGTCGGCGCGGGTTTCGGTCACCGCCTGTGCCAGTTTTGATATGGGCACGCACAGATCGGTTACCACTGCGCTTGCGCCCTTTTTCAGCGCCAGTGTCGCGTAATAGGCGTTGTGGCGCATATGCCAGAGCGCGTTGCGGTCCTCGGTCCGGGTGGCCCATTTGAAGTCGCTGCCTTGAAATTCGGCGACAATCTCGCGGAAACGTTGCGCCTGCTCGGCGACGGCGGTGTCCGAGCCGTGAAATTCGACCAGCAGATGCGGGGTTTGGGGCATTCCGGCCCCGGCGAAAAGGTTGAATGCACGCACGGTTTCGCCGTCCACAAACTCGATCCGGGCCATCGGAATGCCCGACTGAATGGTGGCGATCACGGTATCGACCGCCGCATCGATCGAATGAAAGGCGCAGATCGCCGCCGACACCGCCTCGGGCTGTCCGTGAAGCCTGAGCGTCAGTTCCGTGATCAGGCCCAGCGTTCCCTCGGATCCGACCATCAGCGCGGTCAGGTCGTAACCGGCCGACGATTTGCGCGCCTTCGTACCGGTACGGATGATGCGGCCGTCGGCCAGAACCACCTCCAGCGCCAGCACATTGTCACGCATGGTGCCATATCGCACCGCTGTCGTGCCGCTGGCCCGCGTCGCCGCCATGCCGCCGATCGACGCGTTCGCACCGGGGTCAATCGGGAAGAACAGGCCGCTGTCGCGCAGATGAATGTTCAGACCCTCGCGGGTGACCCCCGGTTGCACCGTGACGTTCATATCTTCGGACCGGACCGACAGAACCTTGTTCATACGTGAAAAATCAATGCACAAACCGCCCTGAACCGCCAGGGCATGACCTTCCAGCGAAGTGCCGGTTCCCCAGCCGACGACCGGGCACAGATGCTGGTGGCAAATCTGAACCGCGGTTGCGACGTCGGCGGTTTCGTGCGGATACAGCACCGCGTCGGGCGGGGTGGGCGGGAAATGGGTTTCGTTCTGCCCGTGCAGGTCCAGATCGGCGCGGATCGTGCTGAGGTCCGCGGCAAACGCCTTGCGCAATTGTTCGATTGCGGTCTTGATGGTCATCAATCATCCCCAAACCGGGCGCCTGCAATCTAGGCCAGCGGGCCGGTCAGGGGAAGAGCGGAACGGACGGCAACCATGGCGGATTCCAGTCGTGAATTTTTGCGCCAGAGCCTGCGGCATTGGCGGGCACAGATGTTGCGCGCATGGCAGACCATGCTGGCGCGCGGGCCCGGGCAGATCCAGTTCTGGTTCATTGCCCTGATCATCGGCATTCTGGCCGGTTTCGCCGCCCTTGGCTTCCGTCTGGGGATCGCGGCGCTGCAAACCCTGTTTTATGGCACCGATGATGTGATGCTGGCGTCGCATGCCCAGACCCTGCCGTGGTTCTGGGTGCTTGCGTTGCCGATTGCCGGCGGGCTGGCGGTGGGGCTGATCCTGCATTTCTTTACGCCGGACGGGCGCGTGCGCGTGGTTTCCGACGTCATCGATGGTGCGGCCCTGCACGAAGGCCGGGTCGAGCGGCGCGCCGGGCTGGCCTCGGCGGCGGCTTCGTTGATCACGCTTTCAACCGGCGGCTCCAGCGGACGCGAAGGTCCGGTGGTTCACCTTGGTGCGATGATTTCAACGGCAATCAGCAACCTGATCCACGCCAACGGCATTACCGGGCGCGATCTGCTGGGATGCGCGGTGGCGGCGGCTGTCTCGGCGTCCTTCAACACCCCGATTGCCGGGGCGCTGTTCGCGCTCGAGGTGGTGCTGCGGCATTTCGCGGTCCACGCCTTTGCCCCGATCGTCATCGCCTCGGTCGCCGGAACGGTGGTCAGCCGTCTGGAATTCGGCAACGTTACCGAGTTCTATTTGCCCGCCGGAAACGTGTTGGAATTCTACGTGGAATTGCCGGCCTTCGTTCTGCTTGGTCTCTTGTGCGGGCTGGTCGCGGTCCTGTTGATGAAATCGGTTTTCTGGGCCGAAGATCTGGGGGATCACCTGCAACGATCATTGCACCTGCCGCGTTGGCTGCGCCCGGCGATGGCCGGGGCATGGCTGGGGGCGATTGCGATATATTTTCCTCATATCATCGGGGTTGGCTATGAAACCACCTCGGCCGCGCTGACCGGCAATCTGCTGTTTTGGGGTGTGGTCGGATTTGCGCTGGTCAAGGCGGTTGCGGTGGTGATCACGCTGGCGGGCCGGATGGGCGGCGGGATATTTTCGCCCTCGCTGATGCTGGGCGCGTTGACCGGACTTGCGTTCGGGCAGGCGGCCACCGGCATTCTGCCGGCGGTATCTGGATCGGAAACGCTTTACGCGCTGGCAGGGATGGGCGCCGTTGCCGCGGCGGTTCTGGGCGCGCCGATCTCTACCACGCTGATCGTTTTTGAACTGACCGGTGACTGGCAGACCGGGCTTGCGGTCATGGTTGCGGTGTCGATGTCGACGGCGCTGGCCAGCCGTCTGGTGCATATGTCATTCTTCCTGACCCAACTGGAACGTCGCGGCGTGCATCTGGCCGCCGGGCCGCAGGCATGGCTGCTGGCGACGATCAGGGTGGCGCAGATCATGCGGCCCCTGGGCGAAAAAGGCAGCGCCGCCGAAGAGGATTGCTGGGAAAAGATCGAGGCCGGAATTTATCTGGACGGCAACGCGACGCTTGAGACCGCGATGCCGATGTTTGAGAACCCGGCGCTCGAATTCATTCCGGTCGTGACCCTGGCGGGCGAGGATTCTCCGCCGGAATTGTGGGGGGCGCTGTTTCAGGTCGACGCGCTGAAGACCCATAACCGCGCACTGGCGGAAACCGCGCGCGAAGAACATTCCTGAGACACCACTGCTTGACACCGGCCCGCGTCATTCCGTTTGACGCCGCTTCCATATTCAGGCCCGGCGGCACCAACGGTCAGTGCCCGCCTGTTACGTGAAAGGCGTGCCACTGGTACGACGGTGGGCGCTATTGTCGCGGTTCATCTGCTTGAAACACAACGGTTTTCCGCACGATCCCCGAAATCTGCGTGCCAGCGCCACAAAGCCCCTGCGCGGGCAGACACTGCCCTCATTGCCACGGGTCATTGTTGTGCAGGGTCTCTCCCAAAGCAGTTTGCAATTTCTGAATCAGCAGGGGGTACCTGAAATCCATTTCGCCCATGCGCCGGCGCGCGTTAAGCGAAACTCCG
>CAZRLO010000067.1:0-15711 GCA_964600965.1 uncultured Rhodobacter sp.
CGCGCTTGCCCTCGATCGATTCGATCATCGCGCTTTCTTCGCCGCAGATATAGGCACCGGCCCCGCGTCGCAGATCGATGTGCCCGGGCGCGACGATGCCCGCCGTTTCCAGGGCCGCGATTTCCCGGCGCAGGATTTCCAGCACCGCCGGGTATTCATCGCGCATGTAGATGAAGCATTTTTCCGCCTCGACCGCCCAGCCCGCGATCAGCATACCCTCCAGAAACAGGTGCGGCTCGCGTTCCAGGAACCAGCGGTCCTTGAAGGTGCCGGGCTCGCCCTCGTCGCCGTTGACCGCCAGATAGCGCGGGCCCTGTTCGGCGCGCACAAACGACCATTTGCGCCCCGACGGGAACCCCGCGCCGCCCATGCCGCGCAGCCCGCTTGCCAGCACTTCGTCCTGGACCTGATCGGGCGTCTTGTCGCCGGCCTGCAAGCGGCGCAACGTCGCATAACCGCCATCGGCCAGATAGGTCGCGAAATCGAGGTATTCCGGCAGGTGCGGATGGGTATCATCGGCGGCGATGGCGGTCTTTACCTTTTTGAGCGTCGCATGATCGACATGGTTGTGCCCCAATTCCAGCACCGGCGCGGTATCGCACCGACCCATGCAGGGCGCACGCACGACGCGAACCTCGGCCGGATCGAGCCCGTCCCTCAACGCCTTTTCCAACGCTGCCGATCCCGCCAGTTCGCACGCCAGGGAATCACAGACCCGGATGGTCAGCGCGGGCGGCACGGCCTCGTCTTCCTTCACGACGTCGAAATGCGCGTAAAAGGTGGCAACCTCGTAGATCTCGGCCTGTGCGACTTTCATTTCCTCGGCAAGCGCGCGCAGATGCGCAGCGGAAAGATGGCCGTAACAGTCTTGAATCAAATGCAAATGTTCGATCAGAAGGTCGCGGTCGCGCGGGCGGTCGCCCAGCAACGCCTGAATCTCCGTCAACGCCGTTTCGTCAAGCTGCCGGCCTTTGGGGGTCCGTCGCCCCTTGCCGCGCCCGGACTTCCAGACACCCTCGCGTTCGTCCAACGGCATGTTTCTCGCCCCCCGGATTGTCATTGTCTGCCCCTATTGCCCAATGCGGCGTCGCCGCGCAAAAGAATTCACCTGCGACATATTGGAACATGTTTGCGGGGAAATCGTCAAATGCGGTTGCATGGACTGAAAAACTTGCGGCGGATGCAAAAATATCAAGGAAATTCCCTCATGCTGCCGGAATTGTTGCCGATGGTGATCGGAGGTGTAACGAGGGACAGTTGGATGGGGAAACCACCCCTGATATTCCGGACGATGGCGCTGGTGCCGTTGCCGTTTCTGGCGCTCGGGCCGGTTCTGGGGGGGGGCTGGGCGCTTGTCGCGCTATTCTACCTCAGCATATTTGCCTTTTTCGCCGACGAAACGCTGGTTGCCGGTGGCGAAACTGTGGGCGGACAGGGCCGCCTGGACGTCATTCTTGCCGATGCGGTGCCGGTCATTCTGGGGGTCGCGCATCTGCTGTTGTTGCCGATGGCGATCCTGTTCCTGTCGCGGGGGGATGCCGGGCGCGCCGAAAGCCTGATGATATTTCTGGCCTACGCGCTGTTTTTCGGGACGATCAGCACGGCAAACGCGCATGAACTGATCCACAGGCCCGACTGGTTTCGCGCGAGTCTGGGCAAATGGATATTCGTGTCGCTGCTGTTTGGTCACCATGTTTCGGCGCATCTGGCGGTGCATCACCGCCACGTCGCCACGCCGCAGGACCCCAATACCGCCCACCTGAACGAGGGGTTTTACCACTTTTTCAGGCGTGCCTGGTTGGGTTCATATTTTGCCGGAATGGCCGCTGAAAACGACCGGGCCCGCCTTGGCGATGGTCGCGGCACCGTGACCGGGCATCCGTATTTCATCTATATCGCCGGTGCCTTGGTGTTTCTGGCGCTGGCACTGGCATGGGGCGGGGCGCGGGGCGTTGCGATTTATCTTGGCTTTGCCATCATTGCGCAGGCGCAGCTCTTGCTAAGCGATTATGTTCAGCATTACGGGCTGGAGCGACGCATCGGGGCCAACGGAAAATACGAGCGGGTGACGATCCGCCACGCATGGAACGCCCCGCACGCATTTTCCACCGCGCTGATGCTGAACGCGCCACGTCATTCCGATCATCACGCGCACCCGCTGATCCGGTATTCGGAGCTCAGAACCCGCGCATCGGACGGGGCGCCGGTTCTGCCGCACTCTATTCCGGTCATGTCGCTGGTCGCGCTGTTTCCGGCCAGGTGGCGGCGGCTGATGAACCCGTTGGTTGCCGATTGGGTGCGCCAGCAGGACATGAATCGCCGCACCGGGCAAACCTCCGGGCAATTGACCGCTTGATTGCTGCGCAATTTGCGCCATGCTGGGACGCATGGTCTATCGCATCGCGTTTCTTTTGGGTCTTGTCGTGACACCGGTTGCGGCGAATGAAGTTCTTTCGCCCGAGTATTTTGAAAACTTCGCCGAGGGCAAAACGCTGTTTTTCGATCAGGCGGGCCGCCGTTACGGGGTCGAGCAATACCTGCCCGGGCGCCAGTCGATCTGGCAATTCGCCGACGGGACCTGCAAAAAAGGCATCTGGTACGCGCGCAAGGAATTGATCTGCTTCCTCTACGAGGGTGACGATCAGGAACAATGTTGGCAATTCCTTCGCAAGGGCCCGGACCTGGCGGCTCGGGCTGAAGGCAATTCGCCCAAGGATGACCTGATCGTCGTCGGGCGAAACGAGGCCCCGATTTCGTGCAGGGGCCCGGATGTCGGGGTGTAGCCGGTTACCGGAAGCCTCGGGATATTCCACTTTATCGTACCACTGAACGTTCAGGCCCCGCGGCAAATTGCACGGTGAATTTGCGGTCTTCGCACGCCGCTCGCGATGTGTCATTTTTGCTTAAAGCCTGTATTTACTTTAATTATCAACGGGTTGCGATGAATCCATTCGTCTAGAGGTCTAGACGACCAGATGGCTGGACGGCCAGACGGCTGGACGGCCGGACAGCCAGGCAGCAAGACAGTTAGACGGTTAGAGGGTTAGAGGGTTGCAGGGCCAGACAGCCAGACAGCCAGATGGCCAGACGGCCAGCCACGCAGATTTTTTTCGCCCCTCTCGCCGTTGGC
This sequence comes from uncultured Rhodobacter sp., assembly GCA_964600965.1. Lineage (GTDB taxonomy): Bacteria > Pseudomonadota > Alphaproteobacteria > Rhodobacterales > Rhodobacteraceae > UBA5972. The sequence goes on from CAZRLO010000067.1 coordinate 3,131, forward strand.
CATGACAATTTCTGGGATTTCCGGGGATCGGTTTCGCGCGGCTTTCGTGCGGTTCAGAACAACTGACCCTGTCCATCGGAGCCGGTTTTCTTGGCCGGATTGCGCGCGCGTGTCACCGGTTTTGCGGCAAGCCGGCCGTCTTGCAACTCGATCTCCAGCCGGGTGGCACATCCGGCGTCCGCTGCCCGCGAGATTACCGAGCCTTCGGCATCAAATACCACGGCAAATCCGCGCGCGAGGGTTTGCCGATACCCCAGCGTGTCGTGCAGGCGCCCCACACTGGCAAGCCGCGTGTGCCGTCTTTCAATGCCGGTCGCCCCGGCGATCGAGAAACTCTTGCGTACGCGATCGAAATAACGTCGCTTCGCGGCGACCGACTGAACCAGGTTCGCGCGCCGCAGTGGTGCTGCCGATCGCAGCAGCCGCGCCTGACGTTGCGCCAGTTTGCGTTCCATCGCCCGCGGCAGTTGTGCGGCCAAGAGGCTGACCGATTTTGCCGGGTTGGCAAACAATTCGGCGCGCCGCGGCATCCTTGCGCCAAGTCGGGCCAGAGCAGCACGTTTCGCCGCGACCGAATGGCCCAGCGCGTTCGGCAGCCGTATCCGCAAATGGTCCAGAATCTGCTCGCGCATCCGCACCAATTCCAGCGGCGCGGGCAGGCCGCGCCCCAGATCCCGGACCCGGCGGCGATTTGTTTCCAGCCGTGCGGCCAGCGCCCGCCTGCGCCGTTCTTCAAGTCGGGCAACGTCGATCTGCAGTTCCCGGCATACCGGCACCGCCGCCTCGGCTGCTGCCGTGGGGGTGGGTGCGCGCAGATCGGAGGCAAAATCGATCAGGGTGGTGTCCGTCTCGTGCCCGATCGCGGAAATCAGCGGGATCGAACTTGCCGCGGCGGCGCGCACCACGGCTTCCTCGTTGAACCCCCAGAGATCCTCGACCGACCCGCCGCCGCGCGCCACGATCAGCAAATCGGGCCGAGGGACCGCGCCGCCGGGGGTTAGCCGATTGAACCCGGCAATGGCCGCCGCGACTTCGGGGGCACATTGTTTGCCCTGAACCGGCACCGGCCAGATCACGACGTGCCGGGCAAACCGGTCTCGCAATCGGTGCAGAATGTCGCGGATCACGGCGCCGCTGGGCGAGGTGATGACCCCGATCACATCGGGCAGGTAGGGCAGCGGTTGCTTGCGCGAGGGTTCGAACAGACCCTCGGCCGCCAGCTTTTTCTTGCGCTGCTCCAGCATGGCCATCAAGGCGCCCTGCCCTGCAATCGCGACGTCATCGACGTTTAGCTGGTACCGTGACTGGCTGCCGAACGTGGTCAGCTTGCCGGTCGCGATCACCTCCATCCCCTCTTCGGGTCGGGTCGTCAGGCGCGCGACCTGACCTTTCCAGCTTACTGCGGAAAGCACCGACCGCTGGTCCTTGAGGTCGAAATAGAGGTGGCCGGACCTTGCAAGCATCACCCGCCCGACCTCGCCGCGCACACGCACCCGTCCGAACGCACCTTCGACGGTACGTTTGATCGCGCCCGAAATCTCGGTCACCGAGTATTCGGGCGCGTTTCCGCCGGGAATTGGATCCTCGATCAGGTCGGACATTCGGCCTCGCTTGCGACTCTGGCACCGCCACCTTAGAACGCGCCAGCGGCATGGCCAAGCGGGGGGTGCATGAATATTCTGATCCTTGGAAGCGGCGGGCGCGAACACAGCCTTGCCTGGGCGATCAAGCAGAACCCCAAATGCGACCGGTTGATCGTGGCACCGGGGAATGCCGGGCTTACCGGGATCGCCGACTGCGCAACGCTTGATGTCGAAAGCGGGGTCGAGGTGGTGGCGTTCTGCGCGGAAAACGCCATTGATTTCGTCGTGATCGGCCCCGAGGCACCGTTGGCGGCCGGGGTTGCCGACGATTTGCGGGCGGCGGGGTTTCTGACCTTCGGGCCTTCGGCGGCGGCGGCGCGGCTTGAAAGCTCCAAAACCTTCACCAAGCAAATCTGTGACGCGAGCGGAGCGCCGACGGCGGCGTGGCAGCGGTTTGACGACCGCGATTTGGCCGCGGCGCATCTGGCGAACGCACCGGTTCCGGTGGTGATCAAGGCCGACGGGCTGGCCGCGGGCAAGGGCGTGGTGGTGGCAACGACCCGCGCGCAGGCGCTGGCCGCGATCGACGACATGTTCGGCGGGGCATTCGGTGCCGCCGGCGCCGAAGTCGTGATCGAGGCATTCATGCCGGGCGAGGAAGCTTCGCTTTTCGTGCTGGCGCATGGCAATTCAGCGCTGGCGATCGGCACCGCACAGGATCACAAACGCGCCTTTGACGGCGATACGGGCCCCAATACCGGCGGCATGGGGGCGTATTCGCCGGCGCCGGTTCTGTCGGCGGGCATCGAGGCGGCGGTCATGGCGGATATCATCCGCCCCTCCCTGGCAGAGATGACCCGGCGCGGCACGCCGTTTCAGGGCGTGCTATACGCAGGGCTGATGATCCGGAATGGTACGGCCCGGCTGGTGGAATACAACGTCCGTTTTGGCGATCCGGAATGTCAGGTACTGGCGATGCGGCTGGGCGCGCAGATGCTGGACCTGCTGCTGGCCTGCGCCGAAAACCGGCTGGGTGAAACCCGGGTGCGTTTCGCACCGGACCATGCGCTTTGCGTGGTCATGGCCAACAGCGGCTACCCTGGCCCCTACGTTAAAGGGCGCGAGATCAAAGGCTTGGACCAGATTGAATCGTCGTCGTTCCAGCAAGTTTTTCATGCGGGAACGGCCACGAGCGATGGACGGGTCATCGCGACCGGCGGTCGGGTTCTGAATGTCACCACGCGGGCGGAGACATTGCCACGCGCGCGCCGTCGCGCCTATGAAATGGCAGAGTCCATCGATTGGCCGGAAGGGTTTTATCGGTCCGATATCGGTTGGCGGGCGTTGTGACATTCCGGGATTTCCGACCGCCCGGGTGCGAACGCAATTGGTCTCCGGCTGGTTTTCGTATCCCGCGGGACCGTGTTGCCCGCAGATTCGGCATTTCGGCGTCACGATCGCCCAGCATACCGTTTCGCGATTTTCCCCGATATATCGCGCACAGCGCCATTGGTTCCAACCCGTAAACAATAAGGCCGCGAACGTTGCCGCCACGGCACGATCTTGCCGCGCTGCCCGAAAAAATGCGGCGAAATCAGGACATTCGAGCGGCGGGTAAGGCATAGTTCCGGTTGGGGGTGTCCAAAAGGTGCGTGCCAATGCGATTTCATAGACCGCTTCGGTCCGTCATTCTGCTTTTCAGCATCGCGCTTTCCGCGTGTTCCATCAATCCGCGCACGTCCAGCGTTTCGTTGAACGGAACGCATCTTCTGAAAGAATGGCGCTGCGAAGACGCCGAGACCCGGTTCGCGGTCGAACGCACCGGCCCGGACGGCATCGCGCCGACCATCGCCGACAAGTTGCTGGCCTGCCCGTTTTACCGCGATTATCAGATCGCGGCGATGGATCGCGACAATCCCGTGCCGGTTCCCTACGATATGCTTGCGGAAATCGTGTACAAGATGCGCTGGGGCATCGATTATCAGTACCGCGAATACGAAGAATACGTGCTGCGCGGGCCAAAAAAGCTGTACCTGATCCCGCGTTTCCTGAACAAACTGATGCCCGGTTTTGCCGACCTCCTGAGCATCAGCGCCCATCTGGCGGAACAGCCGGTGGAGCTGGGCAAGGCGGCCCCGCTGATCGTGCGTCAGATGCAGGCGGATCGCGCCGTCACCAATGCCGAGATCGACCGCCGCATGGCCGCGCTGAAGGCCGGCAAGCGCGGCTATCCGCTGTGGCAGGTGCTGATCGATCTGGATGCGTATTTTGTGGCCGGAACCGCACTTAACGCAATCGCCAGCCTCGACAAGGCGATGCTGCCGTCGGTGCAAACGCAGAAGGACCTGTGAGGACGCGGGGTCAGTGCCAGTTGCCTCGGTATGTCAAGGCACCTGCGTGCCGCCGGGCCTCAATACCCTGCCATCAGACCCATGCGACGCAGCAGATAATTCTGGAAACCCTGCCCGTACCGGGCCTGTAGGTCGGGGCGCTGCCAATCGTCGCCGGTAGCGCGGCCACGGCACAGGGGCGAGCCGCATCGGCAGCCTTCCAGGACATAGTAATCCCCACGGAACATGCCGTAATCGTTGAACAATTCCTCGCCCGTTGCGATGTCGCGCATTGCCATGTAGACCACGTCGCCCTGAAATCCGATATTGGCGTCACAAGAATGGTTCAGGAACATCGCGGTCTCTTCGATCTCGGGCACGGTGCGCGGCGCGACGTACCAGTCCTCGGCGATCTGCAGGGCAAAATCACCGACATCGGCTTCGAGCTGCCGCACTTCGCGGCGGTCAACGAAATGCCCGCCCTTGATGCCGACGATTTCGCCTTTGGCAATATCCGCCTTCGCGAAACAACCGCGCCCCTGGGTCGGGCTTTCAAGGACGACGACCTTGCTGCTGCGCAGAGTTCGGATGCGGGACATTGCGGGCTCCGGTCAGGGGACGATCCGCGCAACCTGCCACGGACCGACCAGCATGGAAAGCCTGATGGCTGGCGCAGCGGTGTCACGGGGCCGTTTGGATGCGACGGTGATTTCCCGATGCCCGGGCGGCGTGCCAAGTGTGGCTTGCCAACGGTGCGGGCGCGCCTTGACACAAGGGGAAACGGCCTGCGCAGTTGCGGTTCGGATCGGGTTGCCGGGGTTTTGGATTGCCAGTTTTCGAGCCGTGACTTGCCATGCGAAGCGGGCAGGAAATGGTGAACGGCTTCATCCCGCGACAGGATTTGTGTGCCGTCGTTTTGAAAAGAAAACGGGTTTTCAGTCGGTTACCTGTAAATATCGGTGTTGGGGACCGTTCATAGACATGACCGGGCGGTTAACGTTTCTATTCCTCTAGAAATCCGGATTACCGGAATACCGGGCGATCGGATAACCGGTTGACCGGTAATCCGGTCGACTGGAACACCGGTAGACTGGTCAACTGGTCAACTGGTCCCCCGTTTTGCTGCCCCCCGGTTTGACCGTGGCACACGCCGCGGGGCTGGAATACGATCCGGCGGGCGTGACATTCCGGTTCTTGCGGTGTGCCGCGTATCCGGGCGCGATGGATATTCGCAATCGGATGAGCGCCGTCGCAGAGGGTCACACGCCGGCAAAAAACACGTTCAGCAAAAGACCCGGAAGTTTCTTGCGGGTCGCGCGCGCCGGCAGACCCCGGAGGTCTCGGGAACCGGGACCCTGTTTCGGTTCGGGCGTGCCCTGATTGCGAAATCTCGCGGAACGACCCTCGCGAAACGGACGGTCCTGGCATTTGAGACGCGGCCGTTTTCGGGAGCCTGAAACCGGCACACCACACCAACGGCGTGGCCGCCCCGAACCCGATAACAATGTGTGCACTGGTCGCAACCCGGATAGCACAACGCACGTATGGGCCAAGCATACCAGTTTATTGGAACCTCAAATCCGGCATGCGCGGTGGTCGCCGGGTCAGGGCGTCATGACGTTCGCGCGCTCGAACTGCACGCTGTCCGAACTGCCGTCGTCGTAAAACAATTCGATGATCACGGTCTGGATGCTGCCCAGCGGCAGGGTGATGTAAGGCAGGCGACCTTCGGCCTTGATCGCGTTCGGCGCCGCCTCGCCCTCATAACAGACCTCAAGCTCCCAGACCTGATCGGCGTGATCGGAATTGATGCCGTATTTCACACCGTCCAGACCGCAGCGCCAGCTTTCGATATGGGTGAAATAAAGCAAATCGTTGCCGTCGAATTCGCGCACGGCGATCCAACTGCCCTTGGTGGCATCCAGAATCGGGCGCACCTCGGCGGCTGTGGTAAAAGCGGCGACGGGCTGGATGCCGGTCAGAACAAAAAGGGCGCACAGGGCGGCGGGAACGCGACGCATGGCAAATCTCCGAACCAGAAAAGGTGACGCCAGTATCCACATCTTGCCCGTTTTTGCACGATATTTGGCGCGTCAGCGGGGTTACAGAACGGTTTTTGGCACATATAAGGGTCGCAACAACGCCAGAGGCAGAGCAGAATGCCCACAGATTTCAACGTTTTTGCGATCGTGCAAGGCGGTCGTTTGCAATTCGAGGCGCTACTTCTGGCGGCCTCGTTGCGACAAGTCAGTGGCGACGCCGGACCGCGGCTGATCCTTGGAGAGCCACAGCAAGGGGATTGCTGGGATCACGATCCGCGCGTGGACGACCCTGAAATTCGCGAAATGCTGGTGGCGCTGGGCGCCGAAATCGTTCCGTTTCAGAACCGGCACTTTGGTTCGGCCTATCCGTACGGCAACAAGATTGAGGGATTGCAGGTATTGCCAAAGGGCGAACCATTCGTATTTTTCGACACCGATACCCTGTTTTTGGACGACATGGCCGGGGTTCCGTTTGATTTCGACAAGCCCAGCGCGTCGATGCGACGCGAGGGGAGCTGGCCGGAGATCGAACTTTACGGCCCTGGTTATTCCGCCACCTGGAAATCGCTATACGACCGGTTCGGGCTGGATTTTGGGGCATCGCTGGATCGAACCCATCCAGACGAATACTGGGAGCGCTACCTTTATTTCAATGCCGGGTGGTTTTTCCACCGCTGCCCGCGTGAATTCGGCGATCTGTTTCTGAAATACGCGTTGGAAATCCGCGATAATCCGCCCGACGAACTGGTGTGCCAGTCGCTTGATCCATGGCTTGATCAGGTGGCGTTGCCGTTGGTCATTCATGCTCTTGGCGGTGGTCGCGATACCGTGCCGCCGGGCCTGCTGGACGGATCGGTGACCTGTCACTGGCGGGTGCTGCCGCTCTTGTATGCCCGCGAAAGTGACGCGGTGGTTGCGATGTTGCACGACATTGCCGCGCCAAACAAGATCAAGAAACTGCTCAAGCGGCATGAGGCGATGAAGCGCATGATCTATCAGGGTCGCGGGCAAAAGGTGCGGGCGATGTTCGACCGGAATGATCTGCCGAAGAAGGAACAGAAAATCAGAAACCGGATCAAGAACGCAAAGTTGTGGATGCGCTGAACCGGCGTGAAATGTCCGGACCCAAACTGGCCGATTGCGGAACGGGCCACCAACGATTCTCTGACTGGCAATGAAGCCGGATTTCGGTTGCCGCAACCGGCCAATTGCGCGTGCCAGTTTCTCGGAAATCCTCATATTATCATGGTAAATCAACGAGTTGTGACTGTAATCATTGCGTGACTAAAATATTTTAATCACTTTGGGATACAGATAAATTTCCCCGCGCGAATCGTGTCACCCGTCAGTGGTTTTTCACCGACCCGTCAGGTTATTTCCCCGGTGGTCTCGCGCCAGTGGCGCGCGCAAAATGCCGCCGTTTCGCGGGAAAAAGACGTTGCCCGGCCTGCGACCTTTTTCATTCAGAACGAAACCCGAACCCAAGGCGCTGGCGGCCGATTGCGAGCCCAGGCGCGTATATTCAGCCCGACCAGGATCAGCGAGTGTTGCGGGCGGATTTTTCGTCGATGCCCGATCTGCCCTCGCGGCGCTGAAGTTCCGCCATCACGTCCGCCAGCGTTACATCACACGACGCCAGCATGACCAACAGGTGATAGAGCACATCGGCGGCCTCGTCCTTCAGGTTTTCGGTGTCGCCCTTGACCGCCGCGATGATCGCCTCGATCGCCTCTTCGCCAAATTTTCCGGCGGCTTTTTCCGAACCCTTAGCCAGCAAATTCGCGGTCCACGAGGTCGCGGGATCACCGCCTTTGCGGGCGCGGATCGTGGCCTCGAGCCGTTTCAGAACATCGCTCATCGTCGTACCTCTACGCCTGCTGTGGCCATATACGCCTTGGCCTCGGCAATGGTGAAATCGCCGAAATGAAAGATCGAGGCCGCCAGGACCGCGCTGGCATGTCCCTTTGTGACGCCTTCGACCAAATGGTCCAGATTTCCGACACCGCCCGAAGCGATCACCGGAATGCGTACCGCATCGGCAATCGCACGGGTAAGCGGCAGGTTGAATCCGGCGCGCGTACCGTCACGATCCATCGAGGTCAGCAGGATTTCACCGGCGCCCTTCCTTTCCACAAGGCGGGCGAATTCGACCGCATCGATGCCGGTGGCGCGGCGGCCGCCATGGGTGAAAATCTCCCATTTTCCGTGGCGCGTGGTCTTTGCGTCAATCGCGACCACGATGCATTGGTTGCCGAACTTGTTGGCCGATTGCGCAACGACTTCGGGGTCGGCCACGGCGGCGGAGTTGAACGAGACCTTGTCGGCCCCCGCCAGCAGCAGCGCCTGCACATCGCCCGGCACGCGCACGCCACCCCCGATGGTCAGGGGCATGAAACATTGCTCGGCCGTGCGCCGTACGAGATCGTGCATCGTGCCGCGATTTTCGTGGGTTGCGTTGATGTCAAGGAAACACAGCTCGTCCGCGCCAGCCGCGTCATAGGCCCGCGCGGCCTCGACCGGGTCACCGGCGTCGATCAGATCGACAAAGTTGACGCCCTTGACAACGCGGCCGTCCTTCACGTCAAGGCAGGGGATGATCCGGGTCTTGAGCACATTTCCTCGCATCAGGCGCAATCGCTTTCCGTCGAGCCGTCTACCGTTTGACGCGGGGAATGAAAAGCCTATCGCGGAGCGCCGCCGCGCGAGATGCGCCGGAATTCACCCGGATGTTGCCCGCGGACCTTAGGGGTTTTCACGAAAATCGATCAGGATTTTCCCCCGCTTTCCGGTTTCGTGCTGGCGCCCAAAGGCGGCGGCGGCTTGCGTCAGCGCATGGATGCTGTCGATTGCCGGGCTGAGCGCTTTCAATTCCATCAGTGCGTGCAGACGGCTCATCCGCGCCGGGCCGGTATCGCTTTCCATCAGATATCCCCACTTTCGACGTGAAAACAGTGCGCGGAAGAACCCTGGAATATCCTCGTGCGGCATCGTCGTGATATAGATCCCCTTCGGTTTCAGGAACTTGACGGATTTCGCGAACGACATGGAGGCAGCGGCATCGAAAACCAGATCGTACTGGTTGTCCGCTGACGGCATTTCCTGACGGTCGTAGGCATAAGTGTGCCTGGCCCCCACCGACATCAAATGATCCGTCCGCGTGGAATGGCAAACGCCCGACACATCGGCCCCCAGAAACGCCGCCAACTGAACCGCAAAGGTGCCAACGCTGCCGGTGGCGCCGGTGATCAGGATCTTGTCGCCACTTTTTGACGAAGCAATCCGTTCCAGTGCATTGATCGCCGTCAGCGCGCCCCCGATGATGGAGGCCGCGCCCTCCAGCGGTATGTGGTCCGGCACGGTTACAATTTTTCCCGCGGGAATGGCGACGAACTGGCTGTGGAAAAAGGGACCCCTGAAAATGTCCGTATACCCGACCACCCGATCCCCGGTCTTGAAACCTGATCCGTCTTTCGCAACGATGCCCGCCATTTCGATGCCAGACGCGACGGGGTACTTTTTCTGGGCGCGGGCCAACGCCCGATTACGCTCGCCTTTCGTGGTAACCAGATCGAATATGTTCAGGGCGGCAAAATGTACCTCGACCAAAACCTCACCCTTGCCGGGATCGGGGATGGGCAGGTCGATCAGGGCGACCTCTGGCCGTGCGTTTCGCGTGTTGGGAACATTGAATGTAAGGGCTTTCACGGTGACCTCGTGTCGTCCTGGGTTCGGCTGACCCGGAAATCGCTGCGTTCGACCCTGCCAAAACGCGGGATTTGCCGCAAGGAGCGGTGCGTTTCACGCATTCGCGGTACCTTTCAGCAGCGCCACGGCTTTGGCCGGATCAAGCGCGCCGTCATAGATCGCGCGCCCGGAAATCGCGCCGTTGAGGGGCGTACCGCATTCCAGCAGCGCAAGCAGGTCCGCCATCGACGACACGCCGCCCGATGCGATGACCGGAATCGAGACCGCCCGCGCCAACGCCGCCGTCGCCACCACATTGGGCCCGGCCATCGCGCCGTCGCGCAGGATGTCGGTATAGATGATCGCGGCAACGCCCGCATCCTCGAACCTCCGGGCCAGATCGGTGACCATCAGTTCGGTTTCCTCGGCCCAGCCGCGCGTGGCTACCCGACCGTTCCGCGCGTCCAGGCCGACGGCGACCTGACCCGGAAACAGCCGCGCCGCGTGGCGTACAAGGGCGGGGTCTTCTACCGCGACGGTACCCAGGATCACGCGCGCCAGGCCTCTTTCCAGCCAGCCTTCGATGGTTGCCAGTTCACGGATGCCACCGCCAAGCTGGGCGGGAATGGTGCAGCGTGCAAGAATGCCCTCCACCGCCGCCGCGTTGACCGGCATGCCCTGGAAAGCACCGTTCAGATCGACCAGATGCAGCCATTCGCACCCCGCATCCTGAAATGCCCGTGCCTGTGCGGCAGGGTCATCGGAAAACACGGTCGCCTTGTCCATGTCGCCGCGCAAAAGACGCACGCACTGGCCGTCCTTGAGGTCGATGGCGGGATAAAGGATCATGTTTTTCGGGCTCCGGCGCTGTCATGGCCGCTCTTAACGACTTGGCGGATGATTGCCAAGAAATCGTGGTGACCCTAGGAAAGGCTTGCGATTCGGGGGGCTTTCTAGGAAAATCCCCCCGATCCAGGGAGGATACCATGAAAAAACTGCTTTTGCTCGCCTTTGCGGGCGCAATGATGGCTACCAGCGCCCTTGCTGACGACATCTACGGTGTATGGCGCACGATCGCCGACGACAACGGCTATTACGGCCATATCGACGTCTATGACTGCGACGGCAAGATTTGCGGAAAACTGATCGGTTCGTTCGTGGCGGCGGATGACAGCGTCTATGATTCCGACAATGTCGGCAAGATGGTGATCTGGGACATGCAGAATCTTGGCGGCGGAGAATACGGAAAAGGCAAGATCCATTCGTTCGACCGCGACAAGACCTACAAGTCGAAACTGACGCTGACCGGCGACTCGCTGGCCGTGTTTGGTTGTGTCTTCGGGATTTGCCGCGATGGCGGCACCTGGAGCCGCGTCAACTGATCAGGGTTTCCAGTTCAGGAAATTCCCGATCAGCCGCAGCCCGGTCGTCTGACTTTTCTCCGGGTGAAATTGCGTGCCGATCATGTTTTCGCGTCCGACCATGGCGGTAATTGCGCCGCCGTGGTCGGCATGCGCGATCCTGTGCACCGGATTTTCCGGCACAAGATGGTATGAGTGCACGAAATAGGCGTGGTCTCCGGTCGAGATGCCCGCCAGTACCGGATGATCGTGTTCGATCACCAGATCATTCCAACCCATATGCGGAATTTTCAGCGCCGGATCGTTGGTTCCGATGCCGACGACCTCGCCACCGATCCAGCCGAAACCCGGCGTATCGATCCCGTGTTCCAGACCGCGCGTCGCCATCATCTGCGCGCCGACGCATATTCCCAGAAACGGCACGCCGCGCGTCAACACCGCCGCTTGCAACGCTTCGAACAACCCGTCCCGCGCCGCAAGCCCGGCACGGCAATCGGCAAAGGCCCCGACGCCCGGCAGCACGATGCGGTCGGCCCGGTTCAGCGCATCGGGGTCGGAACTAACCTCCACCGCACCCGCATCCAGCTCCTGGGCCATGCGCTGAAAGCTCTTTCGCGCCGAATGCAGGTTGCCGCTGTCGTAGTCAACGATCACCGTCGCCAAATCACAGCGCCCCCTTGGTCGAGGGGATCGCATCGGTCTTGCGCGCATCGGGTTCGACCGCTGCGCGCAGACTGCGGGCGACGGCCTTGAACGCCGCTTCGACGATATGGTGGCTGTTTCGCCCGGCCAGTTTGTCGACATGCAGCGTGATGCCACCGTTCATGGCGAAGGCGGTGAAGAACTCGCGCACCAACTCGGTGTCGAACGTGCCGATTTTCGAGGTCGGGATTTCCAGATTGAAGACCAGGAAGGCGCGTCCCGACAGATCGAGCGCACTGCGCACCAGCGCGTCGTCCATCGGCAAGAGGCAGGCCCCATAGCGGCGGATGCCCTTCTTGTCGCCCAGCGCCGTGGCGAAAGCCTTGCCCAGCGCGATGCCGGTATCCTCGACCGTGTGGTGGTCGTCGATATGCAGATCGCCCTTGGCCCGGATTTTCATGTCGATCAGCGAATGCCGCGCGAGCTGGTCAAGCATGTGATCGAAAAACCCGATGCCGGTCGCGTTGTCGTAGACACCGCTCCCATCCAGGTTGATTTCCACCGAGATTTCGGTTTCCGCCGTCTTGCGGGCGATACGGGCCGTGCGCATGTCCGGTGCCTTTCGCGTCGGTTGCTTGCGCCGCCTTATAGTCGGGCACCATCGGGTTTGAAAAGGCCAGTGCCGGGCCGCGTGGTTTTTTACGCATCACGGTCCTTGCGGTCAAAACCGCCCACGATCGAAAGCGGCGCGAGATAATTCTTGCCAACGGGCGTCAATTCATGGATTTGATCGCCCGATCGCATCAACAGGACCGCGTTATCGTGACAACCACCACCGCAGCCGGCATCGTTCCCGAACTGACGGTCGTGGTGCCGACGTTCAACGAAAAGGACAATATCCGTCCACTGGTCGCATTGCTGGAAACGGCGCTTGGCGGT
>CAZRLO010000068.1:0-15339 GCA_964600965.1 uncultured Rhodobacter sp.
CGATGGTCGCGCGCAGATCGATCGCCTGACGCGCCAGCAGCGCCACGTTCCGACCGCCGGTCAGGGCCACCACGTCAAACGCCGCCGCCCCGCCGTGATGTTTCAGCAGATCCACCGTGTTCCGCCCGACCGAGCCGGTTGCGCCAAAGACCGAGACGCGCCGCAGACTCACAGCGTGCCGCCCGTTGGCAATCCGATCCACGCGCCCGCCGCCAGCATGAACAATGATGCCGCGACCAGTGCATCGAACCGGTCCAGAAATCCGCCATGCCCGGGAATGAGGTTTGATGCATCCTTGACCCCCGCATGACGTTTGATCGCGCTTTCGGCGACATCCCCGGCCTGCGAGGCGATCGCCGCCAGAACGCTGAGAAGGATCATCGGCACGCCCGCCGTGGTCGTGGCGGCAAAACCCAGCCCAATCAGCGCCGCCATCGCCCAGCCGCCCAACGTGCCGGACCACGTCTTCTTGGGGCTGATTCGCGGCAGGATTTTCGCCCCGCCAAAGATGCGGCCAAAGAAATAACCGCCCATATCGGCGGCCATCACCACGAGGATCAGCCACAGGGTCCATGCGAACCCGGCACCGCTGCGCAGCCCGAACAACCCGGCCACCGCGAACAGAACCGCGCTGCAATAGACCAGAAACAAACCGCGGTCGCGCGGCAGGACCACCAGCCCGATCACCGGGGCCAGCATCAGCCCCGCCTGAGCCAGCGGGCCGCTGTCAAATCCGATGCGAAAAACCGCCACCCCGCCGATGACCGCGATGGTTGCGTGTTTCAGAACCGGCGCATCGCCGTCCAGCATCCGCAGCAATTCCCAGACCATCAGCCCGGCGACCAGCGTCAGCAGCAGCAAAAACACCAGCCCCCCGGCCACGACCCCGCCAACACCCGCCGTCACCAGCACCAGTGCCGAAAGGATGCGCAGCCGCAGATCGGCAAAGGAACCGGACGCCGCGTTCATCCTGTAACGGCACCGAACCGGCGGTCGCGGCCGGTAAAGCCCTGTACGATCGCCGCAAATTCCGCCGCCGAAAAGTCGGGCCAGAGGGTCGGCACGAACTCGTATTCGGCATAGGCCGACTGCCAAAGCAGATAATTCGATATCCGCCGCTCGCCTGAGGTGCGGATCACCAGCTCGGGGTCCGGCAGATAGCGGGTGTCGAGGTAGAACCCGATGCTCTGCTCGGTCACGTCCATCGGGGCGACGCGGCCCTCGCTGACGTCTTCGGCCAGGGTCTTGACCGCGCGGGTCAGTTCGTCACGGCCGCCGTAATTCAGGGCGATCGTCAGGTTGAGGTGATCGTTCTTTGCGGTTTTTTCCTCGAGCTGGGCCATCAGGTCGATCAGCTTGCGATCCAGTTGCCGCCGGTCACCGATAAAGCGGACACGCACGCCGCTTGCGTCCAGCTTGTTGGCCTCTTTCCGGATAACCCGGCGAAACAGTGACCTCAGGCCCGCCACCTCGGCCTCGGCGCGTTTCCAGTTTTCGGTCGAAAACGCGTACAGCGTCAGGTATTTCACCCCGATATCGGGGCAGATATTGACGATTTCACGCACCCGTTCGGCCCCGCGCCGGTGCCCGACCAGGCGTGGCAGTCCCTGCCGCGTGGCCCAGCGGCCATTGCCGTCCATGATCACCGCGACGTGGCGCACGCGGCGTTCGTTTTCGCTGTTCACCGTACTTTTCCTGTCCGATCAGCGGCCCGGTGGCTCAGACCTGCATGATCTCTTCCTGCTTGTGCTCCAGGGCCGCATCGACTTCGGCAATCACCTTGTCGGTCAGGTCCTGAATTTCGTCGTGCCAGATTTTCTGGTCGTCCTCGCTCATATTCGCGTCCTTGGCCTTCTTGATCTGGTCCATCCCGTCGCGGCGCACGTTGCGGATGGCAACGCGCGCGTTTTCGGCATATTGCCCGGCGACGCGGCCCAGTTCGCGGCGGCGCTCCTCGTTCAGTTCGGGGATCGGCAGGCGCAGTAGCGTGCCCTCCATCACCGGGTTCAGCCCAAGCCCGGAATTCCGGATCGCCTTGTCGACCGCGTTGACCAGGCTTTTATCCCAGACATTCACCGTGACCATGCGCGGTTCGGGAACATTCACGGTGCCGCATTGATTGAGCGGCATCGACGACCCGTAGGCATCCACCATCACCGGGTCCAGCATCGAGGCCGAGGCGCGGCCCGTGCGCAGGCTCGCAAACTCGGATTTCAGGGCGTGCATCGCGCCCTCCATCCGGCGTTCAAGGCCGTCAAAGTCAATTTCAAGGTCGTCGTCAGACATGGCACGCGCCCCGCTGGTTCTGGTCCCTTATCGGCGATCAGGCCACGATTGTATAGGTGCCTTCGCCTTTCAGGATGCCGGCGAAACCACCGGGTTCATCCAGCGAAAACACCACGATCGGCAGATTGTTGTCCCGCGCCAGCGCGATGGCCGAGGCATCCATCACCTTCAGGTTTTTTTGCAAAACCTCGTCATAACTGACCTTCGCATAGCGGACGGCATCCGGGTTGGTCTTGGGGTCCTTGTCGTAGATTCCATCGACCTGCGTGCCCTTGAAAATCGCCTGACAGCTCATCTCGTTGGCGCGAAGGGTGGCGGCGGTATCGGTGGTGAAATAGGGGTTGCCGGTCCCGGCGGCAAAGACGCAGACCCGACCCTTTTCCAGATGTCGCACCGCGCGGCGACGGATATAGGGTTCGCAGACCTGATCCATCGGAATGGCCGAGATGACGCGCGTGAAGATGCCCAGTGATTCCAGCGCCCCCTGCATCGCCAGCGCGTTCATCACCGTCGCCAGCATGCCCATGTAGTCGGCGGTGGTGCGTTCCATCCCCTGCGCGCTGCCTTGCAGCCCGCGAAAGATGTTGCCGCCGCCAATGACCATGCAAATCTCGACATTCATGGCGTGGACCTTGGCCACCTCGGCGGCGATGCGTTCGACCGTCGGCGGGTGCAGCCCGTAGCCCAGATCGCCCATCAGCGCCTCGCCCGAGATTTTCAGCAGAACCCGGTCATAGCCGGTGCCGTTCGCGGTCTCTGCATTTTGGCTCATCGGCGGGCCTCCGGGGATCAATCTGGCATTCGCGGCACTAAATGTCGTAAAACCGGGCCGGGTTCAATGTCAAAGGCCGCACGGGGTGACATTTGCGTCTCGTCCGGCGGGATTTGGCCGCAGGCGCGGGACGTAAACGGGGGACGGATGATCGCATCGCTGAACATTGATCCGGGCAGACCGGTCCTGATCGCCGGGCCGACCGCGTCGGGCAAATCGGCGCTCGCGCTGGCCATTGCCGAAAAGTGGGACGGCATCGTGATCAATGCCGATGCCTTGCAGGTTTACGATTGCTGGCAGGTGTTGACCGCCCGCCCGGACCCCGGCGAACTGGCGCGCGCGCCGCATGCGCTCTATGGACATGTCGGGCGCCAGCGGGCCTATTCCGTGGGCGCGTGGCTGCGCGATGTCGCGCGCGTTCTGGCGGATAACGGTCAAAAACTTCCGATCGTGGTTGGGGGCACGGGTCTCTATATATCGGCTATTGTCAACGGGTTGAGCGATATTCCTGAGATACCGGTTGAAGTGCGCGAAACTGCGGAACATTTGCGGAACAAACACGGATTTCAGCATCTTTTGAAAGCGTTGGCCGCCAATGATCCCGCAACAGCGGCCCGCATCGACACCCAGAACCCGGTGCGGGTCCAGCGCGCATGGGAAGTGTGGCGCGCAACCGGCCACGGGCTTGCCCATTGGCAAGAAGTCAGACCGGTGCCGCTGCTGGCACGGGCGGACTGCAACGCTTTCCTGATCGACGCGCCGAAAGAGTGGCTGAACCCGCGGATCGCGCGGCGGTTCCGCGAGATGCTGGAAAACGGCGCGCTGGCGGAATGCGAGGCCGCAAGGGAAAACTGGAATCCGGCCCTGCCCTCGTCGCGGGCCATCGGTGCGCGCGAATTGATGGCATATCTTGACGGCGACCGTGATCTGGCGACCGCCATTTCCGACGCCGAGATCGCGACGCGTCAATACGCCAAACGTCAGCGAAGCTGGTTCCGCGCCCGCATGACGGACTGGACCCGCGTGCCGCCGCCCGCGGAATGAATGGCGGAACTCACAGCACATTTCCGATATTTGCCATTGCCAAATCGCCTGACCGCCGGCAATTCTGGCACAAACCCGACATCGGCTCGGGATATCCACAGAAACCGCTGCCAATGTTGCCTGATCCCCCGAATTTCGCGCCCGAACCCGGCATCAGGATCGCCACGTTGCCCAGCCTCGCCGCCCAGGGGCGCTGGCGGCTTGACGGTCTGCGGGCGCAGGGCAGTCACGGCTATTTCTGGATCACGCGCGGGCAGGCCCAGATCACGGTGCGCAGCCACACCCGGGGTGCGGGCACCAACGTGCTGATCTATGTGCCGTCAGGGCATGTTCACGGCGTCGCGCTGGGCAAGAACATTCAGGGCTATGCCGTCTGGATGCACCAGGACCTGCCGGTCCCCGCGCCCGACCACACGGTCATGATCAAGGCGGCCAGCATTTTCGAGCAGGGCCAGATCACCAGCTATTTCGAGGCCATCGCCCAGGAAGACCTGTCGCGTGGCCCGGGCACCGATCATGCGACCGAAAGCTGGATGACGCTGCTGAACGTCTGGATCGACCGCCATCAATCGCGCAACGACTGGCAAAACGGCGCGCTCGACACCGGCGGCACCCGGCTGGTGAACCGGTTTCTGGAACGGTTGGAGCGCGATTTCGCCCGTGGTGTCGCGGTGGCGGATCTGGCGGCCACGCTGGGGGTCACGCCAACGCATCTGAGCCGGGTCTGCCGCGACTATCTGGGCAAGCCCGCTTCGGGGTTGCTGCACGACCGGATCATCCTTCAGGCCAAGCTGAACCTGTTGCTGGAGCATTCCAGTATCACGGATATCGCCGCGGGCCTCGGCATTGCGACGCCGGCCTATTTTTCCCGCCTGTTCAAACAACAGACGGGCCGCACGCCGGGGCAGTTCCGCACCGATGCAAGGGCCGGAAAAATTCCCAATCCCCCTGCAAAACCCCGGCGCGTCAAGCCATCGTGACCACGGCGTGCCCCGCAAACCGCAACGCCGTGCACGCCTTTCCCGACCATCTTGCGATCACACCCTGTCAATTTGTCGGGCGGGATCTTGCGCGACCCGCTGCAAGCAGGGTATCCGATCTGAAAGACGGAGCGCACGATGGCCCAAAAATCCCTTACCGGAAAACCACTGCATCCCGCGGTTTCGATGTACGCCGGCGAATGCCGCTCGGGTCTGCTTGACCGACGTGAATTTCTGGCGCGTGCCACGGCCCTGGGGGCAACGACCGCCGCAGCCTATGGCCTGATCGGCGCGGCGGTTCCCGACGCGGCGCACGCCGGGGCCCGACGGGGCGGCACGCTAAGAATGCAGACTGAAGTCCGGGCGCTGAGCGATCCGCGCAGCTTTGCCTGGGCCGAGGCCGCCGTCTTTACCGCGGGCTGGCTGGAATATCTGGTGGAATACAACAGCGACGGCTCGTTCGAACCGATGCTGCTGGCAGGATGGGACATCAACGACGACGCCACGCAATTTGTCCTGCATGTCCGCAAGGGCGTGAAATGGAACAATGGCGACGATTTCACCGCGCAGGACGTTGCCCGAAACATCGAGGGCTGGTGCGACAAGTCCGTGAAGGGCAATTCCATGGCCGGGCGCATGTCGACCCTGATCGATGGGCAAACCGGCAAGGCGATCGACGGTGCCATTGTCGTCACGGACGCCCATACCGTGACCCTGAACCTGCCATTTCCGGATATCACCATCATTCCGGGCCTGGCGGATTATCCCGGTGCCATCGTCCATGCCAGCCTTGATCCCGACGACATGATCGGCACCGCGGTCGGTACCGGCGCCTATATGCCCGAAAGTTTCGAGGTCGGTGTCAGGGGCGTGCTCGTGCGCAACCCGTCTCACGACTGGTGGGGCTATGCCGCCGGCAAGGGTGCCTATATCGACCGGTTCGAATTCATCGATTACGGCACCGATCCGGCCGCGTTCGTTGCCGCCTTTGAGGCGGACGAGATCGACATGAACTGGGAAACCGTTGGCGAGTTCGTGAACATGCAGACCAACCTTGGCCTGACGCAATCCGATGTGGTTTCAGGCTCGACCATCGTGATCCGGCCCAATGCCGCGGCCGAGGTCGATGGCGTGAAGCCCTATGCCGACGTTCGTGTCCGCAAAGCGCTGGCCATGGCCGTTGACAACGCCATCTGCCTGGAGCTTGGCGTCTCGGGTCGCGGCATTCCGGCGGACAACCAGCATGTCGGCCCGATCCACCCGGAATACGATCCGGGCATCGGCCGCATTGCCTATGATCCCGCCGCGGCCAAGGCGATGATGGCGGATGCCGGCATGAGCGATTTTGAGCACGAGTTGATCTCGATCGACGATAGCTGGCGGCGCGACACTACCGATGCGGTCTGGGCGCAGTTGCGCGATGCCGGCATCAAGGCCAAACGGACCATCCTTCCCGGTTCGATCTTCTGGGACGACTGGGCAAAATACCCGTTCAGTTCGACCAATTGGAATCACCGCCCGCTGGGTACGCAGGTTCTGGGTCTGGCCTATCGGTCGGGCGAGGCGTGGAACGAAACCGGTTTTGCCAACGCGGAATTCGATGCGACGCTGGCCCGGGCCAATTCGATCACCGATGCCGATGCGCGCCGCGAGGTGATGGCCAGGCTGCAAGAAATCATGGTCGACGAGGGTGTGACGATCCAGCCTTACTGGCGTACGATCACCCGTCACCACAAACCGGGGCTTGTCGGTGTCGACATGCACATTGCGTTTCTGCCGCAAATCTACAAATGGGGCTGGGCCGCCTGATCCGTCAAAATCCGGCGACGGTTCACCTCACCACGGCCCGTGATTTCGCGGCGCTGTCGGCGTCTGTGAAAAGATCCGCCGGGACGACCAAACCGTTCAACAACGAACGGTCCGTCCTTGGGGCCGTTGGTACCAGATGATCCGGGTCGCGGTCGTCAAACGGACCGGCCGGGGCCCGGTGGGTCGATCACCCGGGGTTGGATGCGCCAAAAACGCCGGGCGGGTGCCGCGCTCAGCGCCCTTCGTAATCGGGTTTGCGTTTTTCGTTGAACGCGATCACGCCCTCGGCGAAATCGCGGGTCTTGCCCGCCTGCCCCTGCACCTTGGCTTCGAGCGCGAGTTGCGTATCAAGATCGTTCGTCAGGCTTGCCCGCAGAACCCGCTTGATCTTGCGATAGGCGGCGGTCGGCCCTTTGGCCAGGGTTTCGGCGCGCGCGCGTACGAGCGCTTCGAAATCGGCTTCGGGCACCGCCTCCCAGATCAGACCCCAGTCCGCGGCCTCGCGGCCCGATATTCTATCGGCAAACAACGCCGCGCCCATCGCCTTGGCAAATCCCATGTTGCGCGGCATGAAATAGGTGCCGCCCGCATCCGGAATGAGGCCGATCAGCGAAAAGGCCTGCATGAAATAGGCATCCTCGCGCGCGATCACCACATCGGCGGCCAGCGCAAGATTGGCCCCGGCACCCGCAGCCGCGCCGTTGACGGCGGCGATGGTGGGGATACGGCACTCGTAAATCGCGCGCAGCATCGGTTCGTATTCGTCGATCAGCGTGCCCTCCAGATCGATCGAGCTGACGTCCGTGGCCCCACCCAGATCCTGCCCGGAACAAAAGCCCCTTCCGGCGCCGGTGATTACCAGAACGCGGGCGGATTTCGCGGCCTCGCGGACCGCGTCCGCCACTTCGGCCCGCATCTGCGCGTTCATGCCATTCAACACGTCCGGCCGGTTGAGCGTCAGCGTGGCGATGTCGTCTGCCAGCGATAAAGTGATGGTGGAATAGATCATGATCGGAAACTCCAGAGAGGGGGCTTGCGGTTATGTCTACAGCGGACGCGCCCGAACCGCGACTGCCAAGATCAAGAACGCCGCGTCAATCTTCCAGCAATTCGGCCAGTCGCGCGGCTTCGGCGTCGCTCAAATCCCCGACGACCGGTTCGGCCCGCAGCCTGCCCGCGCGATAGCCGAAAAACAGCGCCACCAGCAACAGGACCGGCCCCGCCGCCCACAGGATCAGGTTCGCCCCGCCAAGGCGCGGTTTCAGCAGCACGAATTCGCCGTAGCGCGCGACGATGAACGCGACGGTCTCGTCGTCGGTATCCCCGGCGGACAATCGCTCGCGCACCAGCAGGCGCAGGTCGCGGGCCAGCCCGGCATCGCTGTCGTCGATGTTCTCGTTGCGGCAGACCAGACAGCGCAATTCGCGGGAAATATCCCGCGCGCGCGTTTCCAGTGCGGTGTCGGCCAGCACCTCGTCCGGCTGGACCGCACCCAGCGGCGCGCTCAGCGGCGCGACCAGCACCACCAGACATGCCAGCAGCCGCGCGAACCGCATCATTCCGCCGGTACCGCATTCTTGGGCCGCTTGCGCGCCGCGCCTGCCGCGACCCGATGGCGGCGGTCGCTCAGGCTCAGGCAGCCCCCCAGCGCCATCAGCCCGGCACCGAACCAGATCCAGTTGGCGAACGGTTTCACATAGGCGCGGACCGCCCAGCCACCGTTTTCCTGCGCATCCCCGATCACGACATAGACGTCCCGCGTCAGTCCGGCATCGATGGCCGCTTCGGTCGTGGGCATGCGGGACACGTTATAAAGCCGTTTTTCCGGCAACAATCGCGCGATCTGCCGGCCGCCGACGGACAGGGTGAAATCGCCCCGCATCGCCGCATAGTTCGGCCCCTCGATGGCGCGCACATCGTTCAGGCGCAATTCATAGATCGTGCGCGGGCCCGAAATCCGGAGACTCTCGCCTGGTTGCAATACGCGGATATCTTCGGCCTGCCAGGCGGTGATCGCGCTGATCCCGAAAATGGTGACCCCAAGGCCCGCATGGGCCAGCGCCTTGCCGAAATCGGCGCGCGGCAGATGGGCCAGTCGCCGCAGGCTGTTGCCAAGCGGCACCGCGCCAAGGCGCACCCGCGCGCCCAGATCGGCCAGCGCGCCCAGAACCAGCCACAGCGCCAGCGCCAATCCGACCGGCGCCATCATCCGCGTGCCCGTCTGCAGCACCAGCACCAACGCCCCGGCGGCCACCGATACGGCCAGCATCCCCCAAAGCGGACGCATGGCCCGCAGCGGATCGGCGCGCTTCCACGGCAGCACGGCCGCCAGCGGCAGTACCATCGCTGCGACCACCATGAACGGCGTGAAGGCAAGGTTGAAGAACGGCGCGCCCACCGATAGTTTTCGCGAAAACGCCAGCTCGGCGACCAGCGGCCAGACCGTGCCGATGAACACGACCAGCGCGGCGACCACCAGCAGGATGTTGTTCGTCACCAGCCCGCTTTCGCGGCTGAACAGCCCGAATTGCGCCCGCGTCGTCAGCGCCGACGCCCGCATCGCGAACAGTGTCAGCGACCCGCCGATCGCCACACCCAGTATCGCCAGAATGAACACGCCGCGCTCTGGATCGTTGGCAAATGCGTGAACCGACGTGATCACCCCCGAGCGCACGATAAATGTCCCGATCAACGAGAACGAGAATGCCAGAATCGCCAGCAGAACCGTCCAGCTTTTCAGGCTCTCGCGCTTTTCGACCACGATCGCGGAATGCAGCAGGGCGGTCGCGAACAGCCACGGCATGAAGCTGGCGTTCTCCACCGGGTCCCAGAACCACCAGCCGCCCCAGCCAAGCTCGTAATACGCCCACCATGAACCCAGCGCGATACCGATGGTCAGAAATACCCACGCCGCCAGTGTCCAGGGCCGCACCCAACGCGCCCATGCCGCATCGATGCGCCCCTCGATCAGGGCGGCCACGGCAAAGCTGAACGCCATCGAAAGGCCGACATAGCCGAGATAGAGAAACGGCGGATGGAACGCCAGCCCCGGGTCCTGCAACAGCGGGTTCAGCCCCTGCCCGTCCAGCGGCGGCACGGCCAGCCGCAGAAACGGGTTCGACGTGAACAGCAGGAATGCCAGAAATGCCACGGCAATCGCGGCCTGCACCGCCAGAACCCGCGCCCTGAGCCGTTCCGGCAGATTGCGCCCCCAATTCGCCACCATCGCGCCGAACAGCGCGAGGATCAGCACCCATAACAGCATCGAGCCTTCGTGATTGCCCCAGGTCCCGCTGAGCTTGTACAGCATCGGCTTGGCGGAATGGGAATTCGCCGCCACCAGCGCCAACGAAAAGTCGGAGACCGCGAAACCGGTCATCAACGCGGCAAACGCCACCAGCGTCAGAAAAAACTGTGCGATCGCCGCCGAATCCCCCAGCGCCATCCAGCCGGTCCAGCCGCGCGCAGCACCCGCCAGCGGCACGACCATCTGCACCAGCGCCACCGCAAAGGCCAGGATAAGCGCGAAATGGCCAATTTCTGCAATCATGATCGGGGTGGTTTCCGGCTGTTTGTTCCCCCCGGATCATACCGGTTTTGCCAGTGGCCGCAAATAACAAAGACCGGAGCGTTGCCGTCCGCCGAACTGCCCAAGGGCCGGTGCGGGTGCAACGCCAGTGGCTCGACGCGAATGATCATGACCGCAGCCCGAATACCTGAATCACATCTCGTGGCGGGCGCCGACGGTGACTCCGGCGCCCAAGACCATCCGATTGTGCGGGATCAAGGGCACCAACCCGCCGTGCATCGCCGGGCCGCCCATCGTCTGAACCGTTCGATGGGGATAGGTCGGTCTTTGGGCGCACTGGTATCAGAACCACCGGAATCTCGCTTGATGGATCGCCTGAACCACGTCGCGCGAACGCACACCTACCGCCCGCGCCCCTGTTGCCAGGCGCGCAGGGCCGCATTGTCGCTGGCCGGTTTCGTGGGCGGCACGATTTCCGGCAATACCGCCGCTGTGCCGGTGCGCCGGACGCGGCCGTGATGCAATTCGCGCGCGCCGAAATAAAACGACACGACCGCGCCAAGCAGCCACCATAATGGCTCCGGTACATAGGCCAGCCCCTGCATCCGCACGGCAAAATCATCGGGCGCCATCATCGCGTATACGAACAGCCCCAGCGTGCCGATCGCCAATGCCGGACGCGGCAACCGGTTGAGAGCATTGACAAAACGGTCGAACCACCCAACGCGCGGGCCTTGGAATTCCAGCCCGTATTGCGCCAGTGCCGCGCGGTATGCCTCGTGGCTCATCACCATCTTCTTGGTGGCGTTAGGCACGAAAACCTCGGCCACGCCCTGCACCGCCGACCCGATTCCCTTGACCGAACCGGGGGTCCCGACCAGATTGCCGATCAATCCCATTGCGCGACCCTTTCATCATGTTGCGCGCGGCTCAGATGATAGGCCGGGACGATGAAGGCCTCGGCCCGCGTGATCCAGCCACCCTTGCCGCCATCCTGTCGGCGCGCGAATTTTCGCAGGACCGGGCGCGCGTCGCCAAGCGCGTAATAGTAATTGCGCCGGGCGATCCCGTAAGCGTCGACCAGATGTCGGGGTGCCGCGCGCATCGCACGATGCGCCGCCTGCGCCGTCTGCGCGCCGATGGCACCGTCGACATCAAGCGGAAAACCCATATCATTCAACAAGTTCTGCAATATTCGGATGGCTTGCGAACCGGCGTTCACCTGCATATCAAACACCGATGCCCGCAGGGGTGCGGGCAGTTTGCCGATCCCGGGGCCGCGATAATAATGTTCGAGGAAAATCTTGACCGCGTCGTCTTTTCGCAACGCCCTGAGGTCGTCGATGGTCACCGCACCATCCTTGTCCAGATCCAGCCCCAACCGCCGCATGGTTCCGATGGTGACGCCGTGATTCGTGGCACCGCCCGGGTCATCCGGATCGTTCACAAAGCCCCCCTCGCGGGCCAGGATTTCCCGTGCAATCTGGCGAACGGTCTGCATATGGCCCTCGGTTCCCAAGCGAAAAACTGCCCGGACCGTCGCCGTTAAGGGTTAAGAAACCCGCTATTCACCGTTCGATGGTTGGAATACGCCCTGTTCCTTTAACGCATCGGCGACCTCTTTTGGCAGGTAATTTTCGTCATGTTTTGCCAATATTTCAGACGCCTGGAAGGTGTTGTTCATGTATTTTCCCGTGGCGATCATGCCCTGACCCTCCTTGAACAGATCGGGCAGGATGCCGGTGAAGGTGACCGCGATGCTGGCGGCGGTGTCGGTGACGTTAAACGTGATGGTCTCGCCCTGCCCGCGTCGCAGGGACCCCGCTTCCACCAGCCCGCCAATGCGAAACACCTCGGAAGGGCCCGGCGGCGCGGCAAGCACCTGACTGGGGCTGCGGAAATACGATATCCCCTCGCGCAGGCCGTACCCGATCAACCCCGTGGCCATCGCCAAAGCCAAAAATGCCAACACGATCAACCAGATACGGCGGCGTTTCCGGAGTCCCGGCATCGGCTTACGGGAACAACGGGGCCAACATCAGCCCCGCAGTTTCATCAAGACCCAGCATCAGGTTGGCATTCTGGATCGCCTGCCCCGACGACCCCTTGGTCAGATTGTCTAGCGCCGAAAAGACCATCACCCGGCCCGGCACCCGATCGGGAATCACCCCCAGATGACAGAAGTTGGAGCCACGAACATGGCGCGTCGCCGGGGCCTCGCCCAGTGGCAGGACGTGAAGGAACGGCTCGTCTTCATACCGTTCGGCGAGCGTGGTGTGAATCACGCCCGCGTCGCCTTTTACATAAGCCGTGACCAGTATCCCCCTGTTTTGTGGCAGTAAATGCGGCACAAAGGTCACCGTGACCGGGCGGTTGGCGGCGCGGCTGAATTCCTGATCAAACTCTGCCAGATGCCGGTGTTTGGCCACGTTGTAGGCGTGGTAGCCTTCGGAGACCTCGGTGTGAAGCGTGCCCTCTTTTGGCGCGCGCCCGGCACCCGATACCCCGGTCGCAAGATCGAGGATGATATCGTCGGTTTCGATCACGCCGGCCAGCAGCAGCGGCAGGATCGGATATTGCCCGGTCGCCGCATTGCAGCCGGTACCCGCGACCAGCCGCGCGTGGCGGATATCGTCGCGGTAAAACTCGGTCAGCCCGTAAACCGCCGATTTCTGCAACATTGGCGCATCGTGTTTGCCCCCGTACCATTGCGCATATACTGCCGGGTCGCGAATCCGGAAATCGGCTGAAAGATCAACAACTTTCACGGCCTCGGGCAGGCCCAGAATGACCGTTTGACTGGTGGCATGCGGCAGCGCGCAGAACACCAGATCGACGTCGGCGTAATCCACTTCCGAAAGCTGGACCAGAACCGGCAGGTCCAGATGACGCAGGTGCGGAAACACTGCGCCCATCGTCATGCCGGCCTTGCGATCCGCCGTCATCGCCACGATTTCCATGCCCGGATGGGTGGCGATCAGGCGCACCAGCTCGGCACCGGTATAACCGGAGGCACCAAGGATTGCGATTTTCTTGGGCGTGGACATGGGGGCGGTGTTTCTCTGAGTCGCAGGACGCTTTGTGAATTACGGTAAATGCAACGCCGACACAATCACGCCGCGACAAACTCGATTTCCCGGCGCAGGAAGCGTGTCGCCTGGTCGGAAACCGATTGCGCGTTGCCCGTGGTCAGGAACCGCGACTCCCTGCCCGCGCCGGGCATGTCGGGGTGGCGTTCAAGGTAATCGACCAGCGATTCGGCTACGATCCTGCCTTGCGAAAACACCCGGACCTTGTCGCCCAGCGCCGCCTGAAATTCGTCGTGCATCATCGGATAATGCGTACAGCCCAGAATCGCGGCTTCGGGTTTGGGCATGCGGCGCAGCAGCGCCTCGACATGGCTGCGCACCAATGCACCTGCCAGAATCTGGTCGCCGTCCTCCAGCGCGTCGACCAGCCCGCCGCAGGGCTGGGCCTCGACATCGACGCCGATGGCGCGAAAGGACAATTCGCGCTGAAAGGAGCGGCTGGCCACCGTGGACGGGGTGGCAAACAGCGCGACGTGTTTCACGCCAACCTCGCGCGGGGCGGAATTGTCGCCCCACTGGCGTTCGGTCAAGGCCTCGATCAGCGGCACGAAAACGCCGAGAACCCGTTTGTCGGCGGGGATCCATTCCTCCTGCATCCGTCTCAGCGCGGCGGCGGATGCGGTGTTGCACGCCAAGAGCACCAGATCGCAGCCCGCGTCGAACAGGCGCGCGCAACCGGCGCATGTCAGGTCATAGATGTCGCCGGCATCGCGCACCCCATAGGGCGCGTGCGCGTTGTCGCCGTAATAGACCAACGGCAGGTCCGGCAATTTTTCGTGAATTTCGCGATAGACGGTCAGTCCGCCAAGGCCGCTGTCAAAGATGCCGACCGCCATTTTCCGCCCTCGATCCCATGGTTTTTCCGACTATATGATTAGCCGGGCCGCCGGTCACGCGCAATCCAGCAATACCGCCCCGGATCGCACATTGCGTGCCACCAGATCGTGCGCAAGGGCGCATTCGGCCAACGGCAGGACGCGATCGATGCCAAGCGCAAGCCACCCTTTTTCGACCGCGCCATTGACGGCACGGACCGCGCGGGCACGATCATCGGGGTCCAGAAGATAGACAATTGCCGCGACCAGCGTGACGTTCTTGAACATCAACGCACCGAACGGAATTTGCGGGTTCATGTCCAGTTGCGAGCCAAAGGCGACGATGCGGCCGCCGGGCGCGATCACCTCGGCATCGATGGCGATATTCGCACCCAGTTCCACCTCGGTGATCCGGTCGATTGGCTGCCCGCCATTGGCGGCGATGATCTGCGAAGCAACCTCGGGGTCCTTGTAGCACAGAACGTGGGATGCGCCGAGTTCACGCAAGCCATCCGCCATGGCCAGATCGCCGGTCGTGGCGATGACGCGGGCGCCGGTCCGCGCCGCGAACTGGACCGCCAGGCGACCAACGGTGCCACCCGCCCCGTTGACCAGCACCGAATTACCGACCGGACCACCCTGATGCACCACATGGGCCGCCGTGACCGCCGGAATGCCAAGGCAGGCGCCCTGATCGAAACTGACCTCGTCGGGCAGCGCCACCGCCTGATCGGCGGGCAACGCGACATATTCCGCCGCCGTACCGAACGGGCGTTGCCATTGGGCGTTCCACAGCCAGACGCGCTCGTTCATGCGGCGCCGCGTGACGCCTTCACCAACCGCCTCGATCACCCCGGCACCATCGCTGTGCGGAGTGATGCGCGCAAACGGCATCCCGCCTGGACGCGCGCCCGCCCGCAGCTTGACGTCCGAAGGGTTGACGCCCGAGCGCATGACGCGGACCAGAACTTCGCCCGGGGCCGGGGTTGGCGTTGTGCACTCGCTAAATTCAAGG
>CAZRLO010000069.1:0-15163 GCA_964600965.1 uncultured Rhodobacter sp.
CACCGGTTACAAAACCGCCAGATCCCCCGCCAGCCACGGCAATTCATCGATGCACGGGTCCACCACCTTCTTTTGCAGCAACGGGCGCAGCCGCAAGGCGATGTCGCGCGGCATGCGGTCCATCGCATCCCGACGCGCAAACAGCGATATGCGGCGTCGAAACGGGGCAAACGGCAACGGCATGACGACAACATCGCCCCTGAAACGATGGGCGCGCATGAATCCCAGCGGGGTGGTGATGGTCCAGCCGGCACCACCCGCGACCATCGCCATGATCGCATGATAGCTGTCAAGCTCGAACCGATCCGGAATCGTCAGGTCCACCGCATGCAGGTGCGCTTCGATCTGCCGTCCCATCATCTGGCGGGCAGAGTAGCGGATGAAAGGCCGCGCCAGCAATTGCGCCAGAACATCGGCGCTGGGATCGATGACCCCCGGCGGGGCCGCCACGATAAACGGATCGCTCAGCAGCGGATGGGTTTCCATCCAATCCGCCGCCAGATCCAGATCCGCGGCGACGATGACATCCAATGCGCGGGATTCCAGCAGCCCCGCCAGATGATAGCTCGCGCCGGTTTCTAGCACAAAGTGACAGGTCTTGAGCTCTTCGCTCATATCGGCCAGCAAGCGTGGGGTGACGTCTGCGTCGAAATCCTCGATCATGCCCAGACGCAACCGGGGCAGTGCGCTGATGTCCCGGCGGGCCAGTTCCGATTTCGCCTGCGCCGCCTCGGCCATGATATTGAGCGCCCGGCGGTGAAACAACCGCCCCGCCGATGTCAGCGCCAGCGGACGCGCGGCGCGATCGACCAGCCGCGAACCCGTGGCAGTCTCCAGATTGGTGATCTGTTGGCTGACGGTCGAGGCGCTGGCCCTCAGGCGCTTGGCGGCCACCGAGATCGAACCTTCCTGAATGGCGGCCAGAAAAATCTCGATCCCCCAAAGGGACAGTCGCTTATCCGGGTCGGGCATGGGCGCCTTTGATGTGGAAATGGTCGGTGTGGCCACGCTATTGCGCCATCTGGTCGCTTGCAACGGCGTTTATGGCTGATAGCGTGGCAGCAGCAATGCAGGGAATCCGCGATGGACGACGATATCAGAATATTCAACGCCGCCGAATTGCGCGCGGATGTCCCGCTTGACGGATCGGTCGTCGAGGTGGTGGAACGCGCGTTTGCGGCGCTGGCGGAAGATCGGGTGATCATGCCGCCAATCCTGTCGATGAGCATCGCCGCAAGAAACGCCGATGTCGACGTCAAGACCGCCTATATCGAGGGATTCGATGCATTCGCCGTCAAGATCAGTCCGGGATTTTTTGACAATCCCAAAATAGGACTTCCAACCACCGGCGGCATGATGGCGCTGTTTGCGGCAGATACCGGGCGTGTGCGGGCCATCCTGCTGGACCATGGTTATCTGACCGATTTGCGCACCGCTGCGGCGGGGGCGGTGGCCGCAAAATGTCTGGCAGGCGATGTCGCGGTGGCCGGGGTGATCGGTGCCGGCGAACAGGCGCGCTGGCAGATGCGCGCAGCATATCTGGTCAAGCCGTTTGCCCGCGGAGTGGTCTGGGCGCGTGACGCCGCCAAGGCCGGGGATTGTGCCGCCGAACTGACCCGCGATCTGGGCGTACCGGTACGTGCCACTGCCGAAAGACGGCATCTGGTGGAACAGAGCCAACTGGTCATCACCACCACCCCTTCGCGCGCGCCGCTGATCGAGGCCGCATGGCTGCATCCCGGCCTGCACATCACCGCGATGGGATCGGACACGCCCGGCAAGAACGAGATCGCACCAGACGCCCTGGCGTTGGCGGACTTGTACGTTGCCGACCATGCCGCCCAGTGTGCGGAACTCGGCGAACTCGCAACCGCAATCGCCGCCGGAACGATGTCGGGCGCGCAACCACCGGAATTGGGCCAGATCGTGACCGGCCAGCATCCCGGAAGGACAGACCCGCGCCAGATCACCATCGCCGATCTGACAGGCACCGGTGCGCAGGACACCGCAATCGCCAGCCATGCGGTGGCGAAAATCGGCTAGGGAAAGGGTCGTGACCCCAACCAGAAACCGGCACCGGCAACGGCAAGCCACAAAGTGATTTTCCCGGCCCCGCCCAAACCCGTTTGGTGCTTGCGTACAGGCGTTGCTGCCCATGCGTGTTCAAAGGCCGGTCCCGTTAAATCGCAACGGTATTTCCGCGAAAAAACACCACGGTACAAAGACGTCCGCTGGCCGTCAGACAACCGGAGCGGTTCAATTTCGCGATATCCGTGGAACGCGCTGCGGGCAATTCCGCGGGCGGCAAGATAATTTGCCACCCGAACGGCTGGCACGTCACATTCGCGTGATCCATCGTATCGGCCAAATGCGAATTCGGATAGTTTCGAGCAGCGGAAACGCCCAGAAATACGTTCATCCAACGCGGGGGACCGATCCGATATGCGAGCGCAGGGATTATTGCTTTGGACAATGCTGCTGGCGTTCTCGCTGACGCCCGGATCGGCATTTTCCGCTGATCCCGGCACCCGTTACACCCGGATTCCGATCCAGTTCATCGCCGCCCTGGGCGATCCGACGGCGAACTCGGGCACCGGGGCGCAGACCTGGGGCATATGGGAAAAAGACCCGGGACCGCGCGGCGTCTGGCTGCGGTTTTTCGGCCTTCTGAAAGCCACGGGCGGTTACGCGCCCGCCTTGTGGAAATTCGACCCCGACGATTGGTGGCTGGACGAGAACGGCCTGATCATGGAAAAACCGTCCTTTCCGCTTGCACCCGGTAAATATCTCGTAACCGGCAACCGCGAGGCCGTGGCCGAACTGACGATCTATCCCAATGACGAAAGCGGCGACCGGAAATGGGAGCTGACGGAGGGCATTAACCTCTATGACGTCACCCATTTGCCCTGCCGGTCCGCCCGGTTCCGACCCAGTACCGACGGCAGCATCTGCACACCGGCCAACGCGCTTATCCCTGCCTTTCCGATCACACCGGGAACCGCGATGCCGCCGGTTTCGGGGTGCAGGAAACTCGACTACTCGGTCCTGTTCATCATTGGGCTGCCGGACGAAACCTAAAGAGGTGCCCGCACCGGCAAGCCATTTCATCACCGGCCTTTTTTCTGCCATCAACTTCCTTTAGCACGGCCCCATGGTGGGAGTATCCGGCATTCGCGCGTCGCTGATCATATTTGCGGTCTTTCTGATTGCGGCAGGACTGGCCCTCTGGGCGGTCAGTGCCGAGGACATCTGGGCCCATATCCGTGCGATCACCTGGGTTCAAATGGCCGCGTTGCTGGCGTTTTCACTGGCCAATTACGGGTTGAGAGGGCTGCGCTGGCTGATTTACACGCGCGCTTTGGGGTTGCACATGGGACCGTTTCAGGTCTTGCGCCATTACCTCGGTGGCTTTGCCCTGACCATGACACCGGCGCGGCTGGGCGAAGTGGTGCGGATGCGCTGGATCATGCGCGAGACCGGCGCGGCGCTCGAAAACGTCGCACCGCTGGTGCTGGTGGATCGGGCCGGCGATCTGGCCTCGACCGGGTTCCTTTTGGCGTTGGCGCTGTTGGCGGGCACATCCGGCATTGTCGGTGGTCTGCCGGTGGCGCTCGTGGCCGTGATCGTGGCACTGGTTGCAACCCGCCCGGTGCTGTTCGGCGGCCTTGTCACCAGCACTTATCGATTGCTTGGAACACGCCCGCGCATCTTTGTGCGCCTGCGCCGCGCCGCGCGGGCGTTGACCCCGTTTTCAGCGGCCAAAGTCGTGGTGCCGGCGGTTCTGGTCGGCGGCGTCGGCTGGTTCGCCGAAGGTTTTGCATTCTACCTGTTGCTCGGATGGATGGGGGCGGAGGTCCCGCTGTGGACCGCAGTTGCCATATTCCTGTTCGCGATGATGACCGGCGGGGCCACCGGCCTGCCCGGCGGCGTTGGCGGCGCCGAGGCCGCGATGGTTGCACTGCTTTCGTTGCAGGGCGTGCCGCTTGAAATCAGTCTGCCCGCCACTGCCATCATCCGGTTGACCACGCTGTGGTTCGCCATCGCGCTGGGCATCATTGTGTTCCCATTTGCCGAAGGCATCGCCGCAAGGAGCCGCCATGCGCTTGAAAATAGCTGAAACTTCGGGTTGGGGGCGTGTGCTGCGCGCCAACGGGCCGATGGCGCGCCCGGAAAAAATCACGGCCTTGCGGGCGGTTCTGAAACAATCCCCTGCCCCCGCGATCGGCAATCTGCGTTCCTATGGCGATGCGGCGCTTAACAGTGCCGGGCGGACGATCAGCATGACGCGGCTCGACCGGTTCATCGCGTTTGATGCCGAAACTGGCGTGTTGAACGCCGAAGCGGGTGTGACCATCGGCGAAATCCTGCGGGTTTTTTCGCCCCGGGGCTGGATACCGGCGGTGATCCCCGGCACCGGCTTTGCGACACTTGGCGGGGCGATCGCCAATGACGTGCATGGCAAGAACCACCACGGTGCCGGCAGTTTCGCAGAGCATGTCCTGGGTCTCGATCTGATGGGCACCAACGGTCGCATCCGGCGCATAACCCCGAACGGGAACCCGGACATCTTTGCCGCCACAATGGGGGGGCTGGGGCAAACCGGAATCATCGTAGCCGCCGCGATCCAACTGATCCCGGCGGGTTCGCAGATGATGGCGGTGCGCGAAAATCGCGTCGACGGGATCGCCGAGTTTCTGGCGATGCTGGATCAGTCCGAGGCCAGTTATTCGGTCGGCTGGATCGACGCGACCGCGAAGGGCGGTCAATTGGGGCGTGGCATTCTGGAGGAAGCCGAAATCGGCATTTCCGCCGACGCACCGCGCGAAAAGCGGGCCAAATCGGTTCCGCGCGACGCCCCGCAATTCCTGTTGTCGCCGCCGGTCGTGCGCCTGTTCAACCATTATTATCTGCGCCGCGTTCCCGCCGAGGGGCGCCGTGTGGGCCGAACGATGCAGGATTTCTTTTTTCCGCTCGATCGCATTCACAACTGGAACCGGCTCTATGGCAAATCCGGTTTTCACCAGTTTCAATGCGTGGTGCCCCAAACCGGCGGGTCTGGCGCGTTGAGCGAAATGCTGGAACGGATTGCGCGGTCGCGCCTTGCCTCGCCTTTGGCGGTTCTGAAACGTCTCGGCGACAGCGGCCCGGGGCTGATGTCGTTCCCAATGGCCGGGTACACGCTGGCGGTCGACTTTCCGAACCGCGCGAATGCGGTCGGGCTGCTGGGCGAACTTGAAACGCTGACGGCGCAGGCAGGCGGCCGGATCTATCTGGCCAAGGATTCCACGGCCCGCCCTGAAACGATTGCCGACATGTATGTCAAACGCGCCGATTTCGCCCGCATCGCGAATGCCGCCGACCCGGAGCGGGCGCTGGAAACCGATCTGGTGCGCCGGTTGCGGCTGAGAGAGGAACCATGAAACAAAACTGGCTGATCCTTGGCGCAAGTTCCGCCATGGCGCGCGCCTTTGCCCGGCGGGTCGCCGAAAACGGCGCCGACGTCTTTTTGGCGGGCCGGGACATGGACGACCTCGCATGCCTGGCTGCGGATTGTCGGGTTCGCGGGGCCGAAACGGCCGAGGCGCTGAAATTCGACGCCCGCAAACCCTCTGGTTTTCCGGCCATTCGCGACCGTCTGGCAATGCAGGACGGGGAATTGAACGTGGCGGTTTTCGTCGGCTCGATGCCCGCGCAAAGCGCCATCGACGATGACCCGGCGCTGATCAGCGGCACCGTTGGCGACAGTTTCACCGGGCCCGCACAGTTCCTGCAGGGCTTCGCGCCCCTGATGGAGGACCGCGGCGGCGGCACGATCGTCGGCGTCGGTTCGGTCGCGGGGGACCGGGGACGGATCGGCAATTACGTCTATGGCGCGGCCAAGGCTGGATTTGCCACCTACCTTTCCGGGCTCAGAAACCGGCTGACACGGGCGGGTGGACACGTGGTGACGGTGAAACCGGGTTTCGTCGATACGGCGATGACCTGGGGGTTGCCCGGCATGTTTCTGGTCGCCAGCCCCGAGGACGTCGCCCGCGACATCCAGCGCGCGGTTCAAAAGCGACGAAACACCATCTACACGCCATTTTTCTGGCGATATATCATGCTGATCATCACCCATATCCCCGAGGCGATCTTCAAGAAAATGTCGATCTGACGTCGGCGCGCGTATCGCTCGCTTGCCGGCGCTCCTTTCAAGGATCGACCGCAGACGAACCGTGCGGTCATGATGGGGCGGCGCGGCGCGCGGCCCCTACCCTGCCGCCGTGAACATCGCCGTCAACGTCAGCGCAATCAGCGCCAGTCCGATCTTGTCGCGCATGGCAAATACGATGGGATCATAATCCTGCTTGCCCTGCCAACCCAGCACGACCATTCGGGTCATCCAGCCGGCGATTGGCAAAAGCGCCAGCCACAATTGCCAGATGTTATGATAGAGCCCGGCGGCTGCGGCGGTAAAGCTGTAGAGGAAAAACGCCAGCAAGGCTCCGAACGTGCCCAACCCGGCCACGTTCAGCAGATCGCCACGGTCGCGACGGCCATAACCCCGGCCGGGCAGACGCTCGTCGCTTTTGGCCAAGGCCAGTTCCGTCAGGCGCTTCACGCAGCCCAGCGTGATAAAGGTCGGGAATATGAACGCGACCAGAAATCCCGACGCCGCCACCTCTGCCGCGACCGCGCCCGCGACCACGCGCAGCGTATAAAGCGCCGCCAGCGTCGCGACATCGACCCAGCGCATGCGTTTGAGCTTCAAGGAATAGGCCAGCGACAAACCCATATATAGCGCGACGATTGCCAGCATCGGCGTGCTGATCGCAAAGGCGATCCCCAGCGCCGCCACCCCCAGCAGCACGGCAGATACCATCCCCACCACGATCGGAACCGCGCCCGAGGCCATCGGCCTCCGGCGCTTGGTGGCGTGCTGCCGGTCTGCCTCCAGATCCAGCAGGTCGTTGACGACATAAATGCTGGAGGCGGCAAGGCTGTAGGCAATGACTCCGACCAATACCGTCGCAAATCCCGACATCGCGAATTCATGCGCGGCAATCAGCGGCAGAAACAGCAGCACGTTCTTGACCCATTGATGTGGCCGCAGGGCGCGGATCAGGTCGCGCAGACGCCAGGTTCCGCGAATTTCCTCGACGTTGTGGCCTTCCCGCGCCAGCGTGCGGACGAAATTCGCATGGTCTCCGACAATGATCGCGTTTTCCGCCACCTGCCAGACCGGCATGTCAACCTTGCTGTTGCCCGCATAATCGAACCCACCGGGCCCATAAGCCTTGACCAGCGCCGCAGCTTTCCTGGCGCCGGTCAAATTGGTGCTGCCGTCCGACGCAAGAACCGGCGCGTCGATCCCGTGATCCCGGGCCAACTGCGCCACCAGCGCATGATCTGAACCCGAGGCCAGCACCACCTTGCGGCCCCGCCCTTGCGAACGTTGCGCCAGTTCGGCGACGGTTTCGTTCACCGGCAGCAAATCCGTGCGCAGATGCGCCAGCGCCGCCAATTCGCGTTTCAACCGCGCCGGGCGGGAAAAATGCCGCAGGCAGGTCCCAAGGCAGCCCAGCGGATTTCGCCCCAGCGCCTGCCAGAAAGATTCCAGCAGCATGTCGGTTTTCAGGAAAGTGCCGTCCACATCCAGAACAAGCGGTTTCGCGTTCGCCATTCAGTCGGCCTTCGGGCTGGATGTTGCGGAAAAACCGGGCGACGCGAACAAGATTTCAACCGCTTTCGTCATGAATCGTTTACCTGTCGATATCAAATAGGCCGACTGCCCGCGTGATTGTTGACTGTTTGCCAAAGAAAGCTGGCAATAACCAGCGGGGTCCACAAAGATTATGCGGCGATACCGTCATATTTCCCCCCGGAACGGCGGTATTTCCGGGTGAAATCTCATTTTATTTTGACGTTAACCTATTGTTTTATAATAGATAACGTTTGAACGTGAAGGACAGCGCGCAAATTTTTCTGAATTCCATTTTTCGCGCCAAACTCTTGCCCCAATTACCCATCTATATGAACGCCATGTTGAGACGGCGGACTGGAAACAAACTGAGGCAAACCCAGTCCACCAAGAACCGGCTCAGCGGAGAAGTGGAAACGAACAAGTAACCTTTGGAGGGACCAAAAATGTTCAAACTTGCTAAAAACTTCAAAAACGACGAATCCGGCGCAGTCACGGTTGACTGGGTTGTTCTGACCGCAGCCATCGTTGGTCTGGGCATTGCTGTTCTGGCAGCAGTTTCTGACGGCGTTGAAAACCTGTCGGGCGACATCGACACCCAGCTTTCGGGCCAAGGCGTATCGACTACTTTCTAAGACGAACCGTCTTAGCGCTTAAAGGAGCCGCGCAACTCGCGCGGCTTCTTGCCGTTCGCACGGCCATTTACCTTAATTCCATTGTTTTGCCGCATTTTCCTGCTCAACAGGCATGACCGGTCGGGATCAAATTGGATCCGGGCCGCAATTTGTGGGCAGGGCAATGCAGGAACGGATGCAAAAATACGTCGACGACGACGAGGGTGCGGTTACCATCGATTGGGTGGTGATCACCGGCTTCATCGTTGCGCTGACGCTTTCCGTTGCCACCGCCCTGTCCCCCGGTTTGCAAAGTCGCGGCAGCCAGATGCTGACACCGGTCAACATCGCCACGACTTTTTGAATTGGGTTTTGTGATGATCTGTGTAAATTGCACATCAAAAGCCGCGCAAAGACGCAACATCGGCAGTCGGGCAGAGGTTTCAGCATGCGATTAGTATTTGCACTCATCCTGGTCACTGGCATGGGTCTGGCCGGATTTGCCGTCTACATGGCACAGGGCCGGTTCAACGAATATCAAACGGTCCTGGACAGTCAGCGAAAGGCGCTCAGCCAGAACGTTCCGCTGGTGCGGGTTTTCGTAACCAACGGGCCATTGCGATACGGCCAGCGTCTGACAAAAGAGGATGTCCGCATCGTCGCCTGGCCCGAAAACGCCATCCCGGAAGGCGCGTTTACCGATCCGAAGGTTCTGTTCGACAAGAACGAAGAAAAATATCGAATCGTGTTGCGGGCAATGGAAAAGGACGAGGCTGTTCTTGCCATCAAGGTCACCAAACCGGGTGAAGACGCCGGCGTTGCCTCGCGGCTCAGCAAGGGAATGCGGGCGTTTACGATCCGGGTTGATGTCGCGTCGGGCGTCAGCGGTTTTTTGCGACCGGGCGACCGGGTGGATGTTTACTGGACCGGGCGTGTCGGCAAACGTGATGTGACCAAGCTGATCCTCGAAGGGATCAAACTGATTGCCATCGACCAGATCGCGGACGAAGACCGCAACAATCCAATCGTCGCACGCACCGTGACCGCCGAGGTTTCGCCCAGCGTGGTTGCATCCCTGGTGCAGGCGCAATCGACCGGGCGTCTGCTGTTATCGCTCAGGGGGACCGAGGATACGACCAGCCTGGGCTCGATCGAAGTCGACCAAGAAGAATTGCTGGGCATCCAACGCGAAGTCGTGGTCGAGGTTCAGGAAGAAAAAGTCTGCACCATCAAGACCCGAAAGGGCGCCAACGTGGTCGAAATCATCATCCCCTGCCCCAACGAATAGGCGTTCAGCGCCCAAGGATTGGATCCTGCGCGCGACGCCCCGCCCCGATTGCGACTTATCCACATCAGATGTTTCCCCCAAGCATTTGATTCTTGCAAATAAATGTGTTTTCGCGCAAATTGGAAACAATGGGCAGCAAAGACCCGTATGCATCAAAGTGATCAGAGAGGCAGGATCACATGAGACCGAGCAGCTTTTTCAAGGCTGGCCTGTTGGGGCTGGCCGTTACCGTGCATGGCACCATGCCCGCAACGGGCCAGGAAATCCTGACCGTGATGCGCGGCACGACGTCCAGCGCGATCAACGTCGCCGTCAATCGCGCAGTCGTCATGGAAAGCGAGACGTCTTTCGCTGAATTGTCGGTCGCGAACCCCGCCATCGCCGATATCGCCACCCTATCGGACCGCACCATCTATATTCTGGGCAAAACGCCGGGACGCACCACCCTGACCCTGCTGGGCCCGGACGGAAAACTGATCACCAATGTCGATGTGCGGGTGTCGGCCGACATCGCCGAATTCAAGGAACGCCTTCAGGAAATCCTGCCGGGCGAGGAAATCGAGGTCCGCACCGCCAATGACGGCATCGTTTTGAGCGGCCGGGTATCG
The DNA here is from genome assembly GCA_964600965.1 of uncultured Rhodobacter sp. GTDB lineage: Bacteria > Pseudomonadota > Alphaproteobacteria > Rhodobacterales > Rhodobacteraceae > UBA5972. The sequence goes on from CAZRLO010000069.1 coordinate 10,192, forward strand.
GGCAAGCAGAAACTGGCGCGCGCGCTGGAACTTGGCGAACGCTATGCGCCCAATCGCGTGACCAATCTGATGACCGTCGGCGGCACCCAACAGGTGATGCTGAAAGTCCGCTTCGCCGAAATGCAGCGCTCGGTAACCAAAAATCTGACCGGCAGCCTGGGGCTGAGCACCGGCGCCGGCTCGATCGGGTTGGGCGGGGGCAATCACGCGTTGACCGGCGGGTTTGACCCGTCGTTGTTGACCGACGGGGTTGCTACCACGATGATTCCCGGAACCGCGACCAGCAGCTTTGGAACCTACGGCGTGGCGTTCAGCGCCGGGGTCGTGCAAATGGCCGTGCTGCTGGAAGCGCTTGAATCAAAGGGGCTGGTGCGCACCCTTGCCGAACCGAACCTGGTCGCGATCTCTGGCCAGCAGGCGAAATTCCTGGCGGGCGGCGAATATCCGATCCCGGTTCAGAACCAGACCGGCACCCCGACCATCGAATACAAACCGTTCGGCGTGGAAATGAACTTTACGCCCGTCGTCGTGGACGAGGACCTGATCAACATCACGATTTCGGCTGCGGTAAGTTCGATCGATACCACGGTCAGCGTGTCGACCGGGACCGCGTTCAAGCGCCGCGAAACCTCGACCACGGTCGAATTGCGCGACGGGCAAAGCTTTGCCATCGCCGGGTTGCTGCAGGACGATTTCACAGACCTTGTCGGGCAGGTGCCTTGGCTGGGCGATATTCCGGTTCTGGGCGCGCTGTTTCGCAGCACCGACTTTTCAAGACGCCAAAGCGAACTGGTGATCATCATCACCGCGCATCTGGTGACAGCGGTCAAGGGCGACAGTCTGACCCTGCCCACCGACCGGATCCGCATCCCATCGGAAAGCGAATTGTTCCTGCTGGGCAAGGTTGCGGGCAAATCCGGCAACGACGCGGTGCCCAGCGATATCACGACGCAGGGCGTTCAGGGCTCTTTCGGATATGTGATGGAGTAAGATGATGAAAAGCAATAATAAATTACTGATCGCATTGGGGTGCACGCTTGCCGTGGCAACCGCGTGCTCGCCTCTGAATCGAACCCTGAACAAGACCTTTTCCACCCTGAACTGGGAGGCCGGCAAAGAAGTCGACGAGGGGAACTTTGGCGATCCGAATCTGAACAATCTGGTGGTTCAGGCCGCCTATGCGAACCAGAACGGCCTGTTGCTGGACCTTTCGCGAAAATTTGAAAAAGACGTGCCGGTCATGGTCAATTTCGCGTTCAACTCTTCACAACTGGATGCGGATTCGCGCAAGATTCTGACGCAGCAGGCGAGCTGGATCAAACAATTCCCGGAAATCAAATTCCGCGTCTATGGTCACACCGATCTTGTCGGCACCAAGCCGTTCAACAAACGCCTGGGCCTCAGACGCGCCAACCGCGTGGTCGGATACCTGGTTGCCCAGGGGATCAGCGCCGACCGTCTGGAAGCGGTGGCATCTTTCGGCGAAACCCAGCCGCTGATCGTGACCGAAGGCCGCGAACGGCGCAACCGGCGCACCGTGACCGAGGTGATCGGGTTCGCCCGCAACTTTGTCGGCGATGATCTGGACGGCAAATACGCCCACCTGATTTATCGCACATATATTGCCGGCGACATCGTTACAGATGCAGCGAATGCGTCCAATTAATCCACTATAAAGCCCTAAAAATGCCCAGTTCAAAGACGAAAAATCCAGATGGAGGACTCTCCGTCTGGGCGGGATATCAGCAATAACGCACAGCCAACCGAGCCTGTGAGAGAGCCTTCCGGGATTGAGCGGATATTTACATCCGTTTGATCTGGTCAATTGGTAGCGGAAGTAACGGGCAAACGAATGGGTCTGCGAAAGACAGAAGAGGCCGGCATTGACGCCTGCGCGATTGCGCGGGACGTGCAGGCTTTTGACTTGTTGATCGACGACATGGAGGCCGAACTGGGCGAACGCTGGGGCGGTCTCGATTTTGCCGATGGCCGCGCGTATATCGCTTCGCCCGATGCCCGGAACCTGGAATTCATTACCATTGCCGTCGACCGGAAAGACGAGGAAGACCTCGACCCGGTTGCCGACCTGATCACCGCCGCAAGCTCTGCGGGCATCAAGGTTATCCTGGTTGCGCACGATCTATCACCAACCGCCCTTCACCAGTTGCTGCGGCTCGGGGCCGATGATTTTGCGCCCTATCCGCTGCCCGATGGCGCCCTTCATGAAGCCATCGAAAGGTTGCGCAAGCCCGTCGCCACCGTGGTGGCCCCGGAAACCGGCGCCGCGGATCGAAACGGAGCCGTCATTCCAGTCTGCGGGCTGGCGGGTGGCGTTGGCGCAACGACGCTGGCGGTCAATCTGGCATGGGAACTCGCAAATCTTGGCGAAAAGAGCGGGATCAAGGTTGCGATCCTCGATCTCGATCTGCAAGGCGGCTCGGTCTCGACCTATCTTGATCTTCCGCGCCGCGAAGCGATATTCGAGCTGTTGTCGGACACCAACGCGATGGATAACGACAGTTTTTCGCAGGCAATGTTGTCGTTCAACGACCGGCTGGACGTACTGACCGCGCCCGCCGACGCCCTGCCGCTGGAAATTCTGACGCCCGACGATGTGACGGCGTTGCTGGGCAAAGCGACCGCGCTTTATGATTTTGTCGTGATCGATATGCCAACCACGCTGGTGCAGTGGACCGAAACCATTTTTCAGCGCGCCGATATCTATTTCGCACTGATGGAGATGGACATGCGTTCCGCCCAGAACGCGCTCCGGTTCATCCGCACGCTGAAATCCGAAGACCTGCCATTTGAAAAGGTGCGCTACGCGCTGAACTACGCACCGAAATTCGCCGACCTCGGCGCGCGGGCACGCATCAAGCGGTTGGCGGAAAATCTGAATATCGACATCGAATTGTTCTTCCCGGACGGCGGCAAGCAGATCCTGCATGCCTGCGATCATGGCCTGCCGATCTCGGAAACCGCTGCGAAAAATCCGCTGCGGAAGGAAATCGCGAAACTTGCCGGTTCGATTTTCGAACTGGCGACCGAACAGGCCGAGGGGTAAAAATGTTCTCAAGGTACAAGAAAACCGAAGCAAAACCGGCGGCTGCGACCGATCAAGGTCCGGAACAAGCGCCGCGACCGGTGATCGAACAGTCGCCTGCGGAACCCGCGAAACCCGCGCCGCAGAAACCGAGCGCGACAGCCCATGTGGCGCTGTCCCCCAAAGAGCTCAAACGCCGCGAGCGCCTTTCGGATGTTCGCGTCGTCCTGCATAAACTGTTGCTGGACACGCTCAATCTGGCGGCCCTGGAACATGCCAGCGACTCCGACCTTCGTGGCGAAATCGCCGCCATCTGTGCGGACGGGCTGGCGGAAATGGGCGTGGTTCTGAACAAGGACGAACGCGCCACGCTGCATCAGGAATTGTTTGACGAAGTGACGGGCCTCGGCCCGCTCGAACCGCTGCTGCGCGACGACACGATCAACGATATTCTGGTTAACGGCAGCCAGCAGGTGTTTATCGAGCGTGCGGGCAAACTGGAATTGTCCAGCGTCACGTTCAAGAACGAAAAGCATCTGATGCGGGTCATCGACAAGATCGTATCCGCCGTTGGCCGCCGTGTTGACGAAAGCAACCCTTATGTCGACGCCCGGCTTGCGGATGGATCGCGCTTCAACGCGATGGTACCGCCGATTGCGGTCGATGGTTCGCTGGTCTCGATCCGCAAATTCACCAAGGACAAGCTGGGCATCGACGAATTGATCAAGTTCGGCGCCTTCACCGAACAAATGGCGTTGTACCTGCGCGCCGCGGTCGGCGCGCACCTGAACATCATCGTTTCGGGCGGTACCGGTTCGGGCAAGACCACCACATTGAACGCGCTAAGTTCGATGATCGCCGACAATGAACGCATTCTGACGATCGAGGATACGGCCGAGCTTCAGCTTCAGCAAATCCATGTCGGCCGGATGGAAAGCCGCCCGGCCAACGTTGAAGGCAAGGGCGCCGTCAGCCAGCGCGACTGTCTGCGCAACGCGCTTCGGATGCGCCCCGACCGCATCATCGTGGGCGAGACCCGCGGCGAGGAAGTCATCGACATGCTGCAGGCGATGAACACGGGCCACGACGGCTCGATGACCACGATCCACGCCAACAGCGCGCGCGATGGCGTCAGCCGTCTGGAAAACATGGTCGCCATGGCGGGCATCGAAATGCCGCTCAAGGCCGTGCGGTCACAGATCGCCAGCGCTGTGCACCTGATCGTACAGGCCAGCCGTCTGATGGACGGGTCACGGCGGATGGTCTCTATCACCGAAGTCACTGGAATGGAAGGCGAAATCATCACCATGCAAGAGATTTTCGCGTTCAAGCGGTACGGCCTGGACGAAAACGGCAAGATCCTCGGCCAGTTCGAGGCAACGGGGTTGCGTTCGCATTTCTCGGAACGCTTCAAGCATTCGGGTTTCGAACTGCCCGCCGACATCTACACCGAAAAAGCAGCGCAATAGGAGGCATTGATGAGCCCGGAACCAATTATTTATGGCGCGATTTTCTTCGCCGTCCTGTTGCTGGTCGAAGGCCTTTATCTGGTCATCTTCGGCAAATCCATCAAGCTGAACAGTCGGGTCAACCGGCGCATCGACCTTTTGGAAAAGGGCAACGACCGCGAGAAAGTGCTGGATACGCTGCGCAAGGAACGCGAACAGCACCGCGTAAGTGTGCGTATTCCGATCGTGTCGATCATCTCGAACAAGGCCGCCAAGGCCAATATCGCCTTCAGTCCCAAGGCCCTGATCATGGTCATGGTGCTGTTGGGCGTGGTTGCGTTCATCGGCATGACGCTGGGCACCTCGGCCTCGATGCCGATCCGGGCCGGGGTTTCGGTGATCATGGGATTTGGCGCGGTCTACATGTGGCTCAACAAGAAGGCCAAGGCGCGCATGTCCCTGATCGAGGAACAATTGCCGG
>CAZRLO010000070.1:0-15083 GCA_964600965.1 uncultured Rhodobacter sp.
GGGGCGGGATCAAGATGGGGGAATTGCTCAGAGCAGAGGGTGGGCGCCTGCCCGTAGGATGGCGCTGCAAGGTCGGTGATTGCCACTTTATCTTATGGTTTTCGAAAAAGCTCGAAAGCTGGCGCCCGGCTGCAAAGCGCCAGCCCGTCTCGCCAGAGGCGAGCCAGCTAGAATCGGCGCACCTTCGGTGCGACGGACCGGGCAGGCGCTCGCCCGGCGCCTTCGGCGCTGTTCGGGCGGGGTGAACTTTTTGACAATATCAGCAAGTTCTCAACGCCTCACTTATTCAAATCAGACAATTCCAACTGAACTGTAGTAGAAATGATCGGAACAGTAGCGGCAATCGCTACAAGTACAGCAATGCACATCCAAATGCGCGAGACGGGCTTCGGACCATAGAAGAAGATCAAGACGAATGCGATTGCGGAAAATGGGACCGAAATGAACCCATATAACATCGCAATTCCAATTTGTACCAAATCAACAGGGAAACCATATACAAACCACGTCGAAACAAAATATCCGAAAACCAAGTTCGCTGGTAAAGAAAGTACGAGGCCAAAAAACTCTCTGTGACCACCGCCGGAAAATACCGCCGCGAAAGCAACCACCAAAACAAATACGGGAACCGTGACAAAAAGGCCTGCAAATATCAAAAGCATGAACAGATCGCCACTCACCGCACCGCCTCGATCGGCCCCTCGGCCCGCGCATGGATGAACTGGTCGAGATAGCGGTCCCCGCTTTCGTCCATATCTCCCACCGGCCCGGTCCAGCGCACTTTGCCGTCATGCAGCATCGCCACCTTGTCGGCAATCGCCCGCACGGAACTCATGTCATGCGTGATCGTCATGGCCGTCACGCCCATTTCGGTCACAATCTCGCGGATCAGCGCGTTGATGACGCCCGCCATGATGGGGTCGAGGCCCGTCGTGGGTTCGTCGAAAAAGATGATCTCGGGTTCTGCCGCGATGGCGCGGGCAAGGCCCACGCGTTTCTGCATGCCGCCGGACAGTTCCGCGGGATAAAGGTCGGCCACGCGTTCCTCCAGACCCACCCGGCGCAGTTTTTCGACCGCGATGGCGCGGGCGTCGTCGCGGCTCCGCTTCAGCGCGCCACGCAGCAGACGAAAGGCCACGTTCTGCCAGACCGGCATCGAATCAAATAGCGCGCCGCCCTGAAACAGCATGCCGAACCGGGCAAGAAACGCCTCGCGGTCGGCATGCCGGATATCACCGCCGTCGATGCGGATCCTGCCGCCTTCGGGCGTCAGCAGACCCAGTACCGTCTTGATCATCACCGACTTGCCAGTCCCGGACCCGCCGATGATCACCATGCTTTCACCGGTGGCCACGCGCAGATCAACGCCACGCAGCACCTGATTGCTGCCAAAGGATTTATGCACATCCTGAAATTCGATCATCGCGTTCATTGGCTGAAAAACGCCTCGGTCAGCAGGAAGTTCGCGGCAAGGATCAAGACGCTTGCCGACACCACCGCGTTGGTCGTGGCCCGGCCGACGCCCTGCGCGCCGCGGCCCGAATTCATGCCGTGATAACAGCCCATCATCGCGACGATGAACCCGAAAACGGCGCCCTTGATCAGGCCCGAGGTCACGTCCCAGGCCTGCAGAAAATCGACCGTGTTGTTCAGATAGGCCGCCGAATTCAACCCCAGACGGGTCGTACCGATCAGATAGCCTCCGAAAATGCCGATGCTGTCCCCGACCGCGACCAGAACCGGCATCGCCAGCGTCGCGGCAACCACGCGGGGCACGGTCAGGTATTTCATCGGGTGAGTCGACAGCGTGACCAGGGCGTCGATCTGCTCGGTGACCTTCATCGTGCCAAGCTCGGCGGCGACCGAACTGGCGACGCGCCCGGCCACCATCAATCCGCCCAGCACCGGGCCAAGCTCGCGCACCATGCCGATGGCGACGATCGAGGGCACCACGCTTTCGGCATTGAACCGCGAACCGCCCTCGAAAATCTGCAGCGCCAGCGCTGCGCCGGTGAACACCGCCGTCAGGCCGATAACCGGAAGGCTGAAATACCCTATGATCATAAGTTGTTGCAGGAATTCCTTAAAGTAAAACGGGGGGCGGAGGATGTGGCTTACGGCTGTGATCACAAAAATGGATATGCGCCCGATCGCCGTCAACAGCCCCAGCGTGGACCGCCCGATTGGCGAAAGAATGGCGGTGATCAGGTTCATTGGGCCGTTTTCATCCAAGTCTGCTCAGCCGCCCTTGTAGACGCGATCATAGCGCGCGCCAAGGGATGTCAGGATTTCGTAGCCGATGGTGCCCGCTGCCCCGGCCAGATCGTCGACGCTTTGGTGCGGGCCCAGCATTTCCAGATATTCCGGCACTTCGGGCAGCGCCGATACGTCCACGGTCAGCAGATCCATCGAAACCCGCCCGGCCAGCGGGCAGGCCACGTCGCCCGCCCAGACCTGCGCCCGCCCGCCCATCGCGCGGATCAGGCCGTCGGCATAGCCGGCAGCCAGCGTGGCGATTCTGCTCGGTTTGTCCGCCGACCATGTGCCGCCATAGCCGACGGTTTCACCCGGGCTCACATCGCGCATCTGGATGACCGGCAGCGCCAGCCGCGCCACCTGTCGGGCATCGGCGAACGGCAAGCCGCCGTAAAGCCCGATCCCGGGGCGGCACAGATCGAAATGATACGCCGCCCCCAGCAGCGTCCCGCCGGTCGCCGCCAGCGAGCGGGGCACGCCCAGCCCGTCGGTCATGCCGCGAAAGGCCGCAAGCTGGGCCCGGTTTTCCGGATGGTCCGGCGCATCGGCACAGGCCAGATGGCTGATCATCAGAACCGGGTTCTGCGCCATGATTTCGGCGCGCAGGCCGGCAAACTCGGCCCTCTCCATGCCCAAACGGTTCATTCCGGTATCCAGTTGAACCCCGAACCGATGGCCGGGCAGGGTGGCAAAGTGCCGCCGCGTCTGTGCCGCGGAATTCAACAGCGGTATCAGCCGGTTTTCCGCCAAAATATCCGCGTCGCCCGCGAGGTGACCGGCGAATACGAAAATATCCGCGTCCGCGCCGACCGCGTGGCGCACCCCTGCGCCTTCGCGCGCAAGGGCCACGAAAAACTGCCTGACCCCGGCGCGGGCAAGTGCGGCACAGACCCGTTCCGCGCCCAGCCCGTAGCCGTCGGCCTTGACCACGGCGGCGGTTTCGACCGAAGGCGCCGAAAGCGCGTTCAGCGCCCGCCAGTTCGCGACAACGGCGTCAAGATCAATGGTCAGCGTGGCGTTGTTCATGCGCGGTCCGGGGGTGCAGGTTCGAAGCGCTATACCCGATGTCGTGCGCAACCGCCAGATTGCCCACGCGCGGATGGCGGGGAGCGAGTATTTGCGGAACCATGAACCGGGCCCCGGCGATCAGGTTTCCGCCCGGGCGCGCTTGGCTGAAACATCCTCGGCCAAGGCGTTGGTGTAGGTCGACAGATCGTCCAGCGCCGTAGCGGCGTTCGCGGCGTCGCCCGACTCGATCGCGTCGGCGATGGCAATGTGAAACGCCACGATCTTTTCCCGATCCCGCGCGGTGAAGGTGATCATGTTCATCAGGGGCTGCATTGCCTCGACCGCGCCCGCCAGTTGATAGGACAGCACCGGATTGTCCGCGCCATCAACCAGTGCACGGTGAAAGGCGACGTCGCTGTCGCAGAAGCTCTCGTCGGACAGGCCCGGTTGGCGCTGGCGGTGGATTTCGGCCCGCATCGTGGCCAGATGATCGGGCTGGCGGCGCGCGGCCGACAGTTCGACGCAGGCGCTTTCCAGGGCGTATCGCGCCTCGCACGCGGTTTTGAAGCTGACTTCGTTCATCGACAAGAGCAGGGTCGAAGTGGTGATCTGCTGGCGATAGGCATCCTGAAAGCGCAGGCGCTTGACGAATGCGCCGCCCGTCGCGCCCCTGAGCGTGCGAATCAGGTTCTGCGCCGCCAGCCGTTTCAGCGCCTCGCGCACGGTCGGGCGCGATACGTTGAACTGGTCGGCAAGCTCGGATTCCGATGGCAGGCGTTCGTCAACCGGCAGATCGCCCGACACGATGGCCTCGCGAATGGCGGTGGCAATCTGCACCGAAAGCTCGCCTTTCAGATTACGATTTACCTGCAATGCAGCGATCCTCAATTGTCAGACAATTAAATGTTTGACAATTAGTTTAGCAAGGTATTGAAAAGGGTCAAACGCCATTTGGCGATTGGTTCTGAAAGTCTGCCAATGCCGGATTTTACCGAGCGAAATGCCAGAGCGGTTTTGTGGCCCGGTTTCTTTGGGCTGATCCTGCTGGCGTGGCTGGCGTTGTTTGCGATGCAGGCGACGACCGGGGCGCACGAATTTTCCGCGATCTACGGCACCGGTTTCTGGATCGAGCTTTGCCGCGCCGGGACCGGTGGCACGGCGTTCGCGCCGGTTTTCGTGATGTGGACGCTGATGTCGGCGGCGATGATGGCCCCGACCTTTGCGCCGACCCTGAAAACCTATCACGACCTGACCTTCACGAATGCGGCGCAAAACTGGGGATTCTGGGCGCTGCTTCTGGGCTTTCTGCTGATCTGGGCCGGATTTTCGGCGCTTGCGGCGCTGCTGCAATTGCAGTTGGCGAATGCGGGTTTCCTGAGTGCTGATGGCGCCAGCGTTTCGCTGGGTCTGACCTCGGCCCTGCTGGCGCTGGCGGGGGTTTACCAGCTTTCCGCCCTGAAAGGCGCGTGCCTGAGCAAATGCCGGGCACCACTGACCTATTTTTTCGGGCACTGGCAGGCGGGGCCGGTGGGCGCGTTGCGCATGGGGCTGCATCTGGGGCTGATCTGCCTTGGATGTTGCTGGGCGCTGATGTTGCTTGGGTTCGTCGGCGGGACGATGAACCTGATGTGGATGGGGGTCGCGACGGTCCTGATGACGCTTGAGAAACTGCCCGGTCCGGGCCGCTGGCTGACCTGGCCGATGGCGATATTGCTGCTGGCGGGTGCCGTGGCCACCGGAATTCTGGCGATTGTGGGATAGAAAAGGAGCCGAAATGGCAAAGGAAACGAAAAAAAAGCCGGGCGACCGGATCAAATCCGCCGCGCGGATCGACAGCCGGTTGCCCGGCAAACGCAGCGACGAGGGGCTGACGCCCTGGGCCATTCGCGGCGAGCTGATCCTGAACTGCAACTGCACGGTTTTCTGCCCCTGTGTGATCAGCCTTGGTAAACACGCCCCGACCGAGGGGGTCTGTCAGGCCTGGGCCGGCGTTCGTATCGACGAGGGGCATTACGGCGGTGAAGACCTTGCCGGGCTGAATGTCGGGCTGGTGCTGGAAATTCCGGGCCAGATGGCGCGTGGCAACTGGAAGGCGGCGGCCTATATCGATGATCGTGCCAGCCACGCGGCATATCACGGGCTGATCCAGGTGTTCACCGGGCGCGCCAAGGGGACGACCGGGCTGTTCAAGGTGCTGGTCAGCGAGTTTCTGGGGGCCGAACGGGCCACGGTCAGCTATGAAAACGACGGGCCGACGAGGCGTCTGATGGTCGGCAAACACATTCAGGGCGAAGTTGCGCCGATCTCTGGCGCACGCCCCGGCGAGGAAGTCGTGGCCGTCAATACCAAATACTGGATGGGCCCGGACATCACCGTTGCCACTGCCAGCAAGGGCCGCGTGCGCGCGTTCGGGCGGGTCTGGGATTTCGACGGGCGGTCGGCCGAGATTTGCCAGATCGACTGGCACGGACCGAACTGACCGATAGGCCAACACCGCGCTGCGGGGCGCAAAATCCGCAACGCGCGGGAATTTGAAAGCACGAGCCATGCCCTCGATCAACCCATCACGAAGGTTACGGAAAACACCCTTCACCCCCGGCGTCGAGGCGGCGGGGGTTGCCGGTTACACCGTCTACAACCACATGCTGCTGGCGACACATTTCGAAAATGTCGCGGCCGATTGCCGTCATTTGAAGCAGCATGTTCAGGTCTGGGATGTGTCCTGCGAACGTCAGGTCTCGATCAAGGGGCCCGACGCGCGCCGGCTGGTGCAATTGCTGACGCCGCGCGATATCGCAAATATGTCGCCAAGCCGGTGTCTGTACGTTCCGATCACGGATCAACATGGTGGCATGTTGAACGATCCCGTACTGTTACAGCCCGGTCCCGACGAATACTGGCTGTCAATCGCCGACAGCGACCTGCTGTACTGGGTTCTGGGCGTGGCGACCGCGGGCGGGTTCGAGGTTGAAATCAGGGAACCGGATGTCTCGCCGCTGGCGGTGCAGGGTCCCAGCGCCGGTACCTTGATGGCGCGGGTTTTTGGCGAGGCCGTCAACGGATTGCGGTTTTTTGGCTGCGGGCGGTTCTCGTTTCAGGACCACGCGTTTCTGGTCGCGCGTTCAGGCTGGTCCAAACAGGGCGGGTTCGAGATCTATGTCGATGACAGCGCGCTTGGCATGTCGGTCTGGGCGGCGCTGATGGCGGCAGGCGAGGATCTGAACGTGCGGGCGGGATGTCCGAACAACATCGAGCGGATCGAGGGCGGCCTGCTGAGCTATGGCAGCGACATGACCCGCGAAAATTCACCGTTGGAATGCGGACTTGGCGGCTATGTCAACGCGTCGCAACTGGACACCTGTTTTGGCGGTCGGGCCTTGCGCGAAGAACTGGCGACCGGTCCGGTCCGGGCCATCCGGCCGATCGAAATTTCGGGTGATGCCGGTCCCTGCACCGGGATCTGGCCGCTGTATTCAGGTGGGCAGAAGGTGGGGCAGGTGGCTTCGGCGGCGTTCTCGCCCGATTTCGGTATCACGGTCGCCATCGGCATGATCGACCGCGACCATTGGGGCGCCGGCAACCGTTTCGAGATCGAAACTGCCAACGGTCTGAAAAACGCGCAGGTGCGCGACAAATTCTGGAATTGAGGAGAAGGTGATGAGCTTCAACGCATTGATCGTCGAAAAAGGCGAAGACGGCAAAACCACGGCTGGCGTGAAAAAGGTGGATCTGACCGACCTGCCACCTTCGGATGTGACCGTCGCGGTCCACTATTCAACGGTCAATTACAAGGACGGTCTGTGCATCGGTCCCGGTGGTGGTCTGGTGCGGAATTACCCTCATATTCCGGGGATCGATTTCGCGGGCGTTGTCGAAGCATCGTCTGACGCGCGCTACAAGCCCGGTGACCGGGTGGTTCTGACCGGCTGGCGCGTGGGCGAGGCGCATTGGGGCGGATACGCGCAGAAGGCCAATGTCCGGGCCGACTGGCTGGTGCCGTTGCCCGAGGGCATCGATCTGCGGCAGGCCATGGCGGTGGGCACCGCTGGGTTCACCGCGATGCTTGCCGTGATGGCGCTGCTGGACCATGGCCTGACCACGGATCACGGCCCGGTATTGGTGACAGGTGCCGCGGGCGGTGTCGGCTCGGTTGCCACTGCCATTCTGGCCAATCTCGGTTTCGAGGTGGCGGCGGTCACGGGGCGTCCGGAAACGGCGAGTTATCTGAAATCACTGGGCGCCAGCCAGATCGTGGCGCGCGAAGACATCAACGAGACCACGAAACGCCCGCTGGAGGCGGAGACCTGGGCGGGCTGTGTTGACGCGGTCGGCGGCGCGATGCTGGCGCGGGTTCTGGGCCAGATGAAATACGGCGCATCGGTCGCGTCGGTAGGGCTGGCGGGCGGTTCCGCCTTGCCGGCAACGGTCATTCCGTTTCTTTTGCGCGGCGTCAATCTGTTGGGAATCGACAGTGTGATGCAACCTTACGAAAACCGCGTGCGGGCGTGGGCACGCATCGCCAAGGACCTGCCGATGGACAAGCTCGAGGCGATGATCCACCCCGCGACCTTGGCCGACCTGCCGAAACTGGGGGGCGATATCCTGAAAGGCCAGGTGCAGGGACGCGTGGTGGTCGATGTGAACGCATAGGCAGGTCGATGGTGCGGCGGGACGCGATGTGAAAGGGCGGGATGTGCTTGATACCAGTTTTGTGCGGGACCAGTTTCCGGCTTTTCAGGAGCCCGCGCTTGCCGGGCAGGCGTTTTTCGAAAACGCTGGTGGTTCCTTTACCTGCCAACCGGTGATCGACCGCCTTTTCCGGTATTACCACCAGCGCAAGGTACAGCCATACGGTCCGTTCGAGGCTTCGCGGCTGGCGGGCGAGGAAATGGACGAGGCGCGCGCGCGGCTGGCGGCGTGGCTGGGCGTAGCGACGGACGAGCTGAGTTTCGGGCCCTCCACCACGCAGAACACCTATGTTCTGGCACAGGCATTCCGCACGTTTCTGACACCCGGCGACGCCATCATCGTGACCGATCAGGATCACGAGGCGAATTCCGGCCCGTGGCGGCGGCTGGCGGAATCGGGGATCGAAATTCGGGAATGGCAGGTGGATCCGGCCAGCGGCCATCTGGACCCGGCTGCGCTGGAAAACCTGCTTGATTCCCGCGTGAAGCTGGTCGCGTTCCCCCATTGCAGCAACATCGTGGGCGAGATCAATCCGGTCGCGGACATCTGCGCGATGGTGCATGGGGCCGGCGCGCTTGCATGTGTCGACGGGGTTTCGTTCTCGCCGCACGGTCTGCCGGATGTGCGGGCGCTGGGCGCCGATATCTATCTGTTTTCGGCCTACAAGACCTTTGGTCCGCATCAGGGCATCATGGTTGTCCGACGGCACATTGCCGATGCATTGCCAAATCAGGGGCATTTTTTCAACGCTGCGGACCCGGTCAAACGGTTCACACCCGCCGGGCCGGACCACGCGCAAATAGCCGCAAGCGCCGGGATGGTGGATTATTTCGAGGCGCTGAGCGATCACCACGGCGGCAACGATTTAGGTGAGGGCGAAAAAAGCCATCACTGCGCCGCGTTGATGCGCGACCACGAGACCCGGCTGCTGGCACCATTGCTCGACTATCTGGCGAACCGCAACGATGTGCGAGTGCTGGGCCCGACTGACGCGACCCTGCGCGCGCCCACCGTGGCGCTGGCAACGCAAGCGCCGGGCGAAACGCTGGCATCGCGACTGGCGGAACGCGGCATCATGGCGGGTGGCGGCGATTTCTATGCGCATCGCGTGATCCGGGCGATGGGGGAAGACCCGGAAAAAGGCGTGCTGCGGCTGAGTTTTGTGCATTACACGCGGGCCGACGAGATTGACCGGCTGATCGAGGCGCTGGATTCGATTTTGTGACGCCGCCCTGAAACCCCTTTGTAGCGCAGGCCTGAAAACCCCGATCTGATCCAAAGCCCGGGCCGGTCGCGCGAAACGTCGGTGCAATAAAACCACTCGGCTGGCCGTCTGGCCGTCCGGTCGACCAAACGTCCAGCGGTCCGGCCGTCTGGCGGTCTGGCCACCGAGCCGCCTAGCCGTCCAGCCGTCTGGCCGTCTAGCCGTCTAGACGAACGGATTTCGCGACAACATTTTGACATCAAACGATAATTATCGAATTTTCCAAAACCGGCACGCGCCGAAACTGCGATCACGGCGAGATTTCAATGCTCGAATTCGGGCCGGGATATCTTGCAAAACGCCACGGACTGACGAGGTGCCGTCCAAAAACACACCGGTCGCAAAACAGCATCCGACCGGCGAAACCGGGCGGCCGGAACCACAAATGATGTCCGGCGATCAGGGCTCTGCCAAGCCGGCGAATTGCGTGCCAGGACAATGGCCTATCGGGGGAAGTTCGCGTGAATTGTCAATTTGCTTGGTGTGTTGGCCATTTTTGCGCTAGGTTGTCTGCCGGGGGTGCCACGGGATGACGATCTATACCAGTACAAAGGGCCAGAAAGGCCTGCCCCGGTATTTTGCCGGGGTATTTGACGTGGTGCGCAAGCTGAACCACGGGCGCATTGATTTTCGCCTGACCGATGGCCGGGTGTTCCGCGCCCAGGGCGACAAGCCCGGTCAGGCCGTGGAAATCCAGGTCCACAATCCCGATTGCTTCGCCCGCCTGATCCGCGAGGGCGATCTGGGCTTTTCGGACGCCTATCTCGAAGGCTGGTGGTCGGTTTCGGATTTGCAAATGTTCATGGACATTCTGCTTGACCGCAACGAGGCGGTTTTCGACGGTTTCCCGGGCATGGCCCTTGTGCGCTTGTACGAACGGACGCGGCATTGGCTGAACGGGAATTCGCGGGCGCAGGCCAAAAAGAACATCAGCCATCATTATGACCTTGGCAACGATTTCTATGCCCAGTGGCTGGACGACTCCATGACCTATTCGTCGGCCATCTTCTCCACCGGGCAGGAGGATCTGTCCAAGGCGCAGCGGGCAAAATACGCCTCGATGGTCGATCAGATGGGCGTGGTTGCGGGCGATCATGTTCTGGAAATCGGGTGTGGCTGGGGCGGTTTCGCCGAATACGCCGCGCGGGAACGCGGGTTGAAGGTGACCGGTCTGACGATTTCACAGGAACAGCACGATTTCGCCGTGGATCGGATCGCGCGCGCCGGATTGTCGGATCAGGTGCAGATCGTCATGCGCGATTATCGCGACGAAACCGGAATTTATGATGGCATCGCCTCAATCGAGATGTTCGAGGCGGTGGGCGAGAAATACTGGCCAACCTATTTCAACGCGGTACGCGAGCGCCTGAAACCGGGCGCACGGGCCACGTTGCAGATCATCACCATCGCCAACCGGCGGTTTGAACAATATCGCAAGGGGGTCGATTTCATCCAGAAACACATCTTCCCCGGCGGCATGCTGCCCAGCCCGAACGCGCTGAAGGAACAGATCGCCCGTGCGGGCCTGAAACTGACCGACAGCATCGAATTCGGCGAAAGTTATTCGCAGACGTTGCGCCGCTGGCACGAAACGTTCAACGCACGTTGGGACAACATCACCGCGATGGGGTTCGATGACCGCTTTCGCCGCATGTGGAATTTCTATCTGACATCGTGTGCGTCGGCGTTTCACAGCGGCAATTGTGACGTGACCCAGGTCACCATTTCCAGACCGGCCTGAAGATGCGCCAGATGCCGACAGGGGCGAAACTGATTGCCGCGTTGTGTTACGCGGCCATCGGCTGGCAGGCGGCGGTGTTTTTTGAACCGGTGCTTTCCGACGTTCAGCGCAGCACGTGGTTTGTTCCGCTCAACGCGGCGCTGGGCATTCTGATCGGCTGGCGGGTGATGGGCCGGATGGTCGGCGGCACGTATGGCGCGGCATTGCGGGGCGGGATATATTCGTCGATCTGGTTGTTTTTCTGGTCATTGCTGGGATTTTCGTTGTGGGAAATGATCGACCGGAGCCTCGCCAAGCGCTATCGCCACCCGACCGAGGCATTGGGCAACGCGCTGGAAATCGGCGCCTATTACTTCAAGCTTGCCATGCAGGCCGATGTGCTGGCGGTGCTGCTGCTTGGCGGCCTGATCGCGGGGCTGATCACGGAATTCACCAGCCGCCGCTGGAGCTGAACCGCACCCAATTTGGCCTCGCGTCACTTTTGCCCGATGGCGCGTTCCGCGCGCTTCGGCGACCGCGCGACCGCGGGATGACTCCGCGCAAAAGACCGATGCGCACGGGTCGAAACGGCCAGCGATGTCGGGCGGAAATCTCAGGTTGCCCAGGGTAACGGCCGTTCCATGAAGTAGACAAAACTTCGCAGGTGCGCGGGAAAATCGGCGGGGTGCGGGATGTCGCGGAAACCGACGCTTTCGTAAAGCCGTCGCGCGTGAGTCAGGAACTTCGCGGAAGAAAACACAACGCTTCGGTAGCCGTCGGCGGCCATTTGCGCGAACATCCGTTCCAGAAGTGCGCGTCCAAGACCATGCCCCCGCCCGGCTTCGCTGACGAACAGTCGCTTGATTTCGCCAACATCCGACTGCAACTCGTGATACATCACGCATCCGGCGGGCCGCCCGTCCACATCGGCCAACAGGATGCCGCCACGGGGCCTGGCATGGATTTGCGGCAGATCAACCAGAACGCTTTGAAAAGCGTCGGGATTCATGGGGTTACCTTCCCTTGGCCCGTCCTCTGGGAAAGCTTGCCAATGCCAGTCCAGCCATTCGCGACACAACAGGCGGGCGACTTCATAATCACGATCATCCCGGGCCATTCGGATGGAAATGTCTGACATCAGGCACGCCATTTTTTTTTCGCGGACGTGGTGTCATGCAAGCCGAACGGCCCCGCAGCGTCAAGATGTTTCAGATGAGCCGTCGGATGTGTCGCCAATCGACCAAAGAGCCGGCCCGCAACACGGTCGCGTCGCAAGGTGTTCGCGAAAATACCGCGCCTACCTGAAATTCGAACCGGCGAACCCCCCCGGCTTTCGTGCTGTCAGGCGGTCGGAAACAAACGTCCGGCACACCCTGTTGCGCCGCATTCACGACGCAACAGGGATCATCCGGCAAGGGAGGCCGAATTTGCCGGACGACCCAATTGTTGATCACTCGTCGTGGTGGGAATGGACGTAGGTCGAGAACGTGATCTTCCGGTCCAACGGGCTTATGATCAGCACAACTTCACTGCCGTCCTTGTCGATGGCCGACAGACGGTTGGTTTCGGCGTCGATCACGCGAACTTCACGGTATCCAATGGCCATCAGTTTGGCATTCACCTCGTCGAGGTAGTTCGACGGCATGGCCTTCACAAGGTCGATGGCCGATGCGCCGCCGACGGTGCCGAGGAACATGATTGCGGCAATGGTCGAAGATTTCAGTACGTACATTTCATTCACCCTTTTGTCAGTTTCAGTTTGCAGTTGGATGCCATGTGAAACGCGGGACCTGGTCGCTTTCAGGTCCGGGCCGATCGCATGGCAGAGGAACGGGCCACTTGTGTTTGTTCATCCGGCCCGCAGGATGATCGGTTCGCGATCGGCAATCCGGTTGCGATATCTGGCATAGAATGCGTGGTTGGCCTGCTGGCGCGTAAGCCCCAGGTCGGCCAGCTTTTCATCAGACGCGTTGCGCAGATTGATTGCCTGGCGATAGTTGGCGTCCCGGTCGGCGACCCAGTTCAGGATGCGAAGCGGGATGGCGAGAATCTTTGCGGAGAAGTTCTTGTTCATGACGTGTTTCCAGTTTTTGTTTCCCGGCCGTCATTGGCCTTGAAACCGGAATGCCACGTCTGGGATCACCGCTCTGTGATGCGGCTCACACAGCCTCAAAAAATGTTGAATTCTTCAATTCCCACAGCGCATCAACGTCGAGCAACTGAATACGGCCGCGCGATACGGCCACGATGCCTTCGCGCCGCCACTCGGACAGGGTCTTGGAAACAAGCTCTCGGGTGACGCCTACAAAATCGGCCAATTGCGCCTGGGCCATCTCGATTTCGCCGGTTTCGCCTGCAAGCAGCAGAACCTTTGCAGCCAACCGCGCCGCCGGGGGCAGAAATACCTGATCCTCCATCTGGCGGCTCATCCAACGCATGCGTTTGCCGGCCAGACGCAGCAATTCCGTGGCGATGTCCGGGTCTTCGGCGATTTTGGAAATCAGGGCCGACTGGCGAATGGCACGCAATTTGCTGGGCGCAAGTGCTTCGATGCGGGCGGTGCGGGTGCCCGGATCGAAGATTGCGATTTCACCAAAGACGCATGGCGGGTGCAACCGGTTCAGCGACAGTTTGCGGCCATTGGCGGAATAGACGCTGACCTCCAGCAGCCCCTCGTCCAGCACATAGAGCCGGTCGTCGTAATCGTCCTGCTCAAACAGAGTCTCGCCCGCCCTGAGCGACAGTTTCACGAAAGCCTTGTCCAGAACCGTCAGCAGCGTGTCAAAGCTGCCCGCCAGGAATGTGGTCTTGTCCGCGATGATCTGAACTCCGGCTCTGGCACCAAACGAATCGCGGCACCCCATTGCGAAAACGATTTGTTTCGGGTCTCTTCAATTTTGCAACAAGTCCGCGGCATTGTCAGGAGTATTTTTGTGTCGTTGTTCAAGAATCGCGGTACCAGGGCGACATACCCGACCGAGCTTCGCGGTGAACGGTGCCAGTTGACGGTGCTGTTTTACGATATCGCGGGGTCGACATCGCTGGTGGAGGGCGATGATCCCGAAGCGCTGCGCAGTGCGATCCTCCCGATCCATGCCGCTGCCCGCAATGCCGTTCTGAACCATGGCGGGTCGCTTGAACAGGTGATGGGCGACGGCGGCATGGCCTATTTCGGCTATCCGGTCAGCAACGAAGACACCGCCGTTTCCGCCATCAGCGCCGCGATTGATTTGCTTAAGGCGCGTGCGGAAATTGACGCGGCCCCCGGCATCCGCATCGGGATCGCGACAAGTGTTGTCGTGTTGCCCGACCGCCCGGATGCCTTGGCCCCGGGACGGCTGGGCGCTGTGGGCGTCGCCCCGAACCTTGCCGCGCGACTGGAGGCCGCGTCAAAGATCAACACCATCCTTGTGTCGCCCGCGACCCACCAATTGACCCACCGGGCAATGAACTATGCGCCCGTGGACGGTCTGACCCTGAAAGGATTTCCAGACGTCACGCGCGCCTGGCGCCCGTTGACGCTGCTGCCGGTTGCGTCGCGGTTTCAAAGGGATCGCGACGGATCGGGCGCGTTTACGGGACGCTCGGACGAGATCGCGACGCTGACGGATGCGTGGGATAGCGCGCGCGATGGCACGGGCGCGGCCCTGTTGATCGAAGGCGAGCCGGGCATCGGCAAATCACGGATCCTGTCGGAACTGGCGGACAACGTACCGGGCGGGCGGACCACGTTGCTGCAATGCCAGCCGCGCACCCAAGGCGACGCGTTGTTCGCATTCATTCGCATGTATGACCGCGTCTTTGACGAGGCGACGGACCCCGAACTCGCCGATGCGGCGCTGCGCACGGCCACCCGCCTTGAAACGCTGGAGAACGACGACGCGCTCAGCCCGGAGGCCCGTCGCGAGGCCATTCTGACCGCGGTCGTGGACGAACTGCTGGAATTGTCCCGCCAGAAACCACTGTTGCTGTTGGCCGAAGATCTGCATTGGGCCGACGAAGTCACCCTTGCGGTGCTGGAGCGTCTTGGGCGTCTGTGCGGGCAGCATCCGATCCTGATCCTCGCCACATCGCGAACCGGGCCGGGCCTTGACGACATGCGAAATGTGTTTCGCGCCCTGCCATTGTCGCCGATCGCCAAAGACG
>CAZRLO010000071.1:0-14600 GCA_964600965.1 uncultured Rhodobacter sp.
TCCGGACAGGTGACAACACCGCGCCATTTCGGCGCCGTTGCCTGGGTTTCAATCTGCCAGCCGCCCGGTTCCATCACGTCGGTGTAGGCGGGGCTTTCGCCCGGCTTCGTGTTCGGGCCTTCGCCGATGACCCAGACCAGTTCCCCGCTCCGGTTGCAGGACGGGCAGGTCAGGGTTTCGGGATCGCGATAGGCCATTGCCGTCACCTCGCCCGGTCGCCATGCGGTGCGGGCAGCGCTTGCATCTCACAAATCCATCAGCAATCGCCGCGGGTCTTCGAGCGCTTCCTTGACACGCACCAGGAACGTCACGGCACCTTTGCCGTCGACGATCCGGTGGTCGTAGGAAAGCGCCAGATACATCATCGGTCGCACGACAATCTCGCCGTCCACCACCACCGGGCGGTCCTGTATCTTGTGCATCCCCAGAATGCCCGATTGCGGTGGGTTGAGGATGGGCGAGGACATCAGCGAACCGTAAACGCCGCCGTTCGAGATGGTGAAGGTGCCGCCCTGCATCTCGGCCATCGACAGCTTGCCGTCGCGTGCCCGTGCGCCCAGTTCGTTGATCTTCTTCTCGATCGCGGCGAACCCCATCGCGTCGGCGTCGCGCACGACCGGGACGACCAGACCGCTGGGCGTGCCGACCGCAACGCCCATATGGACGAAGTTCTTGTAGACGACATCGGTCCCGTCCACCTCGGCATTCACGTCGGGGACTTCGTTCAGCGCGTGACAGCAGGCGCGCACGAAAAACGACATGAACCCCAGCTTGACGCCATGCTTTTTCTGAAACAACTCTTTGTATTCATTGCGCAAACCCATGACGGCCGACATGTCGACCTCGTTATAGGTGGTCAGCATCGCCGCCGTGTTCTGGCTGTCTTTCAGACGCCGTGCGATGGTCTGGCGCAGGCGGGTCATCTTGACCCGTTCCTCGCGCGGGGCGTCCTGGGCGGCGACCGGTGCACGCGGCGCAGGTGCGGGGGCCGCCGGTTCCGGCCTTGCAGGCGCCGCCGTCATTGCCTTTTGCACGTCTTCCTTCATCACGCGCCCGTCACGGCCGGTGCCCGTGACCTGATCCGGGGCAATCCCGGCCTCGGCCATCATCTTTTTGGCGGCGGGCGCGTCTTCGCCCTTTTTACCACCGTGATTGACACTGGTACCCGAAGCGACGGGTTCGGCTGTAGCCGGTTCCGGCGATGGTGCGGATGTGGCCGGTGTGGCGGCCGCACCTTCATCGATGGTGGCAAGCAGGGCATCGACGCCGACGGTTTCACCCGCATTGGCGATGATGGCACCCAGCGCCCCCGCAACCGGCGAGGGCACTTCGACCGTCACCTTGTCGGTTTCCAATTCGCACAGCATTTCGTCGACCGCCACGGCGTCGCCGGGTTTCTTGAACCAGGTGGCGATGGTGGCTTCGGTGACGCTTTCGCCCAGAGTGGGCACGCGGAGTTCAATGGACATCGGGTTACTCTCCTTCAATGCCAAGCGCGTTTTCAACGAGCGCTTCTTGTTGTTGCTTATGTTGCGATGCGAGGCCGGTCGCCGGTGAAGCCGCCGCCGGACGCCCGGCATAAAGCGGGCGTTGGCTGTGCGCCTCGATCCGGGCGAGAATCCATTCGACATTCGGCTCTACAAAGGACCAGCCGCCCTGGTTTTTCGGTTCTTCCTGACACCAGACGATTTCGGCTTCTTTGAACCGGCTGAGTTCCTTGGACATCGACATCGCGGGGAACGGATAGAATTGTTCGAGCCGCATCAGGTAGACATCGGTCATGTTTTCGGAATCGCGGCGTTTCAGCAGGTCGAAATAGACCTTGCCGGAACACAGCACCACGCGTTTGATTTCCGCATCCGGTTTCAGGTCCAGATCAGAGTGGCCTTTTTGGGCGTCATCCCACAGCACGCGGTGGAACGAGGAACCGGTCGCCAGATCCTCGATATCGCTGATGGCGAATTTGTGCCTGAGCAGGGATTTCGGAGTCATCATGATCAGGGGTTTTCGGAATGTCCGGTGCATTTGCCGCCGCAGGATGTGGAAATAGTTCGCCGGTGTCGTGCAATTGGCGACGATCCAGTTGTCTTCGGCCGACATTTGCAGGAAACGTTCCAGTCGCGCGGACGAGTGTTCCGGCCCCTGCCCTTCGTATCCGTGCGGCAGCAGCAACACGAGGCCGGACATGCGCAGCCATTTGCGTTCGCCCGACGAGATGAACTGATCGATCATGATCTGCGCGCCATTGGCGAAATCACCGAACTGGGCCTCCCACAAGGTCAGGCCGTTGGGTTCGGCCAGCGAATAGCCGTATTCAAAACCCAGCACCGCATATTCGCTGAGCATCGAATCGATGACGAAGAACTTGACCTGATTTTCGCGGATGGCGTTGAGCGGCAGGTAGCGCTTTTCGGTCACCTGGTCGATCAACCCGGCATGGCGGTGGCTGAAGGTGCCGCGCGTGCTGTCCTGCCCGGAAAGACGGACTGGATAACCCTCGAGCATCAGCGAGCCAAAGGCCAGCGCCTCGGCGGTCGCCCAGTCGATTCCCTTGCCGGTTTCCAGCATTTCGCGTTTGGATTCCAGCAGGCGCGTGATGGTGCGGTGCGGGGTGAAATGATCGGGAAGGCGGGTCAGCGCGGCCCCGACTTCGTGCAGGATTTCGGGTTTGACCGAGGTCTGCCCACGCTGGTAATCCCCCATCTGCTTGTCCAGATGCGACCAGCGGCCATCCAGCCAGTCGGCCTTGTTGGGGCGATATTCCTTGCCGGCCTCGAACTCTTCGTTCAGGCGGGCCTGAAACGCGGCTTTCATATCCTCGATCTCGCCCTCGGGGATCAGGCCGTCGGCGATCAGTCGTTCCGTATATATCTGCAACGTCGATTTCTGGGTCTTGATCTTGGTGTACATCAGGGGATTGGTGAACATCGGCTCGTCCCCCTCGTTGTGGCCAAAGCGGCGATAGCAGAAAATGTCGACCACGACGTCCTTGTGGAATTTCTGCCGAAACTCGGTGGCGACGCGCGCGGCGTGGACCACGGCCTCGGGATCGTCGCCGTTGACGTGGAAAATCGGCGCTTCGACCATCAGGGCGATATCGGTGGGATAGGGCGACGAGCGACTGAAATGCGGCGCGGTGGTGAAACCGATCTGGTTGTTGACGATGATGTGCATGGTGCCGCCGGTCTTGTGGCCGACCAGCCCCGACAGGCCGAAACATTCCGCAATCACGCCCTGCCCGGCAAAGGCCGCATCGCCGTGCAGCAGCACCGGCAGAACCTTGGTGCGGTCGGTATCGTTTTTCTGGAACTGCTTGGCGCGGACCTTGCCCAGCACCACGGGATTGACCGCCTCCAGATGGCTGGGATTCGCCGTCAGGCTGAGATGCACAGAATTGCCGTCAAATTCACGGTCGGACGAGGCACCAAGGTGGTATTTCACATCGCCGGAACCTTCGACATCCGTGGGCTTGAACGACCCGCCCTGAAATTCGTTGAAAATCGCGCGATAAGGTTTTTCCATCACGTTGGCCAACACCGAAAGCCGCCCGCGATGGGGCATGCCGATGATGATTTCCTCGACCCCCAAAGTGCCGCCGCGTTTGATGATCTGTTCCATGGCCGGGATCACGGACTCGCCGCCGTCCAGCCCGAAACGTTTGGTGCCCATGTATTTGACGTGCAGGAATTTCTCGAAGCCTTCGGCCTCGACCAGACGGTTCAGGATCATCTTGCGACCCGAGCGGGTGAACTGGATTTCCTTGCCGTAGCCTTCGATCCGCTCTTTCAGCCAGGCGGATTCCTCGCGGTCCGAAATGTGCATGTACTGCACCGTGAAGGTGCCGCAATAGGTGCGTTTCACCAGCGCCAGAATCTCGCGCATCGAGGCCAGTTCCAGCCCCAGCACGTTGTCCAGGAAGATCGGCCGGTCCATGTCGGATTCGGTGAACCCGTAATTCGACGGTTCCAGTTCGCGGCGGTGGCTGGGTTCGCGCAGGCCAAGCGGGTCCAGATTGGCGGCCAGATGGCCCATGATCCGATAGGCGCGGATCAGCATCAGCGCGCGCAAACTGTCCAGAACGGCACGCTGCACCTGTTCGTTGGTCAGCTCGACACCCTTGCTGCGCGCCTTGTCGCCTATTTTTTCTGCGGCCTTTTCCGGGTCGGCCGGCCATTGCCCGTCAAGCGCCGCGGTCAGATCGTCGGTAGGCGCCGGCGGCCAGTCGGAGCGTTGCCAGGCAGGGCCGTGGGCGTTGTGCCTTGCATCCTCGTCGGAATCGCCAAGCGCGCGGAACCATTCGCGCCAACTTTCGTCGACCGCGTTCGGATCATCGGCATAGCGGGCATAAAGCGCCTCGACATATTCGGCGTTGTGGCCTTGCAGGAACGACGAGGCGTTGAACTGGTCGTTCGAGGATTGTTCGGTCATGGCGATACCTCGTACTCTGTGGGGTGGTCCGGATAGTCGGTTTCCTTGAAAATCCAGCTTTCGTTGGTGCGCAGAAACCCGACTTCCCGCGGGCCAAAGAATTCGTGCGGCGCAGTGCGCTTGCCCGGGGCCGGTCCGGGTTTCGTGACCGGCAACATGTCGGCATGAAGGTTGACGCCCAGCCGGTCGGACAATGTGCGAAGGTCGGCTGCCAGATTCTCGAACCGGATCAGAATGTCGGGCACGAAACGGCCGCCGACATGCAGGATGTCGTAGTCCGATTTCCAGCCCCCCCGACGCAGCCATTTGCGGAATTTGCGGATATTCGCGTCTTTGCCCGATGGTTTTCGTACCAGCCGGTCGATCAGCGCGCCGATCGGGCGACGCTTTCGCCGCGCGTTCTTGTACATGAATTCGGAAACCAGCCGGTCGAACGGATTTCGCACCGTGGTAATTTTCAGGTAGTCATTAAAGCGTTCCGGCCCAAGGGCGCTGCTTATTTCCGGCGCGGTCATGTGGTTGTACCAACGTCTGGACAAGGCGTTCCGTTTTCCGGGCGGCACCAGCCTTGTGCCGATGATCCCGTGATCCGTTTCCAACGCTTCGGTTCCTTCGGTCACGACATGGTTCGGTGGCGCACACAGAGGTTCCAGCAGCATTTCAACGCTGGTGCTGGCGGTCTTTCTGGTTTTCAGAAAGATGAACTTGTGGGTATGCGAGACCAGAACCATCGTTACTTCAGCCAATCGCTTCCAGAACCGCCTCGCCCAGACCGGCCGGGCTTTCGGCGACCACGATGCCGGCGGCTCGCATCGCTTCGATCTTGTCTTCGGCGCCGCCTTTGCCGCCCGCCACGATCGCGCCCGCGTGGCCCATACGGCGACCCGGCGGCGCGGTGCGCCCGGCGATGAAACCTGCCGTCGGTTTCCTGCGCCCGCGTTTGGCCTGATCGATCAGGAATTGCGCGGCGTCCTCTTCTGCGGAACCGCCGATTTCACCGATCATGATGATCGATTGGGTTTCATCGTCGCCAAGCAGCAATTCGAGCGCGTCGATATGTTCCGTCCCCTTGATCGGGTCACCGCCGATGCCGATGCAGGTCGATTGACCCAGCCCGATGGCGGTGGTCTGGCCAACCGCCTCGTAGGTCAGGGTGCCCGAGCGGCTGACCACACCGACCGAGCCTCGTTTGTGGATGTGCCCGGGCATGATCCCGATCTTGCAGGCACCGGGTGTGATCACGCCGGGGCAGTTCGGGCCGATCAGGCGGCTGGGCGCGCCATCAAGGGCGCGCTTGACCCGCATCATGTCCAAGACCGGAATTCCCTCGGTGATGCAGACGATCAGTTCCATTTCCGCGTCGATCGCCTCCAGAATCGCGTCCGCGGCAAAGGGCGGCGGCACATAGATCGCGGTCGCATTGGCGCTGGTGGCGTGGCGGGCTTCGGCGACGGTATCAAATATCGGCAGGCCGATATGTTCCTGCCCGCCCTTGCCGGGGGTCACACCGCCTACCATTTTGGTGCCGTATTCAATGGCCTGTTCGGAATGGAACGTGCCTTGTGAACCGGTCAGGCCCTGACAGATTACGCGGGTGTTTTCGTCGACTAGTACGGCCATTTGTGTTCTCTTTCGTTCAGTTTTTCGGGGCGGCCGCAGGGCCGCGTTGATCGTCGAATTCGTATCCGAAGGTTGCGATTTCGCGTCGGTACCAGCGTTCGATCAGCGATCGGGTTTCATCGCTGTAGTAGGTGGAATAATGCGCGCGCTTGCCGCCATAGCCGACGTTGCGGCGCGGCAGTTCGATCCCGGACCCGATCCCGAGTTTCCGGGTCACCGCCGGAAGGTCCCGGGCGAGGGTTTCATATGCAAGCACCTGATCGGTCACGACCTTTCCGTCGATGGCGTAGATGTCCCAGTTGTGCAAACGGGTGTGATGCGAAAACCGGTAGCCCGGCGACCGCATGTCGCGGTCAAAATCCGGGTTCTGGTTTTTGCGTTTGAATTCACGGTGGTGGTATAGCGATACCTGCCGTTCCCATGGGTTCCTTTCGACCGCGAACTTGAAGTAGCTGTCAAAGATCTTCGCGCCCACGATCTGCCGGACGTGTCGCGCGCTGGCATGGGGGTGAAGGCCGAAGATGCCGGGAAACAGGCGCTTTAGCTTGCCGGGATGAAACGGCAACGCATCGACCCATTTCCCGCTGAAGGATTTCACCACCTCATCGTCTTGCGCCACGATTTTGCTGAGCGCATCGGTCAAGGACGTGCTCGCGGTTTTTTCGGTGCGCAGGTAGATGAATTTATGACGGTGCGAGATGATCATGCGCCGTATCGCTCTGTCGGTTTGTATCGCGGGATGATACAAATTTGATTGACCGATGTATCATGGTGTGATACATCGCAACGATGATCAAGACAGCGCGTGACAAGAGGGTTTGGGTTGTGCTGGATGGCGAGGTTCCCCAACGGTTTCCGGCGGATATCGTTCGCGCGGCGCAGCGTAGACTGATTGCGCTTGATGCGGCGATTGCCATCGAAGAATTGCGGTCCCCGCCGTCGAACCGGCTGGAGGCGTTGAAAGGTGATCGGACCGGCTGGCATTCGATCCGTATCAACCGCCAGTGGCGGATATGTTTCAGGTGGGTCCGAAACAATGCAGAGGAAGTGGAAATTGTCGAGTATCACTAAGGAGAACGCACTATGCTTATCGTAACCCCCCCGGTCCATCCCGGCGAAATCCTTCGCGAGGATTTTCTGGGGCCGCTGGAATTGAGTGCCGGGAAACTTGCCAAGGCTCTGAACGTGCCGCGCACGCGGATTGAACGGCTGGCGAGTGAAAAAACCGCGCTGACCGCTGATACCGCATTTCGTTTGGGCAAGTATTTCGGAACGTCGCCAGAGTTCTGGATGAACATTCGGTCCAGTTACGATATGTCCTGCCTCCATGCCGACAAAAAACGGCTGGCGGCGCTGGAGGCGATTGTGCCGTTGGAGCGACCGGATTTGGAGGGGGAGGTCGCCTGACGCGGGCGAAATCACGCCGCCGCCCGGAAGTGGCGGGTTCTGGCCCGGAACGTGGGCAATTTCGCGTTCATACATCAACATTCCGGTGTTTCCGTCCTGCCGGGTGCGTGCCGGGCACGCACCGTTTCCCGGTTGCGGCGCGTGACCGGCACGCGCCCTGACTCACCCCTTCACCGCCTTAACAATCTTCGCCGCAGCGTCGCCCAGATCATCCGCCGCGATCACGTCCAGACCCGAATTGTTCAGGATTTCCTTGCCCTTTGCCACATTCGTCCCCTCCAGCCGCACCACAAGCGGCACTTTCAGGCCAACCTCTTTCACCGCCGCGACCACGCCATCTGCGATGACGTCGCAGCGCATGATGCCGCCGAAAATATTGACGAGGATGCCCTTTACCTGCGGGTCGGAGGTGATGATCTTGAACGCTTCGGTCACCTTTTCCTTGGTCGCGCCGCCGCCGACATCGAGGAAGTTGGCGGGTTCGCTTCCATAAAGCTTGATGATGTCCATCGTCGCCATCGCCAGACCCGCGCCGTTGACCATGCAGCCGATTTCACCATCCAGCGCGATATAGTTGAGGTCGTGTTTGGACGCGGCGAGTTCCTTGGGGTCTTCTTCGGTTTCGTCCCTGAGCGCCAGAATTTCCGGCTGACGGTACAGCGCGTTGCTGTCAAACCCCATCTTGGCGTCGAGGCACTTCAGATCGCCCTTGTCGCTGACGATCAGCGGGTTGATTTCCAGCATCTCCATATCGCGGTCGATGAACATCCGGTAGAGCGTTCCCACCAGCCGCACGCATTGCTTGACCTGGTTGCCTTCCAGCCCCAGCGCAAAGGCGATGCGACGCCCGTGAAAGCCTGAAAACCCCGATGCCGGATCGATGGAAAAGCTGAGGATCCTGTCCGGAGTATTGGCCGCGACCTCCTCGATATCCATCCCGCCCTCGGTCGAGCAGACGAATGCGATACGCGAGGTCAGACGGTCAACCAGCAGGGCAAGATACAGCTCGGTCTCGATGCCCGACCCGTCTTCGATATAGACACGGTTCACCTGCTTGCCTTTGGGGCCGGTCTGATGGGTGATCAGGGTGCGGCCCAGCATTTTTTCGGCTTCGGCGGCGGCTTCGCCGGTCGATCTGGCCAGACGGACACCGCCGGCATCCCCGGCCTCGGACTCTTTGAATTTGCCCTTGCCGCGACCGCCGGCATGGATCTGCGCCTTGACGACCCATAAAGGCCCGTCCATTTCGCCGGCCATGGTCTTGGCTTCGTCGGGACGCAGGACCACCCGGCCGTCCGACACCGGAGCACCATATTCGCGCAGCAAACCCTTGGCCTGATATTCGTGAATGTTCATGAAAAGAATCCCGTTTCCGCTTTCGAAAGCTTCATCGCATACCCATGGCCGACCCAATAGTGCGCCGGCAGGATTTCACCCGATATTGATCGATACCGCGACTTTTGTGATCACAGGATAAAATTATGTGATCACAGGTTAAAATTCTTCGGCCCTATCTTCGCCCGATCGTCCGGAGTTCGCGGTCATCCGGCGGATTCGGGTGGGCGGAAAAAATCGCCGAGCAGGTCATAATCGCGCCGCGTGAATTCCAGCAACGACCGCCGGGCCGCCGGTGAAAGATCGGCGGCGGAAAATTTGGGCCCCGCAGTTTGCAGGCGGTCGAAACCAATGTCGCGCCCGGTTCGCGTGGTCAGGTCGCTGGCCAATGTGTCGAGTTCCGAAATCGTGTAGACCGCGTCAAAAAACCCCAGATCTTCCCCAAGCGACACATATTGCGGCCGGGTATGGCGGCGAATCTTGTCATTGAGCGCCCGATAAGTGCGCAGATACCGGCAGAATTCATCGATGCCGGGTTCCGGGCTGCGACCGAACAGGCGCGCGGCGGTCCGGTCAAGCAATGTCACCGACAGGTCGCGGTGATGGACGACCCGATTGCCGTAACACGACAATATCCGCGCGATGGGGTCGCGCACGATGGTGAATTTGAAATGCCCCTGCGCCAGACGCCGCTGGCGCGCGGACATCGGCACGCCGAACGTGGCCTGATAGTCGCCCGGCGCATCGCAAATCCGGCGCAACGCGTCCTTGACGCTGGTCGAAGCGACCTTGC
This sequence comes from uncultured Rhodobacter sp., assembly GCA_964600965.1. Classification (GTDB taxonomy): domain Bacteria; phylum Pseudomonadota; class Alphaproteobacteria; order Rhodobacterales; family Rhodobacteraceae; genus UBA5972. The sequence continues at coordinate 9,584 of CAZRLO010000071.1, forward strand.
GCATCGGGAAATAGGCGATGCCGTATTTGGGCAGTACGACGACCAAAGCGGCGGCTCTCCGGTTGGTTTCGCGCCGGTCTCAGGCGAGCGTCGCGTCAATTTCCTTGCAGGCGGCGACCAGATCCTGAACCGCGCTCACGGATTTGTCGAACATGGCCCTTTCGTCCTTGTTCATGCGAATCTCGATCACCTTTTCGATTCCGTCCGCGCCGATCACGGTGGGCACGCCAACATAGGTGTTGGTCAGACCATACGCCCCGTCGACATTCGCAGCGCATGGCAGCACGCGCTTTTGGTCCTTCAGGTACGCCTCGGCCATTTCGATGGCGGAGGCGGCGGGCGCATAAAACGCCGAGCCGGTTTTGAGCAGGCCCACGATCTCGGCCCCGCCGTCGCGGGTGCGTTGCACGATGGCGTCCAGTTTTTCCTGACTGGTCCAGCCCATTTCAACCAAGTCCGGCAGGGTGATGCCCCCGACGGTCGAATACCGGGTCAAGGGGACCATCGTGTCGCCGTGACCGCCCAGAACAAAGGCGGATACGTCGCGCATCGAGACGCCGAATTCCTGGGACAGGAAATGCCGGAAACGGCCACTGTCCAGAACGCCGGCCATGCCGCAGACCTTGTTCGCGGGAAGGCCCGAAAACTGCTGCAACGCCCAGACCATCGCATCAAGCGGGTTGGTGATGCAGATGACAAAGGCGTTGGGCGCGTGTTGCGCGATCCCCTCGCCGACCGATTTCATGACCTTCAGGTTGATCCCCAGCAGATCATCCCGGCTCATCCCCGGTTTACGGGCAACGCCGGCGGTGACGATGCAGACATCGGCACCGTTGATATCGGCGTAATCCGTGGTACCGCGCAGGGTCGCGTCGAACCGCGATATCGAGCCGCTTTCGGCGATATCCAGCGATTTGCCCTGGGGAACGCCGTCGGCGATGTCGAACATCACCACATCGCCCAGTTCCTTGGTCGCCGCCAGATGCGCCAGCGTGCCACCGATTTGCCCGGCCCCGATCAGGGCGATCTTTGCTCGTGCCATAATCTCTGTCTCCTTGGGGTTGGAAATTCTGGCGCTTGCCTATCTGTTCAGCCTGTGTTCTGCAAGGTCTAACCGGGGCGGGATGCTGCGGAAATTATGCAAATGTATACGATTGTGTTCTGAATTTTTCGCCTGTTTACAATGACTAACCGGAAACGATGCAATGGAGTATGATCTGGTTTTCTTTGCGGCCGTCGTCCCGGCGGTGCTGATTGCCGGAATTTCCAAGGGCGGGTTCGGTTCGGGCGCGGCCCTTGCCACGACCCCGATCTTGGCGCTTGCTCTGGACCCCGGAACCGCCATTGGTCTTATGCTGCCGCTATTGATGGTGATGGATGCGGCGGGTCTGCGCCCCTATTGGCGAAAATGGGATTGGCCCAACGTGCGGGTTCTGGCCCTTGGCGCGGTGCCCGGAACCGCCGCCGGGGCGCTGATTTACGGTCTGGCCAATCCCGCGACGCTGCGTTTGCTGATCGGCGGGCTGGCGTTGGGGTTTGTCGCATTCCAGGGCGTTCAGAAAATGCGGCCGCCGGGTCTGCGACGTCACCGGCGCAATCCCTTGGCGGGTGGATTTTGGGGATTTGTCGCGGGCATCACCAGTTTCATCAGCCACGCCGGCGGCCCGGTCGTTGCCATTCACCTGCTGGGTCAGGGCATGGGGAAAACAACCTATCAGGCGACGACGGTATTGGTTTTCTGGATCGTCAACTGGCTGAAATTCTTGCCTTATCTTGCGATGGGCATTTTCACGGCGGAGACCGCGAAAGCCGATCTTGTGCTGGCACCGCTGGCGGTAGCCGGCATGTTGCTGGGCGTGGTCGCGCACCGTCTGGTGCCCGAGCGGGCCTATTTCACGCTGGTCTATGCGCTGATGATTTTCGCAGGGTTGAAACTGTTTTTGGACGGGCTGGGCGGGATGGATCCGGCCTGAACCCACCTGTGGCAGGATATCCGCATTTCGCAAAATTGCTCGAAAATTCCCGCCAAAATCCCCGTTTCCGGTTTCGGACTGGGTCGGAATCACATTAGGATCGCGGGGTGCCGATAAAACCTGCCGGGAGAATTCGCCATGAACCTTAAACCCATCCTTTATGCATCCGCATCGGGTGTCGCGCTGTTGGCCGGATCATCGGCGATGAGCGGCGAGTTTTATGGCGGCATTGCCCACGGTTCATTGAATGCCGACGGCAGCAACGCCTTCATTTCGGTCGCCAACGATACGCAGACGTCGATCTTGCTGGGCGGGCGTTTTGGCGTCGGGTCGCTGATGTTCGGTATCGAAGGCGACACGGCGCTTAATGCCGCCGCCTATACCGGAAAAGTTTCCCGGCTGCGCCTGTTGCTGTGGCATCAGGTCGGCAATGTGCGCTTGTTCGGGGCGGCGGGTTTTGCCAACGCCGCCGCGCAATATTGCTGCTCGGGTTCGCCGGGCGGCGGCCCGACAGCGGGATTCGGCGCGGAAGTGCCGGTCAGCGATAACGTTGCGATCCGACTGGAAGTGCTGCGCGATTGGCTGGCCATCGTCACCTATAGCGGCGCATGGACCAACACGGCGGTGCGCGCGGGCGCGATCGTCCACTTCTGATAAGTCGGCGATATGGGGTTCAACGCCCTCTTTTCCGAGGCGTTCGCCAACTATCCCGACCGCCCCGCCGTTCTGAGCCCAAGCGGACAGGTTCTGACATTCGCGAAACTTGAAAATACCGTCGCGCGGTTTGCCGCCCGCCTGCGAAGGGAGGGCGTGAAACCGGGCGATCAGATCATCCCGCTGGTGGACAACTGGGCCGTCCGTCTGTGCCTGTGGTTCGCGTTGTCCCGGCTGGGGGCGGCGGTCATTTTTGCCGAAAAGGTTGCGCCCGCGATTGCGGCGGGCATTCGCGTCGATGCCATCATCGGCTTTCAGGAACAGGATTGTGAAGGCGCGCGGCATATCGTTTTTCATCAGGATTGGACGGCCGAGGATATTGACAACCGCCCGATGGTCGAACCGGACAAGATTTTTTATACGTCGTCCGGAACCACAGGCATGCCGAAATTCATGTCACAATCCCCGATGGGATTTGTCAGCCGGTTGGATCATGCACGGCAATGGTGCCCGTTCGAGGGCGGCTGCTGCCTGATCACGATCCCGGAAAATACCGCCTACGCCCGCACATTTCTGTTTTGCGCATTGCTGGCAGGGCAGGGTGTCATGGGGACGGCCAAAAACGCGCGCGAAACGCTGATCGCCGCCGAAAAGTTCGGGGTGAACCATATCGTCACGACGCCCCTGATCCTGCTGGACCTGGCCGAGACCGTTGCCGCCGGCGCCCCAGGTGGCAAGGTGACGACAATTACCGTTGGCGGCGCACCGGCAGAGGCAAGCCTGCTGGATACCGCCAAACGCCAATTTCAGGCGGACGTCATCATCATCGCCGGTGCCAGCGAAATTAGTGCCTTTTCCGGTTCGCGTTTTGATCGGGATGACTATGTCTACGGCCTTGTCGGACGACCCGCCCACGGCGCAAGAATCGAGATTTGGGATGAAAATGACCGCCCGGTTGCCGCGGGCGAGACTGGCAGAATGGCAGTCTGGGTCCCGGCGGAAATGCGTGCGCATGGTTATATTGGCGGTCGGGAAATATTCGAAACCAGCGGCTGGCTTGCCACGAACGACCGGGCCCGTTTCGACGAAAAAGGCCGGGTTGTGATCAGTGGTCGGTTGGACGAGGTGATCAATATCGGCGGCACGAAACTGGCCCCGGAAATCATTCAGATGATTGCGGCAAAGTCGCTTGGTGTCGGGCAGGTTGCGGCACGAAAGGTAGTCGGGCCGGACGGTCGCGACGCGCTTGGATTGCTGGTGGTTCCGGATCACAATTTCGACGCGGGGCAATTGCGGCTCAATCTTGCGGCGACGCTGAGTAGCGCGACCGAAATCATGATCAGGACCGTCCCAAATCTACCCGTGAAGGCAACCGGCAAGCTCGACCGCGCGGCTTTCGATGTGCAGTTTTCGACCTAGGGCAATTATGGTCAAACCGAAACCTGCACGACCATGCCCGCCGCCCGAACAGGGGGGGGCAAAGCGCGCGGCATCATGTGGCCCGGATTTTACGGCGGCACACATCATGTCAGCGCGTTGAAACGTTGCGACGGTGCGTCACCTGGAAAAAAGCGCCGGATCATCGACGCGCCCACCGGCACGCGACGAGGCCGGTGCCAGAACCCCCGCGTCACGTCGAAGGCGTGCTTTCAGCACTGCTTTTGTCGGAAAGTTGCGTGCTTTCAGCACGACCCTTGTCAGAAAGTCGCGCGCTTTCAGCGCGACCCTTGTCAGAAAGTTGCGCGCTTTCAGCGCGACCCTTGTCAGAAAGTTGCGCGCTTTCAGCGCGACGACGGGTGTATTCGCAACGTCTTGTGGCAAGGACAACATTTCATTTTCTGTTGCGGCTCTGCCGTGGTGCACAGCGGATCGCGGCCACCCGGGACTTGGTCGCTGGGCTCATGGCCGCGTTTGGTCGTGTTGCAGATTTTTTGGCCGGGGCTCCCCACTGGGGAATTGCAGAACCGCGTTCTTCGCATTGATCGCGATTTGGGTTCCTGGCCGCTGTTCCAGACCCCTGCCCGTCCCAAAGTCGCGAACCGGTTCATTTCCCCGCCTAAGAGTGGGCCGCAAGGCAGATCGATGATCGATCGCAAGGCTGCCCGCTCGTCAGACGTAGCGGCTGGTTGGCGCTGTGGTCACCCGGCGCGGTGGTTGAAGCGCAATCCGGTGAACCGGCGCTCTGACGGACCCGCCCAATTGATAACGGATAATTGGGTGGACCAGCAAACCGGTTGATCAGAATTCCGGCAGACCAGTCAACCGAAAGACCGGTAATCCGGCAGACCGATAAGCTGGTGGACCGGTAAACCAGTAAACCAGTAATCCGGTCGATCGGTAATCCGGTAATCCGGTAATCCGGAATATTGGATCAATTTGTGTTTTCAAGT
>CAZRLO010000072.1:0-14321 GCA_964600965.1 uncultured Rhodobacter sp.
TCCACAGCACCACAGCACCACAGCACCACAGCACCACAGCACCACAGCACCACAGATTGGCGGATCGCTCAGCCGGACGATCTGGCGGTTTGCAGATCCATTTGCGCCACCGATCCCCGTTTGATTTCCGGGTCGGCGGGCCCGAAACCGGTGCCCTTCGATTGATGATTTGCTGCCCCGCAACAACATCAGCGCGGCCTTGGGTGTCGAATGGCCCGCGCGGACGTTCGCTTGCAAATCCTCGGGATGCCAGAACGACCGGCCCGGTCGCCCTGCCCCGCGAGATGCCAGGCAATTCCCGTGCGGCCGATCGACCGACCGGCGCCGCACCGCTCACTTCACATGCAATCCACCCGCGCACCTTTTGCCATCGATCATGCGCCCGGTCCCGGCAACCTCAAGGACGCTCCAACAATCCGCCCTGATTATTCCACCGATCAGAGCGACCGTTTCGACCCGATACTCCGAGGCGCCGCGGATCGGCCCTGCGCAGTCACTCGATTGCCCAGCGGATGGTGATTTCAGCGCCAAGCGAAAACGTCCCTTCGGCAATCGGCACGGAGTCGGGTGCAAAGGCCGCTTTTTCCCGGAACGTCGGCGCGCCGCCACTTCCGGGTTCCTCGATCGACAAAATCGGCCCCAACGAAACGCCGGCGGCCTTGGCGACCAGTGCGGCCTTGCGCCGTGCATCGGCCACCGCAAGCCGCCGGGCCGCATCCAGATGGGGTGCGGGCTCGGCGACGCCGAACGTGATGGCCTGAATGCGGTTGGCACCGGCCTTGGTCAGGGAATCCAGTACCAGCCCCAACCGTTCAAGCTGGCCGACCCGGACCGACACGATGTTGGACACCGCGTAACCGGTGATTACCAGTGGCAGGCTGACCGACGATTTGGCCTCGCGCCATTGCGGGTGCAACGCGAATTGCTTGATCTGGATTTCGGCCCGATCGATTCCGTTGCTCGCCAGCAGCGAAAACATCTCTTTCATGCGGGCGGTGTTCAATCGCAGGGCCCGGTCGGCGGTCGGTGCCTGCACCTCGACCCCGACGCTGATTTGGGCCTGATCGGGAACGACCGAAACGGTTCCTCGACCGCTCATGGTCAGAACTGGCGCGGCCTCGCCGGCATTTGCCCCTCCCGGCACCAGAATCAGCACCGCCAGAAGTCGAAACAATTTCATGAGGATACCTCTGTTGATCGCGATCAGGCCGGGCCGGGCCAAAGCTATGTTCACGGCGATGACCGGCCCGCCATTCCGCATAAGCGAAAACCCGCTTTTATCACCTTTCGGTCACTTTGCCGACTCCCAAGGGTCATATGAATTTGGTAATGAGGACTCAATGAAACCGAGTTTCGCGCTTAACCTTTCGCACGAGGGCATCGTGCTGATGCACCGCTCGCCGCGTGGCACGTGGACGGTCGTTGGCGACGTCAAACTGGATGATCCGGCTTTTCGGGCCAATCTTTCGTTTTTGCGCAGCACTGCGGTCGGGCTGGAAGGCAAAGGGTTTGTCACCCGGCTGATCATTCCGAATTCGCAGATACTTTATCGCGAAATCCATGTGCCAGCCCAGAACGACGACGCGCGGCGCGCGGCGATCCGTACCGCGCTCCAGGGCCAGACGCCTTATGACGTTGCCGACCTCACCTTCGACTGGCGCGGCAGTGGCCCGGTCGTGGATGTGGCCGTGGTCGCAAATGAGACGCTGGACGAAGCCGAGGAATTCGCGGTCGAGCACCGGTTCAACCCGATCAGCTTTGTCGGTCGCCAGCATGACGATCCCGAAGCCTGGGAGCCGTTCTTCGGGCGCACCGATTTTTCCTATGCCCTGCTCGGCCCGGATGCGGATGTGCGCGATACGCCGTTGCCTGTGGCCGATGAACCGCCGTCCAGCCTGTTTGAAGAAGGCGTGACCGTCAAGGAGACGTCCCAATCGGCCCCGGCAACGGCGAACCCGGACGAGGCACCGGCACCCCAAGACCAACCCGGCGCGTCCAAGCCCAACATGTTCGCGGATCGTCCGAATGCCGCGCCCAAGAACATATTTGCGGATACACAACCGGCACCACCGGTCCGGAAACCCGACAAGCCCGATGCCGCGCCGGCGGAGCCGGTGGCACCCGAGACGTTTTCGAGTACACGCAGCACGGCCCATCCGCCGCGCGTGCAGGACGAGGATCACCCCGTCAGCCGGATTGCACCGCGGATCGAGTTTTCGGAAAGCCAGGCCGAAAACGAGCCCACGGTCGAACCTGACCCGGTCCCGCCAACAACGGCACCGGAGCCGCGACCGCTGGTCGCCGACGCCGAGTTGCGGAGCGAATTTCTTGCCGAGGAAACCGATGCCCGTGCTGGCCCGGCAATGGTGTCACGCGCGGTTGCAGCGTTTACCAACGCCGGGGCCCGCGGATTTTCGGTTGCACGCGGCACTGCTGCGGGCGTCCGGCGTTCGGTTGCCGGATTGGCGAAGCGGGGCCGGGGGGCGGATACAACTGCCGCGCCCGATGCGGCCGCACCAACCCCGGCGAGCCGCCGCCGGTTCATCCTCGCGGGTTCCGCCGGATTCGCGGTCATCACACTGGCCGTCATTGGCTGGGTTCTGTTTGCGCCGTCTGACCGGCGAACCGGCGAATCCGGTGCTGATTTCGGCACGGGCGGCACTACGCTGACGACCGCAGCGTCGCGCGGTGTGCATGCCGACAATCGGGCCCGGGCCCGGCCCAGCGATTTCGCCACCATTGTCGCACGCAGCAGCCGGGTCGCGACGGACACCACCGATCTTCCACCTGTCCGCCCCGAGCGGCGCTCGCTCTTTGAAGGCAGCACCGATCCGGATGCCGGTCTGCCGGACACGGCCCGATCGGTTCTTGATCCCAGCGAAAGAGAACTGGCCGATATCCGCGCTGCCGGCCTGCCCGCGCCCACCCAGGAAGAGCTGGCCGAAACCACAGGCGGGCGCGCCGGTGGTGGCATGGACCCGAAAGCGGTGGCGGTGGCCTATGCAGATACCGGCGCGCTGGTACAGGTCTACATTCCGCCGACGCCGCGCCGGGATCAGCTTCGCGATCATATCTTCGTGGCCGCCGTCGACCGGGCGCTTGGCGCGAACGACGCGATCATTCTGCCCGATTTCAACGATGGTCCGCAGGATGATCAGCCGCGCCAGCATATGTCACCGCTGGGGCCGGACGTCACGTTCGACCTTGATGACAACGGTTTGGTCAAACCGACCAGCGACGGTGCCCTGAACCCTGACGGTATTCTGGTGCGGTCCGGAAAACCGGAAATCACGCCGCCGCCAAAACCCGAGACCGAGATATTGGTGCCGCCCAACCCGTTGTTGGCCTTGACGCCCAAGGCCCGCCCGGCAGACCTGAAAACCGGCGAGGACGCGATCTTTGTGCAGGGCCGCCTGACCATGGCGCAACTGCGCGGCAAACGGGGCAAAGTGCGTCCGGTTTCCGAACAATCCGAGCTTGCGCCGCCTGACGCGACCCCCTCGGAACTGGCGGTGCTGACGTCATTCCAACCCGCCAAACGCCCCAGCGATTTCAGCGAAACCGTGGAAAAGGCCATGGCCCGGATCGCGGCGCTGACACCGGCAACGACGTCGGCATCAGCGGCGCAGCCCGCGTTTGAGTCCGGCCCGGTCCTGCCGACGCGCGCCAATGTCGCCAAGACCGCAACGATCAAGAACGCGATCAATCTTGGCCGGATCAACCTGATCGGGGTCTATGGAACGGCCTCGAACCGCGAGGCGCTGCTGCGCCTGCCAAGCGGTCGTTATGTGCGCGTGTCCCAGGGCGACCGCATCGACGGCGGCCGTGTGGCAGCGATTGGCGAGACTTCGCTGAGCTACGTCAAAAGCGGGCGCAACCGGGTTCTGAAAATACCACAGTGATTGGCTGGTGCCGATCTTTGTGCCTCGCCAAGGGCCCCCGGATACGGATAGGCGTGTCGAGGTTCCCCCGACCCAAATCAACCCTGTTTACGTTTGTTCAGCGCGCGCCAGCGGCCCCGGCTGTTCGCGGATAGGCAGGTGGATAAGCGCGGCCAAGACGCCCAGAACGATCGCGGCCCACCACATCGGCGTGTAATCGTGGTAGGTGTCAAAAATCCATCCCCCCAGCCACGCGCCCAGAAAGCTGCCGGTCTGGTGGCTGAAAAACACAAGCCCCGCCAGTGTTGACAGGAACCGCAGCCCTTGGGTTTGCGCGACCAATCCCATCGTCAGAGGAACGGTCGAAAGCCACAAGATGCCCATGACCGAGGAAAAGACCAAAACGCTGGCTTCGCTGACAGGCACCGAAATGAAGACCGCGATCACAATGGCGCGGGCCAGATAGATGCTGCTTAAAACGCGCTTTTTGGAATAGACTTGGCCCGACCACCCGGACAGGAATGACCCGGCGATATTGAACAGCCCGATCAGCGCCAGAGACCATCCGCCGATCCACGGGGCAAGTCCCACGTCGATCACATAGGCTGGCAGGTGGGTTTGAATGAAAGCGACGTGAAATCCGCAGACGAAGAACCCGAAGAACAGGCAGTTGAATGTTCTTTCCCGGAACGCCGTACCGATGGCGCGGGCGAAGTCTCCGACTTGGGATTGCTCGCTTGAGGCGTTTGAGATGCGGGCGATGAAGATCAGGAAGGGCAGGATCAGGGCAAAGCTGAAGCCAATGAACATCAGCGCCGTTTGCCAGCCGAACGCGCCGATCATGGCCGTGGCCGAGGGTGCCGCAACGAACATGCCAAGCGATGCCGCTGCCGTGCCAAGTCCAAGAATAAAACTGCGCCGCTCTGGCGAAACGACTTTGCCAAGGGCGGCGATGACAATGGGGAAAGACGCGGCCCCGGTCCCCGCCCCGACCAAAAGCCCCGTCAGAACGAACAGAAACGGGTCGGTTGTAAGGGCGCGCAGCAAGAAACCGACCCCGGCAAGGATGGCCCCGACGGCCAGCACGCGGGCGGTTCCGAACCTGTCGGCGACTGCGCCTGCCAGAGGTTGCGCGAACCCCCACGTCAGCGCCTGCACAGCCACTGACAGGGAAAAAACCGCGCGACCCCAGCCAAGGTCGTTGGACATGGGCGCCAGGAACACACCGAATGTCGCGGCGAATCCAAACGACAAAAAGGCGATGATGCAACCGGCCGCGATTGCGGCGTTGACTGTGGAATTCGCCCCATTCGGGGTCTGAGCCAAACCATTTTCCTTTCGCTCGACGCAAAGAATCCGCGCAGCAAAGCATAGGATCCTCACTTTGTCGATAGAACGGCCCCCCGGAAAGCGATGCATCGTCGGTTGCAAAAACCACCTCTGTGGCGGGCAAATCAAAACATGCGCGTCACAGCAACAGCAACGTCGCCAATCCAAGAAAAGCGAAGAACCCGATTACGTCGGTCACGGTGGTCACGAAGGCACCCGACGCCAGTGCGGGGTCGATATCCAGTTTCTCAAGGCCAATCGGCACCAGGATACCGGCAAGGCCCGCCACCAGCATGTTGGCAATCATCGCCAGCGCAAGGACCGCGCCCAGCATGGGGCTTTGAAACCAGTAATAGCCGACCGCTCCGATGATCAGCGCAAAAATCAGCCCATTCGCCAGCCCCACCAGCGCCTCGCGCCTGATCACCCGCCAGACATTCGCGGCGGTCAGGTCCTTGGTGGCAATGCCGCGCACCGCCACGGTCAGGCTTTGGGTCCCCGCATTGCCGCCCATCGACGCGACGATCGGCATCAGCACCGCCAGCGCCACGATCGTCTCGATGGTTGACGTGAACTGCGCGATCACCACCGAGGCCAGGACCGAGGTCACCAGATTGACCGCCAGCCACGGAAACCGCGCCTTCGTCGTGGAAATCACCCGGTCTGTCAGGCTTTCGTCCCCCAGACCGGCAAGGCGCATGATGTCCTCTTCGGCCTCTTCATCCAAGACCCCCATCGCATCGTCGATGGTGATCACACCCACGAGCCGCCCATCGGCATCGACCACGGGTGCTGACACCATGTGATATTGGTTGAACGCATAGGCGACGTCTTCCTCGCTTTGCAGGACCGGGATGGTACGAAAGTCATCCTCCATGATCGAGGTCAGCGCCACGTCGCGTTTTGAAGCCATCAAGAGGCTCAGCGGCACCGTGCCCAAGGGGCGCATTCTGGGATCGACGATCATCATCGAATAGAACTGATCTGGCAGGTCGCTTTCCTCGCGCAGGTAATCGATGGCCTGCCCCACGTTCCAGTGCGGCGGTGCCATCACCAGTTCGCGCTGCATCAGGCGACCGGCAGTGTCTTCGGGGTATTGCAGGTTTGCCTCGACCGCGACCCGATCGGATTCTTCCAGGGCCCCCAGCACCATTTCCTGCTGCGGTTCCTGCATGTCCTCGATCAGGTCGACGACATCGTCGGTTTCCAGATCGCGGATGGCGTCGGCCAGAACCGCGGCGGGCAGATGCTCGATCACCTCGTCGCGCAAAGCGTCGGACAGTTCGGACAGCACGTCGCCTTCGAGATCCATATCCAGAAGCGTCAGAAAATCGCGGCGTTCGTCTTCGTTTACCTGTTCCAGCAGGTCGGCGATATCGGCGGCGTGAAAGGGCTCCAGCAGGTCCAGCAGGCGCGGACGGTCGGCGGCTGCGACGCTGGCCAGAACGGCGGCAACCAGATCACTGTCAAGCGCGTAGGCGTCGTCGGGATATTCCTGCGGTTCGGTGCCCGTCTCGCTCATGCCGGTCCCCCGTTTCAGGCTTTCGGACGAGATTAGCCCAAGCATCCGGCCAGCAACAGGGCGATTTGGCGGCGCTTGCGCTTTACGCAGGCGCGCAGGCAAAATAGGCTGAATCCGGTGGGATTGGAGGGATTGCCCAGATGTCGGACGAACACCTTTTGCTGGGGCAGACCCTGGCCTTTGACGCCGATCCATTCGTCGTGCCGCCCAGCGAAGCGGCGCGGTACGAACGGCGCGGCGGGGTGCTGGTCAGGCAAGGCCGCATCACGGCGACGGGCACGGGCGATGCGTTGCGCCGCGCCCATCCGCGCGCGATCGTACACGAATACGGCGATGGTCTGATCACCGCCGGCTTCGTTGACGCCCACGCGCATTACCCCCAGACCGCGATCATCAGTAGCTGGGGCAAACAACTGATCGACTGGCTGAACACCTATACCTTCCCCGAGGAAATGCGGTTCGCTGACCCCGATTTCGCCCGTGAGACCGCCGCCACCTATTTCGACCTGCTGTTGGCGAACGGTACGACCAGTGTTTGCAGTTTCGGCACCATTCATCCCGCAAGCGTGGATGCGTTTTTTGAACAGGCCCTGCGGCGCAATCTGCGGGTCGCCTGCGGCAAGACCTGCATGGACCGCAACGCCCCCGAAGGGCTGCGCGACACGCCGCAATCTGCCTATGACGACAGTGCCCGGCTGTTGGCACAATGGCACGGCAAGGGGCGAATGAGCTATGCGGTCACGCCGCGATTTTCACCGACATCGACGCCCGAACAACTGGCGGCAATGGGCGCGCTCTGGGCCGAAAACCCCGATTGCCTGATGCAGACCCACCTGAGCGAACAGGTACCCGAAATCGAATGGGTACGCGGACTTTTCCCCGAGGCGCGGGATTATCTGGACACATACGAACAACACGGCCTGATTGGCGAGGGCGCGCTTTTCGGTCATGCGATCCATCTGGAGGACCGTGAAAAGGCGCAACTGCTGGAAAGCGGCTCGGCGCTGGTACATTGCCCGACCTCAAACACGTTTATCGGTTCGGGGCTGTTTGACATGGCCGGCCTGAAAGCCGACGGCCATCTGGTCGGGCTGGCCACGGATACCGGCGGCGGTTCGTCGTTTTCGATGCTGCGCACGATGGCGGCGGCCTATGAGATCGGGCAATTGCGTGGTCGGGCGCTGCACCCGGCGCAGCTTTTCTGGTTGGCGACCTGCGGTTCAGCGGGCGCGATGCGGATGGGGGATCGGATCGGCAATCTTGCGGTCGGGATGGAGGCCGATCTGGTCGTGCTCGATCTGACCTCGACAGCGGCGATCGCGCAACGGGCGGAACGTGCGGGTGACTTCTGGGAAATGCTGTTCCCCAGCATCATGATGGGCGATGACCGGGCGACGCGGGCGGTTTGGGTCGCGGGTGAAAAGGTTGACGCCGCGGGCTGATCTGCCGCGCCTTCGCGCGGTGTTCGCCTTCGGCGAGGATATTTTTGCCACAAAGAAAAGCCGATCAACCGTCGGCAAGTGCGCGGGCATGTCGCCGCTGTCGCTTTGCAAGGGCGATGGGATCAACCGAAACGAGCTGCCCGTCGCGCACCACCTGTCGCCCGTCGACCAGCAGATGCCGGACCTTTTGCGGGCCGCACAGAACCAGCGCCGCGACCGGGTCCCAATTGCCGGCAGACGCTACTCCGCGCATGTCCCAGACCGCGATATCGGCGCGTTTGCCGCGTCCAAGTGATCCGCATTCGGGCCGCCCCAGAACCTGCGCGCCGCCGAGCGTGGCAATCTCCAGCGCTTCGCGCGCCGCCATCGCGTCGGCGCCGTTTTCGACCCGCTGCAAAAGCATCGCCTGACGCGCTTCGCCGATCAGGTTTCCCGCGTCGTTGGAGGCCGAACCATCGACGCCAAGCCCGACCCGGACACCCCGGTCACGCATCCCCCGCACCGGAGCAATTCCCGAGCCGAGGCGGCAATTTGAACAGGGGCAATGGGCTACCCCGGTCATCGAGCGCGCGAACAGGCCGATTTCATCCGCGTCCAGCTTCACGCAATGCGCGTGCCACACGTCGGGGCCGGTCCAGCCAAGATCCTGAGCATATTGTCCGGGGCGACAGCCGAATTTTTCCATGGAATAGGCGACATCCTCGTCGTTTTCCGCCAAATGGGTGTGCAGCATGACCCCCTTGTCGCGCGCCAGCAATGCCGCGTCCCGCATGAGGTCACGGCTGACCGAAAAGGGCGAACAGGGGGCGATGCCGACGCGGGTCATCGCGCCTTCGCCGGGGTCGTGAAAGGCGTCGATCACGCGGATGCAGTCGTTCAGGATATCGGCCTCGCGCTCGACCAGCGCGTCGGGCGGCAGGCCGCCGTCGCTTTCGCCGATGCTCATCGCACCGCGTGTGGCGTGGAAACGCAGACCGATGGATTTTGCCGCCTCGATGGTATCTTCCAGCCGCACGCCGTCGGGATAGAGATAGAGATGGTCCGACGACATCGAACAGCCCGAAAGCGCCAGTTCCGCCAGTCCGGTCTGAGCGGACACGAACATGTCGCCGGGATTCATCCGCGCCCAGATCGGATAGAGCGTTTTCAGCCATCCGAACAACAGTGCGTCCTGTCCGCCGGGCACGGCGCGGGTCAGGCTTTGATAGAGATGGTGATGGGTGTTCACGAGCCCCGGCGTGACCACGCAGCCAGTCGCGTCGATGATTTCGCCGGGCGTATCGGGGACCGCGCCGATCTTGCGAATGACCCCGGCATCGACCAGAATATCGGCGCCCGACAATTCGCGCCGCGCGCCGTCCATCGTGACGATGATTTCGGCATTGCGGATCAGGGTCGTTGGCATGAAATCCTCGTGGGCTGGTTCGGCCAGAGCCTAGCGACGCGGAGCTGCGGAATGAAGCCTATTCCTCGCGTCCGTGCCGGATCAGGATCTGGCGAATTTCCGGGGCCGCCGCCGCGCCGCAATCAAGCGCAAAAATGTAGGCCTGCGTCATGAAAAAGCACCCCGCATCGATATCGCCCTGCGCCAGCATCGCGTCGCCCGCCCGCCGGTAGAGCCGCGTCAACGCCGCCTTGTCGCCCGCTTCGTGTGCGGCCATCAGTTCGCGATCAAGCCGGGTCGGGTCCACCCGGATCAGGCCGTTCGCCCGCGCGCGATCTGGTCGGCCACCCAGCGGTGGAAAAGATGCGTCGGATTGTCCATCACGGGCGAGAATTTCCCGCCGTCGAAATATTGGCCGTGCCGCCCCTTTTGCATGCCTTCGATGACGAACAGGTCTTCGCGAAGAACCGATTTCCACTGGGCCGCGTTCTTTTCGATAATCGGTGCCATATCCGGGCGGGTGGCCGGATCGAAGGCATAGAAAATCTCGTTCCGCTCGATCGTGCGTTCGGGGCCCTGTGGTTGCAAGAGAATGACAAAGGCATGATCGCGCTGCACGCCAAACATCACATTGGGGTAAAGCACGGCGTATTCCGCGCCCTCGTCCCAGAAATCGGACAATCCGGCAAAATCGGGCAGCGTAGCGCCGCCTTCACCCTTGATCTGCCGATAGACCGTGGTGCCCTGACCGGAAAAATGGCCGGGTTCCTCGATGTGATAGTGATCCTCGAGCCGGGAATAGACGTTCAGCCCGGGGTGAATCCACGGCAGGTGGTAGCTTTCGCAATAATTCTCGACCGCCAGCTTCCAGTTGCAGGCGACGTCGAACGGAAATCCGGATTCCACACCACCATGATGCAGCGGCTGGTCCAATTCGCGCCAGCGATCGATCAGGCGCGCGGCATAATCCTGAAACGCAGGCGCCTTGCCGTCGACATTGACGAATATCACGCCGCGCCAGACATGGGTGCGGATGGTGAACAGCCCCAACGCGCCGCGGTCGACGTTTTCGTGCAGGTTTTGCCCGGGGCCGCCCACATGTGGCGTCGAGCGCAGTTCCCCCTTCAGCCCGTAGCACCACGAATGATAGGGGCAGCGGATCGTCCCCCGGATATTGCCCTTTTCCGCGACCAGCACCATGCCACGATGACGACAGGTGTTCTGAAAGACGCCGATGCCGCCGTCCTGGTCGCGCACGATCAGCAGCGGCATCCCGACGAAATCAACCGGCATCACGTCGCCCGGTTCGGGCACGTCGTGGGCAAAGCCGATGCCCGACCAATTGGCAAACAGCACGCTTTCGCGTTCCTCGGCAAACACGGTCGGGTCGGTGTAATGCGCGTTCGGCAGGCCGCGCGCGATTTCGACGGGTTGCGTGACGGCGGCAAGATCGGTCAGGTGATCGTCTGGCATGGCGGCGGTCTCCAGGATTGCGGCACGGGTCCGTTGGGTGTTTCAGGCTACCTCATTTTCAAGTTCGAAACCAGAATGCGGGCAAGCGGGTTTTCGACAAAACCTGTTCTCATGGCGACGGGCCGGGCCGGAAACGCGGGAACGGCATGATCAATTCTGCGCGAGCGCGATATTTCCGCGCCGCCAGCCGTTATGCTCGGCCATGGCCCGCAACCACGACAGGAGCATCGCATGTATCGCCGCAATTTCCTTATGATGACCGCCAGCGCCGCGGTTCTGACGCCGTTGGCCGTACGCAAGGCGCGCGCCGCGACCACGCACAAGGTCAAGATCCGGGGGTTCCGATTCTCGCCGCGCGAACTTGAGGTCCGGGTTGGCGACACGATCGAGTTCGAGAACCGCGACAGCACCCCGCACACCGCCACCGCGAACAATCAGGGCTGGGATACCGGCGCTCTGGATTTCGGCGGCAAGGAAAACGTTCAGGTGACGGCGGACATGGATGCGGGCTATTTCTGCCGCTTCCATCCCGGCATGAAGGGGAAGCTGAAGATTTCCGCCTAAGCCATCGGCTCGATCAGTTCCGCCGTTTCGACCCGGTTGGAATTGACGTACGGCGCAACGCGGTGAAACTTCAACGCGGATTCCGGCGCCGCCTGCATCAGCGTCGCGGCACCCTTTCCCGCCTCGCCCAGCCACAAGGCATAGTCGTCGGGTGCGATCAGGACCGGCATCCGGTGGTGAATCTCGGACATGGTCGCGTTGGCGGCGGTGGTGACGATGGCGCAGGTCGACATTACGTCGCCCGATGGCCCGGTCCAATCGCGCCAGATGCCCGCAATAGCCAGATAACCGGCACGTGCCGGTTGAATGTACCACGGCAGCCGGGCACCATCGCTGGCCTTGGTCCATTCATAAAACCCGGTTGCCGGGATCAGACAGCGGCGATCGCGGGCGGCTTTGCGAAAGGCGGGTTTGTCCGCAACGGTTTCGGCGCGCGCGTTGATCAAAAGCGGGCCGTCGCGGTCGCTTTGGTACCAGTGCGGCAGAAACCCCCATCGCATCGGCAGCAGATGCCGTCCGTCGGGGCCGGTGACCACGGTCGTTATGCGCATCGTCGGGCAGATATTGTAGCGTGGTGTTGGCATCAGCGACACACCCAGCGTCGCGTCAAAGAGTTGCGCCATCGCATCGTCGGGCAGGGTCAGGGCGTATCTTCCGCACATTGCGACAGGATCGCGGATTGCACCGGGAATGTAAAACCGAACAGTCGCTGACGGGCGTTTGGTTCTTGATCGGCCTTTATCCCGCAACCAAAATCCCGCGCTCGTATTCCGTCAGAAACGCGCAACCTGCATCGGTGACCACCACCGAATCCCCGATCCTTCCGCCCAGGGCTCCGTCAAGCGAGATGCCGCCATCGACGGCAAAGGTCATGCCCGGTTGCAATATCGTGGTGTCGCCGGCTTTCAGTTCGGGCGCCTCCAGATAAGACATGCCGATGGACCGCCCGGTTCGATAGCCGGTGGCGAAGCCGCGTTCCGCATAGACCGCATCCGCGGCGGCGGCCACGTCCTGTGCCATGACGCCGGGCCGGATCGCGCCAATCGCCGCGGCCTGCGCGTCCACGGCGGCCTGCTGGACGCGGGCCGCCCGATCGCTGACTTCGCGCACGAAAAACATGCGGTCAAAGCCCAGCTTGTACCCCTTGAACTGGGCCATATTGCAAAAGCAGAAATAGACCGGATCCCCGATTGCCAGCTTTTTGACGCTGGCGCGACGGTGGACCATCGAGGTATCACGTCCCGATTGCATGATCTGAAGGTTGTGGATCATGGGTGAAATAAACGCCTCCCATCCCCGCGAAGTCAGAAATCCGGCCGCGGCCCTTGTGCCGGCCTCGATCACTGCCAGTGCGGCCTCGTATTCGGGGACGCCTTCGCCCAGGGCACCTTCGGCGGCCTGCATCATCGCGCCCGCGATCTGCCCCGCCTGCCGCATCACCGCGATTTCGCCCGGGGATTTGATCATGCGCATCGCCCCCAGAATTGGGGCGGCGTCGCCAAGCCCGGAACGGGTATCGGGCAACTGATCGTCGAACCAGTTGCGCACGATGGCCGGCAAAACGTGCCGCTCGACCGCGATGCGGCCCGGAGTTTCGCCCAAAACCCGTCCAAGCACTTGTTCCCAGCGGTTTTCCCCGGCGTCCTTTTAGGTTTCGACGGCGGAAACCCAGGTCATTGCCGCGACCATTTCGCTTTCCATTGCCGGGGTGATCACGACGGGTTCCGCGTCGGGCCGGACAACCAGAAACGTCGGGCGGCCGAATTCGACTGACAAATAGCCCCAGAACCCGGCGAGATAGGCGATCGATGCTTCGTCGGTCATCACCGCGACGTCGATTCCCGCATCGCGCAGGCGCGCCTGAAATTCGGTGGTACGCTTTCTGGCTTCGTCCAGCAATTTCGTTTCCCCCGTTTGACATTTCCCGGATTTTGCGGCGATGGTGCCATCACGCCGCAAGGCTGGGTATTCAGTTTCCGACAAGTCTGGTCCTAATCGTGTCAATCCGTCCTCCGAACGCCAGAGCGGTCGCCGCATGACCAGCAACGCCATCGTGGTCGGGGCCGGGATCACAGGGATTGCCGCCGCAGAATGGCTGCGCCGTGGCGGCGTTCGCGTGACGCTGATCGATCGGGTTGCGCCCGGCGCGCCCGAGCAGGCGTCGTACGGCAACGCCGGCGTTTTCGCGCGATCCGCCATCATTCCCCTGACCGAGCCGGGATTGCTGGCCAAGGCGCCGCGCATGTTGTTTGATCCCGACAGCCCGCTGTTTGTGCGATGGTCGTACCTGCCGCGCCTGCTGCCATGGCTGGTGCCGTTCCTGCGAAACGCGCGGGCAGACCAATTCGCTCGCATTGTGCGAAACCTGCACATGCTGACCGACGATTCCGTCGATCAACACCAGGCTCTTGCCATGGGTACCGGAGCGGAAAAATACATCAAAACAGGCGATTACGCGTTCTATTTTCGCGATCGGAAGGCATTTCTGAAAGACCGGGCCGGTATGGATATGCGCAAAAATCTGGGGTTTGAAATGACCGAGGTCGCCGGCGACGCGCTGCACCGGCGCGACCCTCAACTGGGAACGCGGTACAATTTCGCCGCCGTATTCGGCGATCATGGCTGGCTGACGTCACCGGGCAATTACGTGGCGGCGCTGGGGCGGCACTATGTGGAACAGGGCGGCATGTTTCGCCAGGGCGCGGTCGCCGATATCACAGATGACG
>CAZRLO010000073.1:0-14165 GCA_964600965.1 uncultured Rhodobacter sp.
CCGAATGCTGGCGATCAGCGCCGGGGCGGCCTCGGGTTCGACGACGACGATGGTAAAGTCATTGCCCCAACGCGCGCGCAGATGCGCCGCCGCCGCCGCCGCCAGACCGCCGACACCGGCCTGCAGAAAAACATGAGTCGGGTGCCAATCGGCGGCATCAACCTGATCGGCGGCCTCGGACGCCATGACCAGATAGCCCTCCATCACGTCCAGCGGCAATGCGGTATAGCCGGGCCATGTGGTATCGGAAAGCAATTGCCAGCCATTCGTTTCGGCGGCGGTGGCGGCCGCCGTCAGGCTGGCCTCGTAATCGGCCCCTTCGCGCCGTACGTCGGCCCCGTATTCACGCAACCGCCCGGCAAACCCTTCGGGGACGGTCTCGGAAATGTAGATCACCGACCGCGCCCCGAAAACCCGGGCGCCAGCGGCAATCGAAAGGCCGTGATTTCCGGCGGTCGCGGCACAGAATACCTCGTCCGTCAGGGCGGATTTCGCTCGACCCGGCGCGGTGATCCCGGCGCCCAGCCGGTCATGCGCCTGCCGGGCGATGGCATGTGCAGCACCCAGTGCCTTGAAACTGCCAAGGCCCATGCGGCCACGTTCGTCCTTGAAGGCCAACCGCGCAACGCCAAGTTGCACCGCCAGATCGGGAAGTTCGCAAAGCGGCGTCGCCGCGGCGGCGGGGCAATGCGCCAGCAAATCATTGACGCGGGACGCATCGTCGCGGACGGTGCCGTCGGCAAGGCCTGATTGCGGCGGCAGTCCCTTGCCGCGAAAGGGGTTTTCCAAAAGTGTCATGGCCGGAACCTGCCAGCGGAAAGGCGTGCGGGCCAGCCCTAATTCCGGTTCCGTACAAAAAATCGACCATCAGGATCGCCGCGTCAGATCACCGAATCCCTGGTAAATCTGGCCGACAGGTCCGCCAGGATATCGGCCAGGGCTCGCGCATCGACCGGATCGCGGGCGGCGAAGTCGGACAAAATATCGGCCGTCGCGCGCAGGCCGGGATCGTCGCTGGCATGCGCGACGCTGTGCAGGAACTGGGCGCAATAAGCCAATGTTTCCGGATCGCTGGCGGCACCTCGGTCGCCCAGCAGGGCGCAGAGATGGCGCAGATCCTCTTGGACGGCCAGCTTGTCCGGCTCGACATCGGCGCGGATCGGGATGATGTTTGCGTCGGCACCGGCGGCGCGATCCGGAAAACACCTTCTGACCGCGTCTTGAAAATCGATGATGTTTTTCAATGGTTTCTGCAAAAAACCATCGGCCCCGGCGGCCATCGCCTCGGCGCTCAAATCCGGATCACCGCTGACGACCAGCAGCGTGGGCGCCCCCGGTCGGTGCGCCGCCAGATCCCGAACCAGATCCAGCCCCGACCCGTCGGGCAGACCGATATCCACCAGCACCAGCGAGGGCCGATAGGTGGCCAGATGCCGATAGGCCGCCGCCCGGCTGTCCGCACGTCTGAGCCGCGCGCCGCTACGCAGACACAGCAGGCGGACCGCCTCGGCGCAGAAACGGCTGTCCTCGACCAAAAGGACCGTCAGCCCCAAAAGCGGTCTGCGGATCGTTCCGCGTTGTGTCAGGGTTAGATCGGATTGCGCTAAACTGTCCATGACGCCCCCGGGCGTGGTTGCGGTTCTGCCCCATTAGCGGCCAACAAAGCTAACGATGGCTTAACGCCGCGCCCGGCAAATGCGCCATTGCGAAACCCCGGCAGATTTGCCTATCTGTGCGCAGACCCGCCAAAGGAACCGCGCCATGATCGGCCGATTGAACCACGTTGCCATCGCCGTGCCCGATCTAGCAGCGGCGGCGGATCAGTACCGCAATACGCTGGGCGCAAGGGTCAATCCGCCGCAGGACGAACCGGAACACGGGGTGACCGTGGTATTCGTCGAATTGCCGAACACGAAGATCGAATTGCTGTCTCCGCTGGGGGAAGGCTCGCCCATCGCGGGATTCCTGGCCAAAAATCCGTCGGGCGGCATCCATCATATCTGTTACGAGGTCGCCGATATTCTGGCGGCGCGGGATCGGTTGCTGGCAAGCGGCGCACGGGTTCTTGGCGGCGGTGAACCGAAGATCGGTGCCCATGGCAAACCGGTCCTGTTCCTGCATCCCAAGGACTTCACCGGCGCGCTGGTGGAACTGGAGCAGGTCTGAGCCATGAACCCCGTCGCCGCCATCGTTGTTTATCTGGTCATCTGGTTCATGTGCCTGTTCGTGATCCTGCCCCTGCGGCTGCGCAGCCAGCACGAGGCCGGTGACGTCGTGCCGGGCACCCCGGCATCCGCGCCGGAAAACCCCCATCTGCGGCGAAAATTCATGTGGGTGACGATCCTCGCGACCGCGATCTGGGTGCCGATCGTGGCGATCATCATTTCCGGTGTGATCGGTATCGAGGATATCGATTTCTTTGACCGGATGTGACCCCAGTCAGCGGTTCAGCCGATGGAACAGGTGGGTGAAGGTGGCAACCCCAAGGATCGGGATCACCAGATTGACCAGCGGCAGCGACAGCGGCACCGCCATCAGGCCGCCCGCCAGCCATATCCCCCAGAAGTGTCTTTTTCGCAAGGCGTTGGCCGACTTGAGATCGAGCCGCCTGAGCGCCACCAGTTGAAAATATTCGCGCCCCATCAGAAACCCGTTGACCGCCCAGAAAATCAGGGGCGCGAAGGGAATGAAGGCCAGATAAAAGACCAGCGCCAGCCCGTTCAGCAGCACCACAAGGGCAATGAATCGCAGATTGTCCGCCAGCATGTGCCAGAAAGGCTGGCGCGGCACGGCGGGCAAGCCGGGATAATGCGCTGCCTCGACCGCCGCTGCGATGCGATCAAGGAAAAACCCGGTGAACAGCACCGCCACCGGCAACATCAAAAAGACCGACAGGATCAGCCCCGCGCCAAGCCCCAGCCCGGCGCCGATCGTGTCCAGAAAAGTAATCTCGCCGATCAGTGGCAGCGATAGTTGATCCGGCAGCAGCCACGCTAGCACCCATGATATCATCCAGGTAAGCCCGGCCAGAAGCAGCACCGTGAGGATCAGCGCGCGCAGCAGGACTCCGCGAAATGCCCGATCGCCGATTTGGCTCAGTGATTTCAGAAAATCGCCAAATATCATGAATTTACCCAAGTCGTCTTTGCGCCGATATCCGGTCTTGGCCGTTCAGGCGTCGGGTTTGGGGCGGTGCCGATATGGATGAACCCGGCGATGGTTTCAGACGGTGCAAGTTGCAGGCCCGTGTTCAGGAATTCACGGTCCGTCGCCATCCAGCCGGTCAGCCAGTTCGCGCCCCAACCAGAAGCCAACGCCGCGTTCAGCAGCGAAAGACAGACCGCGCCTGCCGACAATTGCTGTTCCGACGCGGGCACCTTGGGGGATGGAAGGGGCGCTGAAACCACGGCAATCGCCAGATGCGCGTCGGCAAACTGGCGGCGGGTCTTTTCGACTCTTTCCCGGGTGAGACCGCGCATCGGGCCAAGTCGATCCACCAGACCCGCCAGCCGGATCAGGGCCTGCCGTTCCAGTACCAGCAGGTGCCAGGGCTCCAATTTGCCGTGATCGGGAACCCGTAAACCCGCCGCAAGGATCGGTTCGAGCTGGCCCCGACCAGGCACCGGCAACGACAGCGTCTTGGCCGGGCTGGAGCGCCGCGTTTGCAGAAAGTCCATGACATGTGGGCGTTTGGGGGGCATCGCGCGCTCCGGCTGGGTGGAGGTTATGTCGGGGCTTGCGTGCCCGGTGTCAAGCGGGCAGCAGGGCAGGTGGGCGACAGCCCGGTCCCGGCAGCGCAAGCGCACCGGATTGTGCCGCACAATGTGGCGGATATCGG
The DNA here is from genome assembly GCA_964600965.1 of uncultured Rhodobacter sp. GTDB lineage: Bacteria > Pseudomonadota > Alphaproteobacteria > Rhodobacterales > Rhodobacteraceae > UBA5972. The sequence continues at coordinate 3,839 of CAZRLO010000073.1, forward strand.
CCCAGAATCCGGGGTGCAGGACCAGCCGGTTGCGCGGGATCAAGGGCGCAAGCCTGTCGCGCATCATTGGGTTGTCCATTGGCACGGCGATGGGTCAGGGAACGCGCAACCTGTTGGGGTCGCACTGGCTTTGCCGGGATAAAGTGGCCGTCATTTGCGTCCGATCACCGTTCCACGGCCCGTCGATGCACGGCTCTGTGTTTGTCGGGGGAAAGGTCCACCAGAAAGCCTGAATCGCTCAACAGAGAAAGTCCGGTCTTTGGGTCCGTTGGTCTTCCATGGGGACAAAAATTCCGGGCATCAAATCCGTCCGGATCGCAGGGACGACGTCTTGGCGCTGAAATTCCGGCGGAAAGAATTTCCGATGCGTCATCTCTGCGGTGCCTTGGTTCGTCAGTTTACTGCACGACTGGTGCACCAGTTCGTCGATCTACCGGTCCACCGATCTACCGGATTGTCGGACGGTTGGTTCGCCGGTCGACCGGATTGCCGGCCGATTGATTTGCCGGTCTTCCGGATTGCCGGCCGATCGGTCTGCTGGTCCATCAGATTGTCGATCTACAGGTCGACCGATCTACCGGATTGTCGGTCCACCGATCTGCCGAATGGTCGACTGATCGGTCTACTGGTCCATCAGATTGTCGACTTACCGATCCACCGATCTACCAGATTGTCGATCGACCGATCTACCGATCTACCAGTGTACCAGTGTACCAGTGTACCAGTGTACCAGTGTACCAGTGTACCGATCTACCGGTCTACCGGTCTACCGATAAACCGGTTTTCCGGATATGATTCAGTTTAACCTGTGGATCTGGAACGAATAAATTCATTTCACATGTGGGTTAATCTGGCAATCCGCGCTGCGCCGGATCGGCTACAGCGCCGGGTCGTGGCTGGCCCGGACCAGAGCGGTCAGGTCTGCCAGCGCCTCGATCTGGCGCCCGTTCGCGTCGAAATTCGCGGGCGCCATCCAAAGCGAATAGGCCTCTTTCAGCGCCGGCCATTCGCGGTCGATACACGCAAACCAGGCGGTGTCCCGGTTGCGGCCCTTGGATATCGCATGTTGGCGGAAAACGCCTTCGAAGGAAAAGCCGAACCGTTGCGCCGAACGGCGCGACCGCAGGTTCAACGCGTCGCATTTCCACTCGAACCGGCGGTATCCGCTCTCAAACACCCATTCCATCAACAGAAAAACCGCTTCGCTCACGGCGCGGCTGCGCTGCATTTCCGGGGCAATGTTGATATGTCCGACCTCGATCGATCCGGCATCGGGGCGGATCCGCATCAGGCTCATCACCCCGCCGGCGTGGCCGCTTTTGGCGTCGAGCAGCGCAAAGAAGAAGGGATCGGTGGCGCAAGACATGTCGCGGACCCAATGGTGATAGCCCGAGACCGACGAAAACGGACCATACGGCAGATATTTCCAGATATCCCCGGCCACATCCACCGAATTGGCGCGAAACAGATCTGCGGCATGCCGGTCGGCGTCAAGCGGTTGCAAGCGTACAAACGATCCGTCAAAACCGGCACCACCCGGCCTTGGGGGTGCCTTCCAGTTCCTGACGACCGCCCCGCCATTGTGCTGTTCCATCGCGTCCGCCGCACTCCGATTTCACCCGGTTCACAGCAGGATACGCGGATCGTCCCCCATGTCCAGACCGGGGAAAATGTGCCGTTCCAGCGCGCCGCGCTCAAGGCCGAACAGCCCGCGCATCGCATGGGCCGCGTACGCGCGAACGTCACCGGTCGGGCGCAGATCACGGTTCTCGTAGAGATCGGCCGCGCCCAGCCCCGGCCAGTCGCCGAAAACCCTGCCGCCGCGGATGGCACCGCCCGCCAACGCCATGGCGCTGCCGGTGCCATGATCCGTGCCCTGCGTTCCGTTTTGCCGCGCGGTGCGTCCGAATTCGGTCATGCAGAGGACCGCGGTTCTTGCCCAGTTCACGCCCAGCGTTTCGCGCAAGGTAAGGATCGCGTCGCTCATTTCCCCCAGCGCCCGCCTGAGACCGGCTTGCTGGGCACGGTGCGTGTCCCAGCCGCCAATGGAAAACGCAGCGATGCGCGTATCCGCATTCAGCCGCTGGCCGGTGAACCGCGCCAGCGCGCGCGCGCGGCTGGCGCGACCCGCATTCAGCATGGCGTTCATCATCGCGTCCGACGTGTCCGATCCGCCCTCTGCAAACGCGTCGTCGCGGGTCAAATCCAGCGTCTCGGCAAGTTCCGCAGCCATCATCCCCGCCGCCCGAAATGCCGGGTCGTCGTGGTACAGGAATTCGAGCAAGCGCCGCCCGTGCGGCGACAGGTCAAGCCGCGCATCCGGCGACCAGCTTGAAACCGGCGCATCGCCGTTGAGGATGATCATATCCTCGCGCCCGACGGCAAAGGCGGATTCGGCGGTGACGCCGGGCACGGTCTGCAACATCCGGTTCAGCCAGCCATCGCGGATCGCGCCGACGCCGACATCGGTTCCGGTGCCGCTTTCCAACAGGTCCTGCCCGTCAAAATGGCTGCGCTTGCCGCGATAGGGGGTCGAAACCGCGTGCGCAAATCCAAGTTCCCCGCGCCGCCACAGGGGTACCAGTGGCGCCAGATCGGGGCTGAGCGCGAAAAATCCGTCAAGATCGGTTTCGCCCGCTTCGCCGGCGATGCCTGGGCGATAGCCCGCGAAATGTGCGTCTCCGACCGGTCGCACCACATCCAGCCCGTCCATGCCCCCGCGCAGGATGATGACCACCAGCCGGTTTTCCCAGGGGGCCGCCGCCAGCGCGACCGGCGTGATCAGAGGGCTGGCCGCAGCGCTGCATCCAAGCGCCAGACCGGTGGTCAGGAACCTGCGGCGGGCTAGATTTGGCTTCGGTTTCATCGTCTTTCCTTAACGCCGGTTGAATTCGGGTGAGGCAAGTACCAGCGCCATGCCTTCCAGACGGCTTTCCGCCGCTCCGGCGACGCTGAGCAGGGTGTCGCCGGCGACCTCGCCCAACGCCGCACGCGCAAAAGCCTGCGGATCCCGCTCGGCCCCCAGGGCATTGACCACCATCAGCGCCCATTGCACCCGCGCCGCCAAACCTTGCGGCGTGATCCAGTCGTCTACCGCTTCGGGCCACCCATCCGGGCCCGAGGGCTGTAGCCATGGCTGGCCCATCACCTGCATCGGGGCCGCCAGATATAGCCGGGTTCTGCGGCTGGACAGGCCGGTGATCTGATCGGGAATTATTCCCAGTGCGCGGATCGCGGAAACAATGAAATCAAACGGCTGCTTGGCCTTTTGCCCGAAATCCGCCCATGCCAGATCGTCCCCCAGCAGCGCAGAATAGGTTGCCATCAGATCGCCGCCGCTGGTTGAAAAGGCATCCGCAACTGCCGCGACCAGCCGCGGGTCGGGCGTGTCGCTGATGAAATGAACCACCAGTTTGCGGGCAATATGCTGGCCCGTGTCGGGGTGCAGCGCCAGATCGTCCAGGGCGGCGTGAATGTCCGCCAGCCGCGCCCTGCCGCCGCCATAGCTTTGGCCCAGCACCGTTTCGGCACCGGGTTCGGCAGATCTTTCGCGAAACGAAAATCCGTGGCGAAAGGAGAAATTCAACCCGGTCAGCAGTTCGGCAAATTCACGAACGTCGACCTGTCGATAGGACCCGCCGACCCCAAGCGTGTGCAATTCCAGGACTTCGCGGGCCAGATTTTCGTTCAAGCCGCGGTCGCGTTTCTTGCCGATCAGCGAATTCGGCCCGATCGACGCGGTTTGATCCAGATAGACCAGCATCACCGGATGGGTGACGGCGGCTTTTAACAATGCGCCGAACCCGCCGGTGATGTTGGGCCGGATCGCATCCTCGATATAGGCGGTGGTCACGAACCGCAGGCCCTTGCCTCTGGCAGAGACCGAAAAGTGGTCGGCCCAGAACCGCACCAATCGCTCGCGAAACCCGTCGCGGCTGACCATCGCGCGGATCATCGAGACCCGCAATTCGCGGGCCAGACCCGATGCGGCGGTGCGGTTGGCTTCTTTCAACGCGGCCTCGGCCCCGACCTTGTTTTCGCGCCGCGCCTTTCGCAATTCGCCGCGCGCACGTTCTTGCCCGGCGCGGACGGCAAAAGAAGTGATTGGGAAAGACCGCGCCATGGCGTCCGGTTTGCGCAACAACGCCAACATGGCCGCGGCGCTTTCGGTTGGTTCAACGACCTGAGGCAACCCGTAACCGTATCGGATGGCCGCGGTCGTTGCGAAGGATACCGGCATTTCCTGCTCCGATCCGGGAACCGCATCTGTCCGCGACCCCGATCTGCTTTGGCGACGCATCATAGGGTCTGTTTCCCGGACCCGCCAATCAATTCCCTGAAATCATACCGAAAATTGCGGTCATTTTGGGGCGTTTCGGTCCCGGTCTCGCATCCAGCAGCGTTTGCCCGCCCCCTGTCGCGTGCGCCAGGGTCGAACTTTCGAACGAAATCCGGGTGCGGCATTCGGCGTGTTCCGGGCATACAACACCAAGATCGGCAAGCAAAGTTCCGGCAACCGTAGCAATGTCCACGTGTCTATCTGTCTAGCCATCTGGTCAACCGGTCGTCTAACCGTCAGGTTGACCGGTCGTCTGGCCGTCTGGTCATTCGGTCGTCTGGCCGTCTAGCCGACTAGACGAACGGAATTGCTCATAAGCTTATGATATTTATCGAGAATACAGAATAATTGGGCGATGCCAATCTCCGTTTCTCGCCGACGTTGGCTCCGGATTCCATATCTCGCCCCACCGACGCCGTTGTAAGGACGACCTCAATCATGCGGTCGACAATGCCGCGCATGGCTCGTCTCGTGCCGCCCTTTACAGACAAGGTTTGCGCCGTCCGGTTAATTTTTGTAACGTTCGGTATGAAAAGGGAATCCCCCAGGCCACGCGGCCGCCCGCTGGCCTTTGACGTTGACGCCGCGCTCGACGCGGCGGTCGGCGTTTTCTGGGCCAAGGGGTACGATGCTGCATCGCTGGAGGATCTGACCCGCGCAATGGCAATCAATCGGCCCAGCCTGTACGCAAAATTTGGTAACAAACACAATCTGTTCATGGCGGCGATCGACCGTTACGCGGCAACGATCAGCCAACCCCAGACGATCCCGTTGGCGACCGAAAAAAACGTCGAAACCGCCGTCCGGGGTTATTTTTCCGAAATTGTCAAATGCGTCGCGTCGCCAAACCATCCTGCCGGATGCCTGATCGCCTCGGTCGCGACCGAACTGGCGGTCCGGGATCCGGAGGTACGCCAAAAGGTCACGGCACTTCTGAGTGGCGCAGAAAATTTCATCGAGACGCGCCTGCAACAAGTGCAATACGGCACCGATGGCAGGGGGCCGACGGCGAAGGTGGCCGCGGCAATGATCGTGGCCGTCGGCCAGAGCCTTGCCTCGCGCGCAAGGCTGGGAGCAACGCCCGACGAATTGGAGGCGGTCGCCGACGGATTTGCAGATCAGGTTTTTCACGCCGATCCGGAATCCCGATTGTCGGGAGAATTCTGAATTTCAACCAGAGGAGCACGATATGACAACCACGGAAACCGAAATTTTCAATCAGCCGCTCGCCGCGGTCCTGGCAGAACCCAGCAAGATCGGAACCGAAATCAGCATCACCGGAAAATGGGTGCCAAGAACGCCGAACGGATTGTTCCGCAAATCAACCGATTCCCGGGAAATGTTGCGCGAATGGGCGGACATCCACGCCGGCGCAAAGGCCGATCCCGGCATTCTGGCGACCGAAATCAACCACGCCGTGGGTGCGGATGCCGTGTTGGTCCACCACACGTTCCGGGACGCGGCGGCCCTTGACCACTATTTTTCGACCACCGCCACGCAACATATGGCGGCGCTGAGCAATGTCGCGATGCCCGAGCGGCACCTTGTTCGCGGGCTCGATATCCCGGTCGCGGTCACAGAGGCGGTTCTGGCCAAAGGAGTGCCCGCAACCTTCGGGCGGCTTGCGTTTGGTTATGTGCGGCATGCGTACCAACAGCCCGATCGCGCGACCGCCATCGAAGTCACCGCCAAATGGACCTGCAAATCCCGGGATCGGGCGGCGCTGGCCGAACTCAAACACTGGTGGCAGCGCGTTGGCACGGACGCTCATGCCATCGAAAAGGGATTGCGGCGTTACGAGGTCTATGAAGTGAGCGGAGAAAACGCGTTGATCATCCACGAAACCTTTGAGAATACGAAGGAATTGCAGTTCCACCTCGCGAAAGGTACGGCCCATAAATACAAAAGTGAGATCGACAAGATCGCGGCACCCGAATGCTATTTCTTTCGGGGACCGGTTAGCTGGACCATCCGGACCTATTCGAAATTCCTGCATCTTCCGGCTACATATTCCAGCCTTGGCAGCCATTTTACGCGAAACGGCGGCAGCATGATCGACGGGGTCGCCGGTTGAACAGGCGCACTGCAATCGCGTTGAATGGATGGTGGGCGACCCTGGAATCGAACCAGGCATGGGTCTCCCCGGCGGAGTTACAGTCCGCTGCCGCACCTTGCAGCACGTCGCCCGAGCCGGAACCGGCAACTGCCGCTGTCCCGAGACCAGTGGCGTGAATAGTGGCGGGACCGCCATGCGTCAACCGGAAAATCGGTCCCGTCGCGCGGGCCAGCGGCTTGTCACGGGCGCATCCGCATGCGATGAAATCCGGGTTCACAAACCGGATATTCGCATGACGCCGCGCCGCTCCAGAAAACCGACATGGGTGGTCGAAAAGGAACGTGTCCACAAGGGCGACGCGCCGGGCAGCCTGTGGCTTTTCGGCTTGCACGCCGTGCGCGACGCACTGCTCAACCCGAGGCGTCAAAAACAACGGCTGATCCTGACCAAAAATGCGCGGGACCGATTGCACGAGGCCGTCGAAGCAGGTGGATTGGCACCGGAAATGGCCGATCCGCGGCGGTTCACGGCGCCGCTAGATCCGCAATCGGTGCATCAGGGCGCGGCGCTGGAGGTCGCGCCGCTCGACTGGGGTTCGGTCTCTGAGGTTTGCGCGCCACGGGGCGGCATGGCGCCGGTGCTGTTGCTGGACCGGGTGACGGATCCGCATAACGTCGGCGCGGTCCTGCGCTCGGCCGAGGTTTTTGGCGCTCGCGCGGTCATCGCACCGCAGCGCCATTCGGCCCCTGAAACCGGCGCCCTGGCCAAGACCGCTTCGGGCGCGCTGGAACGTCAGCCCTACTTGCGGGTCGGAAATCTGGCGTCCGCGATGCGGTCGCTGAAAGAGATGGGGTATTCGCTGATTGCGCTGGACGGTACGGCGGAACAATCGCTGACAACCGCGTTGGCGGCGACGCCGCCCGGCCCGGTGGCGCTGGTGCTGGGGGCCGAGGGGCCCGGATTACGGCATCTGACCCGCGAAACCTGCGATATGCTGGCCAGGATCGAATTTGTCGGCGAATTCGGCTCGCTCAACGTTTCCAATGCGGCGGCGGTCGGGCTTTATGCGGCAACCCGGCACCGCGCCGGATAGCGGGCCGGCCGTTCGCCACGGGACGTGCGGGCGACATTTTTTCGGCCCGGCCCTTTAATCCCACCCGCTTTTACGGCAGGCTTGGGATCAACACGGTTTCAGCGCCCCGATCCCTGCCCTGTTCTCGGACAAGCCCGAAAGCGATTGGCCGCGATGAAACCCCTCCATTGGTAAACAAAGGATGTGCTACATGGCCGCTGCCCCTTCCGCTAATCCCCGAACTGCCCTGATCTGCGGCCCATATCTTTCCGGCAAGACTTCGCTGCTCGAGGCGCTGCTGGTCGAAGCGGGCGCGCTTGGCCGTCATGCGTCCCCCGGCAATCCGTTCGGTCTGGGCGACAGCTCACCCGAGGCCAGGGCCCACGAAATGTCGACCGAAATGAATGTGGCGACCACCGAATATCTGGGGGATAGCTGGACCTTCATCGACTGCCCCGGTTCCAACGAATTGTTGCATGAAACCCGTTGTGCCATGTCGGTGGCCGATGTGGCGGTCGTTGTTGTCGAACCCGACGAGGCCAAGGCGATCACGCTGGCGGCGCAGTTGCGTGCGCTGGACGAACTGGGCGTCCCGCACATCGTGTTCATCAACAAGATGGACAAGAAAGAGGTCTCTGTCAAAGCGCTGATGGAAGCGTTTCAAAGCGCATCCGACAAGCCGATGATCCTGCGCGAAATTCCGATCCGCGACGGCGACACCATCACCGGCCATGTCGATCTGGTCAGCGAACGTGCGTTCCACTGGCAGGAAAACAAGCCGTCCAGCATGATATCGCTGCCGCAGCAGGTGGCGGATCGCGAATCCGAAGCCCGCACGGAACTGTTTGAAAATCTTGCGGATTTCGACGACACGTTGTTGGAAAAACTGCTCGAAGACGTGGTGCCGTCAAACCAGGAGATCTACGAAAATCTTTCGCGTGACCTGTCGGGAAATCTGGTGGTGCCGGTCTTTTTCGGTTCGGCCACCAATGGCAACGGCGTTCGTCGCCTGATGAAGGCACTGCGCCACGACGCGCCCGGCGTTGCCGCGACGGCAGAGCGTATGGGCATCGATCCAAGCGGCGAAACCCGCGTGCGCATTTTCAAGACCTTGCATGCCGGGCATGCCGGAAAGATGTCGCTGGGGCGGGTCATGTCCGGAACCATGAGCAGCGGTGATACCCTGAACAAGGCGCGCCCGGCCAGCCTGAACCGGCTGTTCGGCGCAAAGATGGAAATCACGCAAAACGTCGTCGCCGGTGATATCGTCGGCTTTACCAAGCTCGACGAGTCCGAAACCGGCGATGTGCTGACCCATGACGACAAGGCGGCGGATGACGGCGTATGCGCGCCGCAGGCACCGCTGTTCGGGCTGGCAATCAAGACCGCCAATCGCGGGGATGACGTGAAATTGCCGGAAAACCTGCGCAAGATCATGGAAGAGGATCCCTCGCTTTCCACCGATTTCGATGAATCGACCGGCGAACAGATTTTTCAGGGTCAGGGCGAAATGCACCTGAAACTGGGGCTTGAGAGGCTGAAAAACCGCTCGGGTCTGGTCGTGAATTCAACGCCGCCCAAGGTCGCCTATCGCGAAACGATCCGCAAGAAGGTGGAAAAGCGCGTGCGCCATCGCAAGCAAAGCGGCGGGCATGGCGAGTTTGGCGAGGTCCACCTGAGGGTTGCGCCACGACCGCGCGGTGGCGGTTTCGCGTTCAACGACGAAATTCACGGCGGCGTGGTCCCCAAGCAATATATCCCGGCGGTAGAGGCCGGCGTGACGGATTGCATGAGCAATGGCCCGCTTGGATTTCCGGTCGTCGACGTCGAAGTGACGTTGTTCGACGGAAAATTTCACGCAGTGGACAGTTCGGAAATGGCGTTTCGCAAGGCGGGCGGTCAGGCGATGCGCGATGGCCTTGGCGACGCGCGGCCGGTATTGCTGGAGCCGATGAACAAGGTCAGCGTGTTCGTTCCCAACCAGTTCATTGCCCGCATTCAGAAAATCGTGCTGGGACGGCGCGGCCAGATATTCGGGTTCGAGGCCAAGGAAGGCTGGCTGGGCTGGGACGAGGTGACATGTCAGATTCCGGCCGCCGAAATGCAGGGTCTGATCATTGAAATCCGCTCGGCTACCATGGGGGTCGGTTCGTTCGAGGCGACGTTTGATCACTTGCAGGAAGTCTCGGGCGAGGACGTTGCCAAGGTGCTGGCCGAGGTGGCCGAAGCGACGGCGTAATACCAGGCGTCCACGGCATGCCCCGGGACACGAGAGATCGGCGCGAACCTATGGCGGACCGCGACCGGCCGAGGTTCGTGCCGAAACCTATGGCCTGTGCGGATACGGTCGCCTGCACGCCACGGCAAGCCGCCAACAGAAAAGGCAATGGTGTCAATGGCGTAATTCCAACGGACCCATGCACCGACTTTTCTCCATCGAACGCTACAGGCTTTCTGGCGGACCTTGTCCGCGCATACCACAGAGCCAAGCAATCACGGGCCGTGGTGCGGTGAGCAGGCGCAAGTTACGGGCACTTTATCCCGGCCATAACTGTGTGACCCCGATATGTTGCGCCTTTCTTGGCCAATCGCGGTGCCGGAGGACGGCCGGACGGTGCGCGGCGGGCCTGCGCCCTTGGTCCTGCGCCATCGGCGTGTCTTGAGCGCCGGATGCGTCGCAGATACCCGCCACGTGATGTGGTTCGGTCACTCGGATTGGCGGAATGAGACGTTGCACAAGCACGACCGTCGTGCTGGAAGCACGCCATGCAAAGAGAAAGGTCGTGCTGGAAGCACGCCATGCAAAGAGAAAGGTCGTGCTGGAAGCACGCCAGTGGCGGGTAAGGGCCGTGCTGGAAGC
>CAZRLO010000074.1:0-13945 GCA_964600965.1 uncultured Rhodobacter sp.
CGGTCTCGCTGTCATAGATCAGCACGTCATGCTGTTGTGGCCGATAAAAAGCGATGCCGCTTTCGCCGTTGTCCTGATGCTTGCCCTCGCGGCGCATCGGCATTCCGTGGCGAACCAGCAGCCAGACTTTCTTGCCACGTGGAAATGCGAAGATACGGCAATCGTGTCCACGGCGCTTTTTTTCGAACCAACCATCCATGTGCTCCTGCATGGCCTTGAAGGCAGTCTCGGAAATGTCGGGGAGTGAGCCGGCGGTTTTCTTTGCCGCTGATCCGGAGAAATACATGAAATTGGTGCGCTTGAACGCCACGGTCTCGGCGTGGTGACGCTGAAGCAGATCGGGCTTTATCAGCCATATCTGGACCGCGACATCGGCGACTGTCACCTCGGGATCAGCATCGAGCTCGAGCCCTGCATGCTCGGCGCGCTCGAGCAGTTCTTCCATGTCCTCGTTGTTGGCGGTTTCGTGCACATAATAAAGCGCGTCCACCATTTTCTCGGGCACCGATTCATCCGGGTTCAACAGGATATGGGCGATGTCCTCAAACGGCAGATCGGTAATTGGTGCGGCTGAAAGATCAAGGCCACGCTCCGTAAAATAATCCCGCCACGGGGTGAGGAACGCTTTCAGCCTTTGGGGGGCAATCTCTTTCAGGCGACCGGGGTTGGTGAAAATGCGGGGATTGAATGCACTCATTCGGGTCTGCTCCATAAGTTTCGTCAGGGTTGTTTTCGTACGCGGTTTTCAACGCGTTTTCCAGAGCGCTTGTTCTGGGAAAGTTCCTGCCCGACAGTTTTCCGCTCACGCCGGTATGTGAGAGGGAAACCGGAGCAAGATTTCATGACGAAACCAACGAGACCATGCCTGCGCGCCCTGCGCGCGAGCCACCATAATCCGGCCTTTCGGATCCAAAAGACCGCAGAGGGGCGCGCGTGATTGATCCCGATTCGCGCGAACGCGCAGCGCTCCGAAACGCTCTCAAATTCATGGCCGCCCTCATGGCGGAAACAGGCTGGGAGACGCGCTTCACCGACCTCGATGCACAGCAGGCGGCAAAGCTCGCCGAGGCGGCGGTCGACGGTTATCTCGAGTCCATGGGCACAAGCGCACCCCGAACAGAGTCGGAGGTGCCGTTCTGATGGCTGACCTGCTTGATTTCAATCACCGGGAAACGCCTCCGACATTCGCTGACGGTGTCAACGGCTACATTGATACCGCCCTTGTTGCCGAAAACGCGCGCCATGTGCCACGAGACTATCTCGGTGGCAGCCGTCTGGGGGACGCGTGCCAACGCCGCCTGCAATACGAGTATCTCCATGTAAAAAAGGATGATGGGGCCGGGTTTAACGGGCAAACCTTGCGGATATTCGCGCTTGGCCATGTGCTCGAAGACCTTGCTATCGATTGGCTTCGCAAAGCCGGGTTTGACCTGAGAACCCGCAGCCGAGAAGGCGGCCAGTTCGGGTTTTCCGCAGCAGGCGGGCGCATCAAAGGACATGCCGACGGTGTCGTGGTGGCCACCCCCAACGGCATGGCGGTGCCAGCCCTCTGGGAATGCAAATCGGCGAACGCCAGGAACTGGCGCGACATCGTCAAGCGCGGAGTTGTCAAATCAAAGTCGATCTATGCCACCCAGATCGCGCTCTATCAGGCCTATCTTGGCCTCGCGGAAGCGCCGGCGCTTTTTACCGCGATCAACAAGGATACCTGTGAAATCTGGCACGAACTGGTGCCGTTTGATGCAGCGCGCGCGCAAGCGGCCAGCGACAAGGCGGTCACCATTCTGAAAGCCTGCGATGCCGGTGAGCTTCTGGGGCGCCACACCATCGATCCCGAGCATTTCCAATGCCGGTTTTGCGACTGGCGCGCGAGGTGCTGGGGATGACGAGCCCGACCGATGTCAATCAGGGTGATATCGCGACAGCAATCAACCGTGAGATGATAACAACCTTCGCCGATGTGGTGTTTGGCTATTGCGAATATCTGGTTCCGGTGCGCGCTCTGGCGGAGAAAGGCGCGCTCGATGCGCCGCCCCATACCCCGTTTCTAAAAACCGGCAGCGATCTCGTGGACAAGCTGGTCCTGCAGGCCGATTGGGCGCGGAATTCTGGAATGGCGCTCTTTGTCATTCCGGGCACGGTTGCCAAAGCCGGCGAAGCGCGCGCCGAACATATCATCGAGACGCAGGTCGTTCTCGTTGATCTTGATCACGGGGATATTGCGGCCAAAAGCGAACATCTGGCGCGCCATCTCGGGACACCCACGCTCGAAGTGGCCTCGGGTGGTGTCACGCCCGAAGGCCAGCGCAAGCGCCACCTCTACTGGCGCCTGACGGAACCGGCGACAGGCGACGACATCGCCCGCGTTTGTCGCGCGCGCCACACGATCGCAACGAAAGCCGGCGGTGATCCGGCGTTTCGCTCGGCCCATCAGCCGATCCGGGTGGCGGGCTCCATCCATGCCAAATCCGGCGTGCGACGGCTGGTCGATATCCTGCATCATGAAGCACGTGACTATGACATCGGCGATCTGATCGAAGCGGTGATTGCCATGCCGCCGCTTGAGGGCGAGGCGGCCTCGGATCTTGATTTTAACGATGCCTCCAGCACCAAAGGCAGCGTGCCGGAACTCTTCGGGCGCAAGGTGCGCGAGGGCGGGGCCGATGGCACCACACGCTTTGACGCGCTCTCCCGCATCATCGGCTACTGGATCCGCCGTTGTCGCGAGGGCCATGTCACCCCTGGTGAGGCCTGGGACGAGATCGTTGCCTATAACGCCGCGCGCATTGAGCCGCCCTGGCCTGACGGCCGCCTTCGCCAGGAGGCAGAACGTCTCTGGAAGCGCGATGCCGAGCGAAACGGTGACCCGGGCACGGCCGAGGAAACTGATGACGCCAAAGGCAACGGCAATGGTCCCGGAGATCAAGGCGGCTCCGCGCCAGTGCGTTATAGCGAAGACGCGTTGGCAGCCACCTTTGCCACTCGCCACGGCGAAAGCTGGCGTTTCGTTGCCGGTTGGGGGCAGTGGTTCAAATGGACAGGCATCGTCTGGACCCGCGAAAACACGTTACAAGCGTTTGATCTGTCACGTCAGATCTGTCGTGAAACCGCCACACGCGCCATATCCGCCAAGATCAGAACCAAGCTTTCGTCTGCCTCAACCGTCTCCGCCGTCGAGCGCCTTGCGCGCAGCGACCGACGTCTGGCCAGCACGACCGACATCTGGGATCGCGATCCCTGGCTGATCAACACCCCCAATGGCGTCATCGATCTCAGGAGCGGGGCTGTCAGCGCCCATGAGCCGCTTCAATTCATGACCAAGACAGCGGGCGCTTCCGTCGCGGGCGAGTGCCCGGTGTGGCTCGAGTTCCTGCGTACGGTCACCGGCGGCGATGCCGAGCTGCAATCCTATCTTCAGCGCATGGCGGGCTATTGCCTGAGCGGTGTTACCACCGAGCACGCGCTGTTTTTCCTCTACGGAACCGGTGCCAACGGCAAGTCGGTGTTTGCCAATACGCTGACCGCGATCATGGGCGACTACGCCACCGTCGCGGCCATGGATATGTTCATGGCAACCCATGGGGATCGGCACCCGACCGACATGGCGGGGCTGCGGGGCGCCCGCATCGTCACCTCGATCGAGACCGAACAGGGCAGTCGCTGGGCCGAAAGCAAGCTTAAGGCGCTGACCGGGGGCGACAAGATCACCGCGCGGTTCATGCGTCAGGATTTCTTCGAGTTCATCCCGCAGTTCAAATTGCTGATCGTCGGCAACCACAAGCCCTCGATCCGCAATGTGGACGAGGCCATGCGCCGGCGCCTCCACATGGTGCCGTTCACGATCACCATCCCACCGGCAAAACGCGACCAGCGGCTTCAGGAACGTCTGCTGACCGAGAAGGACGGCATCCTCGCCTGGGCGCTTGAAGGCTGTCTCGCGTGGCAGCGAGAGGGCCTTTGCCCCCCTGCGGCCGTGATGGCAGCCACCGAGGATTATTTCGAGGCCGAAGACGCCATGGGCCGCTGGCTTGAGGAGGCTTGCGAAAAAGCTCCTGCCGCGTGGTCGGGCTCGAGCGCGCTTTTTGCCAGCTGGAAATCATGGGCCGAGGCCAACGGCGAATACCCCGGATCCATGAAGCGGTTTTCTGAAAACCTCGGCAACCGCGGGTTTGAAAAAATGAACACCCGGAAAGCCCGTGGATATCGGGGGCTGACCATAAATGACAGCAATAATGACCTATTTGAGGAGAAATAAAATGCCCATGAAATCAATGGTTGCGACGGGTTCGACAGGTAGTCCCTATATAGGCGTTACGCGCGCGCATACGCGCGCCTATACGTCTGATAAGACGAGACCCGTCGCACCCGTCGCACCCCAATCCGATTATCATGATGCAGTCAACAATTGGATGGAATCCCAATGCCTGGTGGATGTGAACCAGACATCCGGAACCTCGGAACTTTTTGCCGATTGGAAAAACTGGGCAAAGGTGCACGAGTGTTTCATTGGCTCAATCAAACGGTTTTCTGAAGCTTTGCGTGACAGAGGCTTTGCGCGCCACAATACAAATACGCGCAGAGGTTTCTGCGGAATATCCCTGAAACCACAAGGGGTCGTAGCGCCGGGGGCAAGCGCCCGGCTAAACCCCGAAGACCCAATTCAGACAGAAATCCGCGCCAAGGCGGTTCTGGCTCTTGACCTCGGCACAACGACCGGCTGGGCCCTGCGCGGCTACGACGGCCTGATCACCAGCGGAACGGTATCGTTCAAACCCAGCCGCTTTGACGGTGGCGGCATGCGGTATTTGCGCTTCACGAACTGGCTGAGTGAAATGGACCGGCTCGCAGGACCGATCGAAGCAATCTTTTACGAAGAAGTCAGAAACCACAAAGGAGTCGATGCCTCGCACGTTTATGGCGGGCTGATGGCGGTCCTGACTGCTTGGGCCGAAATGCGGGGCGTGCCTTATCAGGGCGTCCCCGTTGGCACGATCAAGAAATCGGCAACCGGCAAGGGCAATGCGAGCAAAACCATGATGATCGAGGCGGCGCGTGCACGTGGCTTTTCCCCCAAGGACGACAACGAGGCCGACGCCATCGCGATCCTGCTTTGGGCCATTGAAACCAAAGGGGGTCTCAAATGAGTGCCCGCAATGTTCTTGAGCATACGGCCGGGGTGCTTGACGACCGCCGCACTGCCTACGGACCGCCGATGGAAGCCATGGCCGCGATTGCCGCGCGCTGGTCGTTGACGCTGGATCGGCCCATCACCCCCGCCGAGGTCGTGCTTTGCATGATCGATCTGAAACTCGCCCGCCTCAACCATGACCCCACCTATCGCGATGGGGTCACCGACGTCATCGGATACGCGGCCCTGCTGCCGGAGGTGTCGCCATGAAGGGCATGAGCTTTACCCCTCGTGGGTTTGGTGGCAGCCGGCGCAATCCCGATCAGGTCAAACGCGATGGCTGGAATGAACAGGGCATGCTCGCTGTCTCGCTCGATGATCAACGCCTCACTTGGCCGGAGCGGGAACTGGTCCGCCAGCTTGGTGAAAAACTCTACGGCAAACGCCCACGGGATGGGGAGGACGCGCGATGACGAAATGGACCCCAAGTCTCGTGGAGGCGCGCCTGTCCGAGTCCGCCTTCGTGCTCAAACGCCTGCCCGAGCCCAGGCTCACCGGGTATTTCAACGCGTGGCCAGAATACTTCCACAGCTTTGCCGACAAGGTGGGGCAGGAACCCACGCCGATGCGGGTACTGCCATCGCCTGAAGCCATAAGCCGGATGGAGGAAACCCTGACCTGGACCGCGTGCCTCGAACCAGATGACGGCAAGATTGTCTGGATGAAAGCCCAGGGCGCGCGCTGGAAAACCATCTGCTGGACGGTCGGCCTCGCGCGGGCGTCGGCCCACCAGCATTGGATCTATGGGCTTTGCCTGATTGCCCATCATTTGAACAGGAGACAGGTATCCTCAAAGCTCTCGATGCAGCGTGTGATCGAGCTTGCCCGGTCCGATAACGGATCAATCTGAGAAAAAATGAAAAAAGATTGTTTTCTGCCAGACAGATTTCGGGTCTCGCCGGTATATGGGTGGTAAGTTCGATAAATACGTAGGGATGATGAACGGTTTCAAGACAGAACGCAAAGCACAGAACATTGGCATCGACTCATAACCCATTGATATTGAACGGGTCCCTTCCCGCTGTAAACGTATACGGGGGGGCGAGGCGCGAGGCTTTCCCAGTGACGTTTCAAAAAACACCCGTTTCGTTTCGTTTTGACCAAAACCCCAATGAAACAAGGGCCTGAGGGTCCGTAAAACCCCTCTGAAACGAAATGGCCCCTCTGACCCATTTCGTTTCGCGCGCTGACCCGTTTCGTTTCGGCACAGCTTTTCAAGGATAATCCGATGGACGTGATCGACCTGCCCCTCGGGCAGATCATTCCCTATGCGCGCAACCCTCGGCGCAACGAGAAAGCCGTTGCCACGGTTGCCGCCTCGATCGGGGAGTTCGGCTGGCGTCAACCCATCGTGGTGGATGAGGCGATGATCGTGCTGGCCGGACACACCCGGTTGGCGGCCGCGCAGCAACTGGGGCTGGAAACGGCACCGGTGCACGTGGCGAAAGGGCTGACCGAGGCCCAGGCGCGGGCCTTTCGGATCATGGACAACCGTTCGGGTGAGAATGCCGAATGGGACAATGAGCTGCTCGGGCTGGAACTGGGTGATTTGCAGGCGGCGGACTTCGATCTCGACCTGACCGGTTTTACCGACGAGGAATTGAACAACCTGCTGAACGGGCTTGCTGACGGCGACGGCGCGCAGGAGGGCGAGGATGACATTCCCGAGACGCCGGAGGATCCGGTCAGCCGTCCGGGCGACCTCTGGGTGCTGGGAAACCATCGACTGCTTTGCGGCGACAGCACGGTGGCGACCGATGTCGAGCGGGTGCTGGATGGCATCAAACCGTTGTTGCTTGTCAGCGATCCTCCCTACGGTGTGGAATACGATCCGTCGTGGCGCAACCAGACCGGCGCGGCGAAGACCAAACGCACCGGCAAGGTGCTGAATGACGACCGCGCTGACTGGCGCGAGGCCTGGGCGCTGTTTCCGGGTGATGTGGCCTATGTCTGGCATGGCGCGCTCCACGCTGGGGAGGTCGCTGAAAGCCTCGAAGTTTCGGGGTTCAAGATCAGATCGCAGATCATCTGGGCCAAGGACCGGCTAGTTCTGAGCCGGGGCGATTACCATTGGCAGCATGAACCCTGCCTTTATGCCGTGAAGAAAACCGGCAAGGGCCATTGGGCCGGAGATCGCAAGCAAACGACGCTGTGGCAGATTGCCAACAAGGATCAGGACGCCGAAACCGTGCACGGCACGCAGAAGCCGGTGGAATGCATGCGCCGTCCGATTCTGAATAATTCCAGCCCGGGTCAGGCGATCTATGAGCCGTTCATGGGATCGGGCACCACGTTGATCGCGGCGGAATCCACTGGGCGGGTCTGTCTCGGGATCGAGCTGAACCCGGCTTATGTCGATGTGGCGGTACAGCGCTGGCAGCAATTCACCGGGAAGCCGGCCGTATTGGACAGCGACGGACGCGCTTTTGACGAGATCAAATCCGGACGTGAAGCTGCATGAAGCAGAGCCGGGCTATGTCGCTGGTCGAGGCCGTCGCCAATATCGCGGTGGGCTACGGCGTTGCCGTCGCAACGCAGATCCTGATCTTCCCGGTCTTCGGGTTGCATACCACGCTGGTGCAGAACATGAAGATGGGCGGGATTTTCAGCCTTGTCAGCCTGGCGAGATCGTTCGCGCTGCGGCGGGTTTTCGAAGCGATCAGGGCACGGCGCTCGGAACGAGAAACCGCCGCTCCAGCGGAACGGCGGGAAGATGGATGGGTCGATCGTAATCAGTAAACGATGCGATAAACGCGCCCCCTTTGCTCCGCCTTTTCGGAGGTAATGGTCAGGCCGAGGCGTTTCTTCAGCACCCCCGACATCGCCCCGCGCACGCTGTGTGATTGCCAGTCGAGCGCGGTCACGATCTCGGAGATGGTCGCCCCGTCGGAGGCGTTTAGCATCTCGATCAGCCGGGCCTGTTTCGTGCCTGCGCGGGTTTTCGGCTTTGGCCGATTTGGATCGGCCTTCGGCATGTCGGGTTTGACGCCAATGGCCTCGAGCCCCGCGTTGGTAATGACCAGCGTGGTACCGTGGCCGTCGCCGGTCTTGCGCCATGTGGGCTCATTTTTACGCAGGTCGGCTTCGACCTCATCCAGCAGGCCGCGTGCGATCAAGGGCACGATCACCTTGTTGGCGGCCCCGCCACGCAGGCGGTCGGGCAGCGGCAAGGCAATGCGGTCGGCCTGCTGAGAGGCGCGCGAAAGAATGAGAGTCTGAGTTTCACTGAGTGTGGGCATGCTTTTCGTCCTTGATTGCATCGTTCGGTGCAATCAGCATCGCTCTGATCGGGGTGGCTATCCAGTAAAGACGCAGCAATATCATTGCGTTGATAGACCCGAGAGGATTGGTAAATGGCCGCCGCCACACAGCCCCTCGCGGTAATCGCAAAGCTTCTGGACCTGTCCGAACGCCGGGTGCAGCAGCTGAGCCGCGAAGGAGTGATCCCGAAAGCAACGCGGGGGCAATATGACCTGATCGGCTCGGTTAGGGGCTATGTGCGCTACCTGCGCGATCAGGCAATGAGCGCCCAGGCCGGGGCACCGGATTATGCTGTGGAACGTGCCCGGTTCATCCGGGCCCGGGCTGATCTTGCGGAAATGGAAGCGAACCAGCGGCGCGGTTCGCTGATTGCCGCGGACGACGCCGAGGCCGCCTGGATTGCGGTTTTGGCGTTGTTGCGCACCCGGTTGCTGTCGCTGCCGGATCGGCTGGCCCCGTTGGTCTATGAAACGGGCAACCTGGCCGGAACACGGGACCTGCTGCGCGGGACATTGCGGGACGTTCTTGAGGATTTGGCCAACAGCGATGTGCAATCGGACCCAGACGACAAAACAGGCACCGATCCTGACGATATCGGGCTCACCGATCCTGCGCCGGACGGTGAAGACGGCGCTCCAGACCCTGCGGCCACCGCCGGAGCTGACGATCAGTGACTGGGCAGACCAGAACCGTCGGCTGAGTTCTGAAGCCAGCGCCGAACCGGGGCAGTGGCGCACCTCACGCGCCGAATATCAGCGCGGGATCATGGACGCGATCTCGGATGCCAATGTCGAAATGGTGGTTGTCATGTCATCTGCCCAGACGGGCAAGACCGAAACACAACTCTGTGCCGTCGGCTATCACATCGATCAGGACCCGGCGCCGATCATGGTGGTGATGCCGACCGAGCGGGACGCCGAGACCTGGTCGAAGGACCGGTTTTCACCGATGGCGCGCGATACGCCCTGCCTGACTGGCAAGATCGCCGATCCCAAATCGCGCGATGGCAACAACAAGATCCTGCACAAGCGGTTTCCGGGCGGGCATCTGACGATTGTCGGGGCAAACGCGCCTTCGGGGCTGGCAAGCCGCCCGATCCGGCTGCTGATGTGCGACGAGGTCGATCGCTATCCGTTCAGCGCCGGTGCCGAGGGGGATCCGGTGAACCTCGCGAAGAAACGAACCGTGACGTTCTGGAACCGCAAGATCGTGCTGGTGTCGACGCCCACGAACAAGGGGGCAAGCCGGATCGAAACGGCGTATGAAGAAAGTGACCAGCGCCAATACTGGGTGCCTTGCCCGGACTGCGGGGCCGAGCAGGTGCTGGTCTGGAGCCAGGTCAAATGGGACAAGGCGGCGGGTGGCGCGCATCGTCCCGAAACAGCCCGGTATCATTGTATCGACTGTGATGCCGCATGGCGTGACGAAACCCGCTGGGCAGCGGTCAGACAGGGGCGTTGGCAAGCGAACGCGCCCTTCGCCGGTATTGCCGGGTTCCATCTCAACGAGATTTACTCGCCCTGGGTGCGGCTTGAAGCGATGGTGAAAGCGTTCCTCTCGGCACGCGCTGGTGGTGACGAGGCAATGAAGACTTTCGTCAACACATCGCTTGGCGAGACATGGGTCGAGTCTGGCGAAGCGCCCGACTGGCAGCGGCTGTTGGACCGCAAGGAAGACTGGAGTGCTGGCACAGTTCCCGCGAAAGCCTTGTTCCTGACCGCCGGGGCCGATGTTCAAAAAGACCGGATCGAGGTCGACGTCTGGGCCTGGGGACGCGGGCTGGAAAGCTGGCTGATCGACCATATCGTGATCGAGGGCGGCCCGGGATCGGAGGCTTGCTGGAGTGGCCTCACAGAGCTTCTGGGACGAACATGGCAACATGCCAATGGCACATCTATGACCATCGCGCGGCTTGCCGTTGACACCGGCTATGAAACCCCCGCCGTGTATGGCTGGGCCCGCAAGGTCGGGTTCGGCCAGGTCGCTCCGGTAAAGGGTGTCGAGGGGTTCAACCGCGCCAGCCCGGTGTCGGGGCCGACCTTCGTGGATGCAACCATCGCCGGCAAACGCCTGCGCCGGGGCGCGCGGCTCTGGACGGTGGCAGTGTCGACCTTCAAATCCGAGACCTACCGGTTCTTGCGCCTTGAACGGCCGACGCCCGAGGAAATGGCAGTTGGAGCATTGTTCCCGCCGGGAACATTGCACCTGCCGGGCTGGATTGATTCTGAATGGCTGAAACAGCTGGTCGCCGAGCAACTGGTGACGGTGCGCAACAAGCGTGGGTTCGCGCGGCTGGAGTGGCAGAAACTCAGGGAACGCAACGAGGCGCTCGATTGCCGGGTCTATGCCCGCGCGGCGGCGTGGATCCTCGGGGCGGATCGCTGGTCGGACAAACAATGGGATGAGTTGGAGCGCCAGGTCGCGGTGCCGGAACAGGATGCGCCAGTGCCAGCCAAGTCAAGCCGCTCGGCCTTGTCTACGCGTCAGCGCAGATCCGTGCGCTCAAATTATATGAGTTAGAGCGTCAACCTTGGAGTGTGCGTTGAACAATTTCAGGATCCTTGGCGATCATGGCCAGCAGGACGCGCGCCGGGCCGTCAGGGCGGCGACGGCGGTATTCCCAGTTGAGGAGCGTGCCCTTTTTCACGCCGATACTGCGCGCAAACTCGGCCTGCGAAAGGCCGGTGCTGGCGCGAATGAGTTGAACATCGGGCTCCGGAATATCGATCTCGTGTATGGTGGCCGGACCTTTGCCCCTGGCGTGGGCAAGAGCCTCTTTCAGACCTTGTTCGATGCTGTTGAAGGCGTCGCTCATCGCTTGCTCCTGTAGGTTTCTGTCAGGGCCTTGCCCAGGGTTTTTACGGCCTCGGTTTCAGCCTTGCTCAGGTTGGCCTTCTCGTTCTTTGCGAAGACCGTGATCAATATGACCGGTGTGCCGTCCTCGGGGCTGAAGACATGGATCACCCGGTAACCGCCACTTTTACCGCTGCCCGTGCGCGCAAAACGGAATTTGCGCACACCACCGCCGATGGAAACGCCGCTCATCGGGTTGCGGGCGACAAAATCGATCAGTTCCATACGCTCGCCATTACTCATGATTGCGCGGGCACGACGCTGGAATTCTGGCATTTCGACAACGGTTACAATGGTCATGACATTAGATAGGTGTCAGCGACCTATATGTCAATGACAGGCATCGAGAAACAGCATGGCCACTCTGGCAGAACTGCAAACCCGCCGCGAGGCACTGGCGGCCTCGCGCGCCAGCGGCGTGGCCCGGGTCAGCTATGACGGCAAGACGGTGGAATACCGCAGCCTCGCCGAAATCGACCGCGCCATCGATGTGCTGGACCGGGAGTTCGCCGCGCTCGAGGGCCGGTCTGTCATTCGTCAGGTCCGCGTGACCACCACCAAAGGCCTCTGACGGATGGGATTGTTCAACGCCTTTCGCCGCCACTCCACTGGCGACCCGTCCTCTGTGCGCGCCCGTCTCGAAGGGGCGATGTCACGCCGCCGTCTGCGGGGCTGGCAGCCACCCTTGGAAAACATCAACTCGCTGGTGGCCTCGGGAGGGCCGCGTCTGTTGGCGCGGTCGCGGGAACTGGTGGTCACCAACGGCTACGCCGCCAATGCCTGCGAGGCTTATGCCGCCAATCTGGTTGGCGACGGGATCAAACCCTCGTCGCTGATCGAGGACGGGGAGCTTCGCGATCGGGTCCAACGCCTGTGGCTGGCCTGGACCAATCAGGCGGACGCTGACGGGCTGACGGATTTTTATGGGCTGCAGGCGATGATTGCCCGTGAGATGTTTGTGGCGGGCGAATGCTTCGTGCGCATCCGGCCAAGGCGTTCTGAGGACGGCTTGCTGGTGCCGATGCAGTTGCAGCTGCTGCAATCGGAAATGCTGCCGTTCGAGAAAACCGAGACAGCGCCAAACGGCAACCCGATCCGCTGCGGCATCGAGTTCGATCTGATCGGACGCCGCGTCGCCTATCACTTCCGCCGCCGCCATCCCGGTGACAGCACGGACCGGGGGGACGTAATTCCGGAAACCAGCCGCGTGCCGGCCGAGGATGTGCTCCACATCTACCGCCCGATCGACGCGGGGCAAATCAGGGGGCTGCCACATGTGGCCCCGGCGATGGTGCGGCTGTTTCTGCTCGATCAATACGATGACGCCGAACTCGACCGCAAGAAAACCGCTGCCATGTTCGCGGGCTTTGTCACCAAAAACGCGCCCGAAGATCCAATGATGGGCGAGATCGAGGACGAAGGCACCGGCATTGGCATCGCCAGCCTCGAGCCCGGCACCCTGCAGGTTCTGCTGCCCGGCGAAGATATCAAGTTCTCCAGCCCCGCCGACGTGGGCGGCGGTTATGAGGCGTTTCAGTATCGCACCCTGCTGGCGATCTCGGCGTCCTTGGGTCTGCCGTATCATCTGGTGACCGGCGATGTGCGCCAGGCCAATTATTCCAGCCTGCGCGCCGAGCTGGTCGAGTTCCGCCGCCGGATCGGGCAGTTGCAGCACGGGGTGATGGCGCATCAGTTCTGCCGCCCTGTCTGGACGCGCTGGCTGGAGGCGGCGGCCCTGTCCGGTGCACTCGACCTGCCTGATATGGCCAAGACGGAACCGGTGCACTGGATCCCGCCGCGTTGGGATTGGGTCGATCCGCTCAAAGACATTCAGGCGCAATTGCTCGGGATCAACGCTGGGCTGATGTCGCGGCGCAAAGCCGTCGAGGCCACCGGTTACGATATCGAAGAAATCGACCGCGAGAATGCCGCGGATGCAGAGCGGGCCGCAGGACTTGGCCTGACCTATTCCACCAGCCCCGGCGAGACCCAGGGGGCGCGGGCCACTCCGCAAAAGCAGGCTGATCCCCAGAAATCGGGCAAGCAAACGGCCAAACTATCCAATCCACAAGGATGAACCCATGAACAACTGGTATTCAATCTGCGCTCTTGATGCGGGCGCGGAAATCTCGATCTATGATGGAATTGGCGCTTACGGCGTGTCGGCCAAGGCGTTTCTGGCTGATCTCGGCAAGTTGCCCGACAAGGCTCCGCTAACGCTCAGGCTCAACAGTCCGGGTGGTTCGGTCTTTGATGCGGTGGCGATCTACAACGCCCTTCAACGCCATACGGGTACTGTAACCGTGACCATCGACGGCATCGCCGCCTCGGCCGCGTCCTATATTGCCATGGCCGGCGATGAAATCATCATGCCGGAAAATGCCTTTCTGATGATCCATGACCCGTCCGGCATGGTGATGGGCACGGCGGCTGATATGCGCGCCATGGCCGATGCGCTCGACAAGATTGGTGCCAGCCTGCTGCGCGGCTATGCCGCAAAATCCGGCAAGGCGGAAAAGGACATCGCGAAACTGATGGCCAAGGAAACCTGGCTGGATGCCGCCGAGGCGCTGGAGATGGGCTTTGCCGATACCATGGCCGAGCCGGTCAAAATGGCCGCCAGCTTTGATGTGAGCCGGTTCC